>CAYWYJ010000094.1:0-15216 GCA_964462635.1 uncultured Planctomycetales bacterium
CGGGGGAGTGCGGGCGTCCCGCCCGCCGATCCGAGCCGCGACCGTGAGGGAGCGGACAAGTGGCACCGCCGCGTCGGTGCGGCCATGCTCCGACCCGCGAGTAGCGCATGTCTGTTCAAGGCCGCGGACATGCCACCGACCACAGGCGGGGACGCCTGTGGTGCTGAGGTGCATGCCACTGCGTGCTGTTAGGGACACGGGATCGGCTGGCCGGCGGCGCCGGCCAGGAGCTCGACGAAGGGGTTGATGTCGCCGAAGCCGTAGAGGCCGCCGTACTGCCCGTCGCCGTTGATGTCGGCGTTGCGCTCGGGGCAGCCTGTGTAGGTGTACCGCCACTCATTCCACTTCGACAAGGCGAGCACAAAGGCGTTGATGTCGTCAAAGCTGACGACGCCGTCGCAGTTCAAATCGCCGGCGCAGACCTTGCAGCCCCAGCGGGCCCAGTAGTAGGAAGGTTGACCGCCGGCGAGGGTGAACAAGCCGCCGACGATCAGCTCCCCGTCGTGGACGGCCAAAGCGCAAACCGCGTCGCCGGTCCCCGTTCCCAGCGGATGCCAGGCGGACCCGTCCCAACGGGCAATGTGACTGGCCGAAACGCCACCCGCCACGGTGAACTCGCCGCCGGCGATCAACTCGCCTTCGTGGACCGTCAGCGCGAGGACCTTGCCGTTCATTCCCGATCCCAGCGGTTGCCAGGCGTTGCCATCCCAGCGCGCGACGCGATTCGCCGCCGCGCCGCCGGCCGTGGTGAACGCCCCGCCGGCAATCAGCTCCCCGTTGTAGACCGTGAACGACAACACGGAGTCGTTCATCCCGGTCCCCAGCCGCTGCCAAGCGGTGCCATTCCACCGCGCAACACGATTCACCGTCATGATGCCCGCGTTGGTGAACCCACCGCCGGCGACGAGCTCACCGGCAAACTCGGTGAGCGCACTGACCGTGCCGTTCAGCCCCGTGCCCAACGGCTGCCAGAGATTGCCGTTCCAGCTCGCGACCCGATTGACCGCCACGCCGCCGGCGCTGGTGAACCAGCCCCCCGCGACCAACTGGCCCTGATACGTCGTCAGGGCCAGAACCCGGCCGTTCGTCCCCGTCCCGAGGGGCCACCAGTCGCTCCCGTCCCAGCGAGCGATATTGGCGGCGGGCAGGCCGCCGGCCGTGGTGAAGTCCCCACCTGCGACGATGTCCGTCCCGTAGCTGGTCACGGCGGAGACCTCGCCGACGATTCCTGAACCCAGAGCCGACCACGCGCTGTTGCCCTGGAGCCGCGCGATGCCCGGTGCCAGCGTGCCGCCGGCCGTCTGAAATCGGCCACCCACGAGCAGATCAGAAGAACAAGCGCTCAGCACCAGCACGTCGTTGTCCATCCCCGGTCCGAAGACGCGCCAGGCGGTACCGTTCCAGGGGGCTACTCGAGCCGCCGGCGCGCCGCCCGCCGTAGTGAAACCTCCACCCGCAAGCAACTCGCTTCCACGGGCAAGCAAGGCGCGGACATCGCCGTTTGTGCCCGAACCGAGGGTCCGCCACTCGCCGGCGCTCCACTGGGCGATGTGCGCGGCCGAGAGGTTACCGGCCGACGTGAACGTCCCCCCGACGATCAGGGCGCCGGCATACTCCGTCAGAGTAAACACCGCCCCGTTCGTACCGGGTCCCAGGCGTCCCCACATGATGCCGTTCCACCGCGCAATCCCGTTCACCGTGGTGCCGCCGGCCGTGGTGAACTCGCCACCCGCGACAAGCTCGCCGTCGTGCTCAGCCAGGGCCAGCACGGCCCCGTTCGTGCCCGTGCTCAGTGATTGCCACGTGCTGCCGTTCCAACGCGCAATGTTGTTGACCGTGACCCCGCCCGCGGTCGTGAACGCGCCTCCCACGATCAACTCGGTGTGGCGAACAAGAAGGGCAAAGACCCTTCCGGGGACGCTCGCTCCCACCGGGTGCCAATCCGTGCCGTCCCAACCGGCAAGGGCGCGAATCGGCCCGCCGCCCGCCGTGAAGAAGTCGCCTCCCGCGATCAACTGCCCGTCGAAGACTGCCAGGGTCCACACGGAGGCATCCATCCCCGCCCCCAGCGGCTGCCATGTGTCGCCGTCCCAGCGCGCGATGTGGCTACAGAAGATACCCCCGGCCATGACGAAGTCCCCGCCGGCGACCAACTCGCCGTTGTACACCGCCAGGGCCCGCACCCGGCCATCGGTTCCTGTTCCGAGCGCCTGCCAGGCGTGGCCGTCCCAGGCGGCCACGTTGCTGGCCGGCGTGTGACCGGCAATCGAAAACTCCCCGCCCACGACCAGGAGTTCCGGCTCGGGGCCTGCCCCGTCGGGATCCCACGTAGTCATCGCATAGACCGCGCCGTCCAGGCCCGGCAGGCCCTGGTCCGGGCCGTACAGCCACTCCCCTTCGCACTCCGCCCGCGCGCCGGTCGCGCTCACCACGAATGCAACCAGGGCCGCTACCGTCCACCCAATCCGCCCAATCCGCAACATGACCACCCTCCGCCGGAATGATGGCTCTCGGGGAATCACGGCCCCGGTTCTCCGGGCCGCATCGCCTCGATCACCAGCACGACTCGTGTTTCGCACCGCAGTGGCACTCATGATCCAGACTCAACCGTGACACGTCGTGAGAACGTCTGTCAGAACCCCGCACGCCAGTGCGGGGCCAAGCGGCCCACCCCTCGCGTGGCGGGTTCTGTTAGCATCTGTAAGCAACGCCGCAGCGCCTGTCCTCATGGACACGGAATCGGCTGCCCGCCGCCGGAGGCCAATAGGGCCACAAACGGGTTGATGTCACCGAAGCTCTGGGCGCCGCCGTATACACCATCGCCGTTGACGTCGGCGTTCTGCTCGGGGCAGTCGGGGTACGTGCTCTGCCATAACGGCCAGTTGGAAACGGCGAGGACGAACGGATTGATGTCGTCGAAGCTGACGACGCCGTCGCAGTTCAGGTCGCCCGCGCACCGCAGCCCGGCTACGCACGGGGTCGGGGGTCCACAGTCAATCCCGGCCCCGGCCCACCGCCCGCCGGCACTCGTGCAGGCCGCCTTCGTCTGGTCGGGGACGCACGTTTGCTGGACACAGCACGCCCCGAAGTCAACGCAGATCCAGTGGGCCCAATAGGCCGATATCTCCTCACCAGCCGTCGTGAAATCGCCCCCGGCGACCAACTCGCCCTGGAAGCCGGCGAGGGCCAGCACCGTCGGTCCCGTGCCGCCCATCCCCGCGCCCATGTTCCGCCAGTAATAGCCGGTCCAACGGGCAATGGCCTTGGCGGGAAAGAAGTCGGCCGTGGTGAAAGCCCCCCCGGCGATGAGCTCATCGCCGTAGACGGCCAGGGCATAAACGCTGCCGTTCAAGCCCCCCTGTAGCCGCCGCCACGTACTTCCGTCCCAGCGCGCGATGCGGCCGGCGTTGACGGCGCCCGCGGTTGTGAAGTCCCCTCCTGCCACCAGCTCGCTGTCATACACCGCCAGCGCGAGAACGCTGCCGTTCATGCCCGGTCCGAGCGGTTGCCACGCCGCCCCGTTCCAGCGCGCGATCCGATTCGCCGGCACGCCGCCCGCGGCCGTGAAGGCACCTCCGGCAACCAACTCGCCATCGTGGACGGTCAGGGCGGACACGGTGTTGTTCATCCCCCACCCCAGCACTCTCCAGGCATTACCGTCCCAACGGGCGATGTAGTCGCACCAGACGGTCCCGGCTTGGGTGAAGGCGCCGCCCGCAATCAGTTCGCCGTTGTACACGGCCAAGGCCCGCACGGCCCCATTCATCCCCCCGCCGAGCGGCCGCCAGACGTAGCCGTCCCAGCGGGCGATACGGTTGCAGGACACGCCCCCGGCTGTGGTGAAACTACCGCCTGCGATCAGCTCGCCGTTGTAGGTGGTCAGGCATCGCACCGTTCCGTTCATGCCCGATCCGAGGGCGTGCCACGTGTCCCCGATGCGGCGGGCGACGTAACAGCACGCCCCGCCGTGGGCATTCGTGAAGTCGCCGCCCGCGACCAGGTCGCCTTCGTGTACGGTCAGGGCCCGCACGGCGGCGTCCATGCCCGTCCCGACTGACTGCCACACGCTGTTGTTCCAGCGGGCGATGTTTCTACACCCCCCACCACCAGCGGTCGTGAATCTGCCCCCGGCAAGCAAATCGGCATTGTGGACAGCCAGCGCATACACCTCGGGGGAGGTGCCTCCACCGATACCCGACCCCAGCGGTTCCCACGCGCCGCTGCGCCAGCGGGCAATCCTGTTGCACGTCGCGCCGCTCGCCGCTGTGAACGCGCCGGCCGCGATCAGGTCCCCGTCAAGCACTGCCAGAGCGTAGACGTCGTCGTCCAGCCGTTTGGTCCACGATGTCTCCACCGGCCGCCAAGTACTGCCGTCCCAGCGCGCCACGTAGAAGCAGTTGACGCCACCGGCTTTGACGAAAGTGCCCCCTGCGATCAGTTCGCCCTCGTAGTTCGTCAGGGCATACACCGCGCTGTCGGTTCCTGTTCCGAGCGGTTGCCAGGTGCTACCGTCCCACCGGGCGATGCGGTTGCACGGCACGCCGCCGGCGGTGGTGAAGTCCCCCGCCGCGATCAGCTCGCCCCCGTAGACGGTCAGTGCGCACACCCCCGGGCAAGTCGCGGGGCTCATCCCGGATCCCAGCGGCTGCCAGGCGCCGCCGTGCCAACGGGCGATTCTGTTGCACGTCACGCCGCCGGCGGTCGAGAATTGGCCCGACGCGATCAGGTCGCCCTCGTACACGGTCAAAGCGAGGACGCTGCCGTTGGTTCCCGCCCCTAGCGGTTTCCAAGTGCTGCCGTTCCAACAGGCGATGTTGGCCGCGGGCACGCCGCCGGCGGTCGTGAAGCGCCCGCCCGCGACCAGTTGCCCGTCGTACACTGTCAACGCGGACACAAAGGAACTCGTGCCGGCCATCCCCGACGCCAGCGGCCACCACCGGGTTCCGTCCCAGGCCGCGATGTTGTTCACCACTTCATCGCCAGCGGTCGAGAAGATCCCGCCCACAACCAGGAGTTCGGGCGCCGGCCCTGCGCCGTCGGGGTCCCAGGTTGTCATGGCATACACTTCGTCATTCAGGCCCGGCAGACCTTCGCCCGGCAACCACTCGCATTGTTGCGCGCGAGCGAAGTGCGTGCAGGCACAGACAAGGCACAGTCCCACCACTGCCCACCGATTGATGTGCCGTTGGTTCACGGTCCCACCTCACGCCCGGCGTCCCCGCACGGGTTCCCTCGTTCGGACCCCGGTGCCGCACGCGCCACCCGCCCCCGCGGGCAGGCCAGACCGTCCGGCCGCATCCCCGGCGTCCTTCAACGCCATTATCGTACGAAATCGGCCGGCGCGGCGTCCAGCAGAAGTGGGTGGGAACGGGGGGGCAGGGAACAGGGAAGAGGGATTGAGGGATCATGGGATTAACAGCCCGCCGCAGAAAACGCCGTAGCGTCCGCCCCCCGTGGCGGACGTGAGATTTCAATACGTTTTCGACGTTCTGCGCCAGCCACAGGGGGCCGGCGCTACTTCCGCGGCGGACTGGCAAGGGATTGAGGGAAATGCCGCGGGACGTCGGGGCACGGCCGCCGACCCTCGCCCCCTGGGCCCCTCGATGCCGGCCAGAGGCCGACGCTCCCCATGCCTGGGCCCCTCCGGCCTGTCCGCTGTCACCCTCCCCCAACCCAACCTCGCCACTGCGGGTCGCCCCCATGGCGACCTGAGCGGGAGGGGCGTCAGGAGGAGTCCTCCAAGTGGGTATTCACGATCGTGCAACAGGGGACGGCGATCCCGGCGCGCCGGGACTGCCGCGCCGCGGCTCGCCGGGAGGCTCGCCCTCCCGGGTGGCGTCCCACGATCCTGAATGTCCATCGGGAAGCTGTCCCGAAACCTGGATCTACATCGACTAGAGAATCGAGACAGTGGTTTGTGCCGAGGATTTCGACCCTCCCCCAACCCCTCCTCGCCACCGCGAGTCGCCTGCGGCGACCTGAGAGGGAGGGGGGTTCTGGGATGGCTTCTAGTCTCCGGCGTTCGGCTCGGCGGGCGTCAGGCGCAGCTCGAACAGGGGCCCCGGCTCCGTGCGGAGTTCCAGCGTCAGGTGCCCGCGCGGGCCGGCGGCGTCCGGCAGGTCATCGGTATACACCACGCGCTGGACCACCTGCCCGACCGCCACGATTCGCCGCAAGACTTCGACCGGGTCAACAAACAGCAGCGGTATCCGTCGGCCGCTGACCATGCGGTCGCGCTCGATCCACAGGTCGATCCAGCGGGCGTTGGGACGCCGGTTGAGGCCGCGGCGCATCTCCTGGACGGGTTGCGACGTGGTGAAACGCCGGCCGTTGCAGCCGACGATCTCGTCGCCCGGCCGGAGCAGGCCGTCGGCGGGGGAGTTGGGGTTGACGGAGAGGACGCGCAGGCGTCGGCGTTCGGCGTCCTCGGTGACCTGGAGGCCGAGGCGGACACCCCCGCCGCCGGGCTGGTAGTTCCGCCACCAGCTCTCCTGCAAGACGACCGGAAACGTTTGCTCGAAATGGCGCAGCCAGAGGTTGCCGAGGTCGGCCAGCGGGCCGATCTGGGCCACCAGAGTGTTGTCCTGCCGCCCCGCGGGCCCCTGGCGGGCGAGGGCCAGCACGTCGTCGAGGCGCTCGGCCTGCTCGTGTCGAGCGACGAGGACTTGCCGCAGCCAGTCGGCGTGGCTGGCGATGATGAGCACGTCGTCGTCCAGGGTCCAGCAGAGGTGCAGTTCGCCGATCGGCGTGAGTTCCGGGGCGGGGGCGATCAGGCCGCCCAGGTCGAGCCGCTCGGCCGGCAGGCCGCCGATCTCGGTGCTTTCGATCGGCGGAATGCGCGGCGGCGCGGCCAGCTTGAGCGACAAGAGCTTGTAGAGCGCGACGGTGTGGTGGAACAGGTCGGCCCACTCCTTGATGGCGGCCGTCGGCTCGCGCGTTCGCACGAGCAGCGCCACGGCCGGGACGGGCGGCGCGGCGACCTGTCGCGTGGGCGGGTCCACCAGACCGACGGCCACGCAGGTGGCGGAGTTCAAAGCGGCGGTCAGCCGCTGGATCGTCCCGGCCCGTTCGTGAAGCTGGTACGCGACGCGAAAGACGCTGCGCTCGGGGAGCCGCTGCGCCAATTCCGCGAGCCGGGCGTAGTCCACGTGCCCGGCCCAGGCCAGTAGCGTTCGTCGCGGGAGCGTGCCGAGCAGTTCGGTCGGTCGTCCGTCGGGCGTCAGCGCGTCGCCGGCGGCATCGCCGACGACGGTGACGTGCAGCAGCCGCCCGTCGCGGTGCAGGGCGAGCAGCACGTGGGACGATCCCCGCAGCAGTCGTGGCAATTCGGGCCACGACGGGGCCGGCGCCGAAGCGGTCATGGTGGTTGGCGGCGCCGACTCCGCGGCCGCGTGAATCAGCCGGGCGAACAACACGCCGTCCGGGTTGGGCGGCACGCGCGACAGCAACTGCCGATAGGCGGGGGCCTCGGCGAGGGTGCCGGCGGCATTGCCATCAAGATGCTGCACCACCTCATCGAACAGGGTTTGGGACAGCCGGTCGCCGAAGACGAGCAGGTCATCCCGGACGGCCAGCCCGACATGGTAGGGCAGGCGGTACACCGCCGTACGGCCAGAGCTCGGCAACGGTTGCGCCTGCCATTGCTGGATCAGTGTACGGGGGGGACCGGCGGGTCGGCACAACACCACCGCGTCCTGGGTGTTCCGCGGTCCCTCCGCCGCGAAGGCCACGCGCCGGGAGAACAACGCGCGGACGGCGTCGGCCGGGGACATGCGCACGGTTTGCTCGACCCGCTGCCGCCACTGCTCGGTGTCGTCCAGGGCGGCGGGCTGACCGACCATCTCGGCCAGGGTCAGCCAGACTTGCGGCTCGACGAGCGGCAGCAGCAGGTCTTCGGCCTGGCGCAACTCGACGAACAGGCCGATGTCCGCCGGCACGGCGCGGGCCAGGGACTCGTCGGCGGGGGCCGTCGCGGGGAGCGCGCCGATCAGCAGCACGGCCGCGCCGAGCCGGACGCGGTGCCACAAGCCGGAGATTGGAACAGGCCGGAGTTTCACAGGACCCTAGAGTGGAAGCGTGTCGGCGGACCTTGCGGAGTCCGGCTCGCGCCGGCGCGGAACCAAACGCCGCCGCTCCGCGTCACGGCGGGCAGCGTCAGATTGAGTACACGGTGTCGCCCGAGCTGGTTTCCGGGGGCTCTTCCTCGCCGGGGGACATCGGGCTCCACAGGAAGTTCCACGGGTTGGCGCCGGCCATGCGGGAAGACTCGCGGGCCACGTCCTCGGGCAGCACGATGTCGAGGTAGCGGCCGAGCGTGACGAGGTCCTCGGTCAGTCGCCGTCCCGTGTGATGGATTTCCCACAGGCTGTCTTCGACGCCCTCCACGATCAGCTTGTGGACGGCGCGGAACTCGGGATCGGCCGCGAAGCGGGCCATGTCCGCCGCGCCCACGCTCGGGGCGGCGACCGGTACCTCGGTCCGCGGCACGTTCCACAAGATGACGGCGGCGACGATGGCGGCGGCCTGCGCGAGGGCCGCGGCCACGATGGCCACCCGCGTCCAGGGGACCGTCAGGCGGCGCGGCGCCATGGGCGTGGCGACCTCGGCCATGACGCGGTCGGCGAAATCACCCGAAAGCTCGGGGCTGCGCGGGTCGCCGCCGATGACGTGCCCGACCGCTTCGAGCATGGCGAGCGACTGCTGGCAGCGGCGGCAGCGCAGCCGGTGGGCGTCAAACTCGAGGCGGAGCGAGCCGAGGAGCTGCCCGTCGAGATAGGCGTCGAAAAGTTGTTCGCAGTCCGAGCAGTTCATGGTCGCCACTCAGGCGGATTGGGAATCCGCACGGAACTCCAGGGCCATCCAGTCATGCACCAGCTCGCCGCTGAGCGCGGCCCGCAGCTTGGCGCGGGCGCGGTGCAGGTGGCTCTTGACCGTCACGGTCGGCACGTCGAGCACGCGCCCGATTTCCTCACAGCTCTTGCCCTCGCGGTAGAACAGCAGCACCGCCGTCTTCTGCGCGGGCTTCAACTCGTCCACCGCGGCCCAGATCAGCCGGCGCAGCCGCTCGGCTTCCTCCGTGTTGGCCACGGCGTGCGGGGCGTCATCGCCCGCGGCCCCGATGCGGGTGAGGTCCACCTCGCCGGAGTACGCCTTCCGGCGGCGGAGGTGGTTCAGACACAGGCGGTAGGCGATCGTGAACAGCCACGTGCTGAAGGCGTATTCCTCGCGGTAGCTGCTCAGGGCCTGGTAGGCCCGGACGAAAGCCGCCTGCGCGATGTCCTCCGCCTCGTGATGGTCCCGGACCATCCGCCAGATGAAGGCGAACAGCCGCTCCTTGTAGGCGTCGACGAGGGCGCGGAAGGCTTCGGGGTTTCCGCGGCGGGCGCGGTCCACGAGCCGGTTTTCCTCGCTCCGGGGCATCGCCGTCCGGTCCGGCACGGGTTTCTCGGGGCCCATGTCACACCGCCTTATACCGTCGCCGCGGGGGTGAGTTGCAGCTAACCCGTGGCCCGGCTAACTTTAATGATAACATGGTCCAAGGTCCACCGGCACCCCCCAAGATACTGAATAAGAAGGTCCGGTATAAATTCGAGATTCTGGATACCCTGGAGGCCGGGATCGCCCTGACGGGGAGCGAGGTGAAAAGCCTGCGGGCCGGGCACGCCTCGATCGAGGAGGCCTACGCCCACATCCGCGAGGGGGAGTTGTACCTCCTGGACTGCAATATCGCCCCTTACCCGATGGCGGGGTACGCCCAGCACAAGCCGACGCGGGAGCGGAAGCTCCTGGTCCATCGTCGGCAGATTCGCCGCTGGGCCGCGAAAGTTGTGCTGAAGGGCTGGACCATCGTCCCGCTGGCCCTGCGCTTCAACGAGCGCGGGCTGGTCAAGGTCGATCTGGCCCTGGCGCGGGGCAAGACCCACGGCGACCGGCGGGAGGACATCCGCCGGCGGGATGAGCAGCGGGACATCGCCCGCGATCTGCGGCGGCGGCGGAGCTGACCTCGCGCGGGCCGTCGGGGCCGCATTGCGGGT
This sequence comes from uncultured Planctomycetales bacterium, assembly GCA_964462635.1. GTDB lineage: Bacteria > Planctomycetota > Phycisphaerae > UBA1845 > Fen-1342 > JBFMAI01. The sequence continues at coordinate 10,035 of CAYWYJ010000094.1, forward strand.
CGCGGTGCCGCCCATGAGCACGCGGGCGGGTACAATGCGGTGCCATTGCGGGCGCAAAGATGTATGAGCCATTCTGAGGGTGCTTTGACGGCCCCAAGAACCACCAACCGGAGCACGGCACGAGTCGGCGGGTCGGCCTGCGACTCGTGGGTCTTGCGCCGGGCGACGGCGGTCGTCGCGGGCCTGGCGGTGCTGGCGGTCGTGGCGCTGGCGGGTTGTCGAACGAGCCCCGTAGGCGAGCGCCGACTCGCCAAGCGCACCAGCAGCATGGAACACACCGTGGCGATTTGGGGTCGGACCGAAGCGGAGCGGCCGCAGCGGTTCGCGCGCACGGTCGGCTTGGCCGACGCCGACCTTCGTGGCCGTGTGGACCGGTATCGCCGCGCGGAAGAGGGGGCGGCGGAGTGGCTGCGGCGTGATGCCGAGCGCTGGGAGCAACGTCAACCGCTATATTGGGAGGAGACGGGGCGGATCCTGGGCGGGCATCCCGAGCGGATCGAGTACAGCGCCGTCACGCTGTTCTATTGAGTCGAGCGATCCGACGTGTGGTCGAGGACGGCGGTGGTTGTTTCGACCTGCTGCGCCAGCTCGCTCGTTGCCTCACGCCCGGCCCGGATCAGCCCGCCGGGGAGGAACATGAAGATCAGCAGCAGGAAGCCGCAGAGCATGGCGCCGATCTGCTGGGCTTCGTTGCGGACGGCGTGGGCGGGGTGCTCATTCTCATAGAGCAGGACGGCGGCGATGACGCGCAGGTAGTACGCCGCGGCCAGGGCCGAGTTGAGCACGGCGATGATGACCAGGGCTATCAGCCAGGAGCTGTGCCCCGGTACCGGCGTGGTGCCGGACGCGGCCAGGGCGCTGCCGAACAGGCCGAGCTTGCCCCAGAAGCCGGGGGTCGGTGGCAGGCCCATCAGCGTAAACATGGCCAGCACCAGCAGCAGCGCCAGGCCGGGTTGACGTCGCAGCAGTCCGGCGACGTCGCGCAGGGTTTCGCACGGCTCGTCGCGGACGCGCAGCAGCCCGAGCACCGCGAAGGCGCCGAGGTTGGCGATACCGTAGATCACGACGTAATACAACGCCGCGCCCGTGCCATCACCCATGAGGCCGAAGCGGCCGACGCCGTCCGCCTGGCCCGCGAGCGGCCCGGCCAGCACGCCGACGAGCATGTAGCCGGCGTGCGCGACGCCGGAGTACGCCAGCAGGCGCTTCACGTTCGTCTGTCGCAACGCGAGCACGTTGCCGACGGTCATGCTGGCGACGGCGACGATCCACAGGAGCCAGAACGCGGGGGTGTCGTCGCCGCCCCACGGCCCCGCGATGAGCACGATCTTGAGAATCGCCACCAAGCCCGCGAGCTTGGGCACGAAGCCGAGCAACCCGGCGACGGGGCTGGCCGCCCCCTGGTACACGTCGGCGACGTAGAAGTGCAGCGGGACGGCGGCGATCTTGAAGAGCAGGCCGCCGAGCGACAGGACGACGCCGACCGTCGCCAGGCCGCACGCCAACGTCCCCGGCTGCTGCAACGCCCGTGTCACCCCCGCCACCATGCCGCTCAGCGAGGCCGTCCCCGCGACGCCGTAGAGGAAGCTGAAGCCGTAGGCCATGACGGCGGCGGCGAGGGCGCCGAGGAAGAAATACTTGGTGCCGGCTTCGAGGCCCGCCGGGCGCGTGCGGCCGAGGACGACCATGATGTAGGTCGGGATGCTGACGAGCTCCAGGGCGAGGAACAGGATCAGCAGGTTGTCGGCGGGGCCGACCAGCAACAGCCCGGTCAACGAGAACAACATCATCGACAGGAATTCGCCGCGTTCGGAACGGCGGGCCTGCGACCAGTTCACCAGGGTGAGGATGATACCGAGTTCCAGCGCGCTCATGCGGACGAAGAAGGCGATGGAGGCGTAGGCGAGGCCGCTGCCCATGTCGCGCGGGTGGCCCCAGGCGTCCGGCGAGCGGGCCTGCGACAGGACGACGCCGATGGCCGCCGCGAGGGACGCCAGCGCCACCCACGGCATGAGCCGTCGCCAGCTCTCGCCGCGGGCCTGTCCCAGCAGGAGCACAGCGCAGCCGGCCGCGACGAGGATCAGCTCGGGGAGGACGGTCGATAGGGAGATCGGCGTCGCCACGATCAGCCGCCCTCCTTCCGTGGCCCGACGGCCGTGTCCGCGACTGGCGTTTCACCGAAGGGTGTCAGGGCGGCTAGCGGCGGGCTGGGCATCACGGCCTGGACGCGCGCCATGACTTGGCCTTGCAGGGCGGGGTCGAGCGTATCTGTAATCAGTCGTGGGTAAACACCCAGGACGACGACCAAGACGGCAATCGGTACCAGAATGGCGGCTTCGCGCGGCGTCAGGTCGCGGGTGAGGCCGGCCGACAGGTCCGGCGTGCCGGCGGGCTCCTTGAGCGGGCCGAAGAGGACCTTGCCGGTGGCGTAGAGCATGTAGACGGCGCCGAGCAGGATGCCGGTCGCGCCGAGGACGCCGTACCAGCGGCCGAGGACGTCGGAGTTGAACGCGGCGAGCAGGACGGTGAACTCGCTGACGAAGCCGTTGAGGCCGGGCAGGCCGATGCTGGACAGGACGAAGAGGACGAAGAAGAACGCGAGGATGGGCATTTGCCGGGCGAGGCCGCCGATCTGGTTGAGGTCGCGCGTGTGGTAGCGTTCGTAGATCATGCCGACGACAAGGAACAGCGCCCCGGTTGAGAGGCCGTGGTTGACCATGTACAGGACGGAGCCGGACAGGCCGATCGGCAGGAGGCTGAACATGCCCAACATGCAGAAGCCGAGGTGCGAGACGGACGAATACGCGACGAGCTTCTTCACGTCGCTCTGCACCCAGCAACACAGGGCGCCCCAGATGATGCCCGCCACCGCGAGCACGCCCATCGGCCCCGCCCAGGCCAGCGCCCCCTCCGGCACCATCGGAAGGGCGAACCGCAGGAAGCCGTACGTGCCCAGCTTCAGCAGCACGCCGGCCAGCAGAACGCTGCCGGCGGTGGGGGCTTCGGTGTGGGCCAGCGGGAGCCACGTGTGCAGCGGGAACAGCGGGACTTTGATGGCGAAACCGCAGAAGAACGCGACGAACAGCAGCGACTGCTCGCGGGCCGACAGGCCGCCGGGGCCCAGCAGCAGCGACGACAGCCGCACAAGGTCGAAGTCAATGACCGAGGTGCCGTGAATCTGGGCCGCCCGCAGGCCGAGATACATGATGCCGGCGAAGGTGATGACGCTGCCGACGAAGGTGTACAGGAAGAACTTGTTGGCCGCGTACCGCCGCTCGGGGCCGCCCCAGATGCCGATCAGGAAGTACAGCGGCACGAGCGTGAACTCGAAGAAGATGTAGAACAGCAGAACGTCGCGGGCGGCGAACACGCCGATCATGCCGGTCGTCAGGGCCAGCAACCATGCGTAATACTCGCGGACGCGGGTGCGGATGCCGGTGAAGCTGCACGCGACCGAGAGCGGCACGAGCAGGCCGGTCAACGCGACCAGCGGCAGGCTGATGGCGTCGAGGCCGACGTGGTAGCGGAGGACAAAGCCGTTACGCAGGACGCCGGCGGCCTCCGCGAACTCCCCCCGCTCGCCGACGGCGATCCAGCGGACGTTGGTCCGGCCGATGAGGGCGCCGGGGCCGTCGCGGTCCATGGCGGCGGGCAGCGCGAGCCACAGCCCGGCGGCGAGAACGAGCGTGACCATCCCGACCGCGAAGGCGATGCGCGGCGCGAGCGATTCCCGCCGCTCGGGCAGTACCCAGATGACCACCGCCGCCGCGAGCGGGAGAAAGATCAGCAGGTTGAGGGCCAAGGCCGCCATCGCGTTTCGATTCTGACCGACGAGCCGTCGGCCGCTACGAGGCGGGCGAGACGCCCGCACTCCCCTGTAGCACCGGACCTCCGAGTCCGGCGTGTGGGACAGCCGCCTACGGCTGTCGCGCCGCTCCCTCGCGGTCGCGGCTCTGCTTGTTGGCCGTTCCCTTACGGTCGCGGCTCGGATCGGCCGGTGCAGAGCCCGGTCGCCAAAGGCGACTCGCTGTGGCGAGCCGCTACATCACGCCCCACAGCAGCAACAGCACCACCAGTCCCAGCACCATGCCCAGGGCGTACGCCTGAAGCGCCCCGCGCTGGACAAAGTGCAACGCAAACGCCATCCCGCGCGGGACGGCGGTCACACACCAGATCAGCCCGTCCACGCCGTGGTTGTCCGTGCCCCACAGCAGCCGTCCCAGGCCGCGCAGCGGGCGGACGAAAGCGCGGTCGTACATCTCATCCACGTAATACTTTGCGTTCCACAGGTTCCACAGCCCGCCGAGCAGCTTGCGGTCCGGCTCGTCGGTCGGGGCGGTGCCGTAGCGCAGCCAGGCCAGCCCGATGCCGGCCAGGGCGATCGCCGCCGACAGGTACATCAGCCAGGGGGCCTCGCCGAGCGGCGCCGGCGTCCCGATCGTGCTGTGGTGCAGGTAGTGGTGGAAGAAGCCGTGCGGCGCGAGCACGCCGAGGAACGACGCCGCGCTGGGGTGCCACGTCACACCGAGATAGCCGGTGAAAACGGCCCCGAGGGCGAGAATCCACAGCGGGACGGTCATCACGGGCGGCGACTCGTGGGGGTGGTCGCCGGCCTCGGTCGGCAGCCGCAGCTTGCCGTGGAAGCACAGGAAGAACATGCGGAAGGTGTAGTAGGCGGTGAGCAAGGCGGTCAGCAGCATGAGCACGCCGACGACCGGGTGCCGCGCGAACGCCGCGTGGACGATCTCGTCCTTGCTCCAGAAGCCGGCCAGCAGTGGGAAACCGGCCAGCGCGAGGCAGCCGATGAGCATGACCTTGTAGGTCTGCGGCAGGATGTGCCGCAGGCCGCTGAACTGGCGGACGTCGATGACGCCGCCCATCGCGTGCATCACGCTACCGGCCCCGAGGAACAGCAGGGCCTTGAACCAGGCGTGCGTGAAGACGTGGAACACGCCCGAGTCGGGCGCGCGGCAGCCCAGGGCGACGAACATGAACGCGAGCTGGCTGATGGTCGAGTACGCCAGGATGCGCTTCATGTCGTACTGGGCCATCGCCATCGTCGCGGTGAGCAACGCCCCGATGACGCCGATCGTCACGATCACGTCCAAGGCCAGCGGCGACGCCCCGAAAATCGGCGTGCAGCGGGCGACCATGTAGATGCCGGCAGTGACCATCGTGGCGG
>CAYWYJ010000095.1:0-14738 GCA_964462635.1 uncultured Planctomycetales bacterium
GCTAGAGGGGCATTCAGGAGCTTGGGCCGCCGGGGGGGTGGGCGAGCCGCCCGGCGAGCCGCGGCTCGGCAGGAGCCTCGCCCTCCCATCTCGCACGACTGTGAACGCCCGTTGGGGGCACTGGTAAGCTGTTGGAACATCATGGGCTTCTCCCAGGTGGGGCACGCGGCATTGAAGCACCAACGCGGCCAGGGGGCAAGCGGACCGCGCCGCATCGTCGCAGTTCATGCCCGTGACGCGCAGCCGTTGCCGCTTCCTTGTCACTTGGCCGGCGGTGCGGCACGTGGAGCGGCGGCGGTGGAGCAAGTTGCAGACTGCGTAGCCACAACTACTTAGAGCGTCTCGCGCGGCGATCCTGCCCCGGGCTGCGAGCCGGCTGGCACGGCGTCTGCCTCTAGGCCGGTCACGTGTACCGCGGTCAGCGCGCAGGGACGCGGCGCGCGGCACACGACCGTGCGAAGGAGTCTGTGGGTGCAGCGACAGCTTCCCAACGCGAGTCACGCGGCTGCCGCGTCGCTTCGCCGACCGTCCGCCGACCTAGTGCCTCAGGAGCACGCCCCGGTCGCCGACGGGACCCCTTTGCCGCGGGATTGGAGCCACTTGGGACGACGGGTGTTGGCCGAGGCTTGGCGCCGCCTCACGGAGGAGCACGCGCCCGGCCAGTCGTCGCCGGCCACACCCGCCGTCCCGGCTCCGCAACCCACGGAGGGGGCGAGATGATCTACGGGCTGTACCAATCGGCGGCGGGGATGATGACGAGCGAGTACCGGCAGGCCGTGCTCGCCAACAACGTCGCCAACGCCGACACCGTGGGGTTCAAGCGTGACGTGGCGACGTTCGCGGAGCGGGTGCCGGCGTGGCGGGCCGGGCGGCGTCACGGCCCCAGCGCCGTGGACCTGGAGGGGCTGTCGGGGGGAATGTGGTTGGGACAGACCTTCACGGACTATTCGCCCGGGACCAAGGTGGCGACGGGCGAGTGGCACGACGTGGCCTTGGACGGCCCCGGCTTCCTCGTCGTGCAGGTGAACGGCCAACCCCAGTACACCCGCGACGGTCGCCTGTTGATGGACCGCGACGGGTTCCTGACGGCGGCCACGGACGGCGCCCCCGTGCTGGGCGTGGGCGGGATGCCGATTCGACTGAACCCGCGCGGGGGGACGCCGAGCATCGACGCGCAGGGACGGATTTCGCAGGACGGGGCGGTCGTCGCGGAACTGGAGCTGGTGGACTTCGAGGACTACACGGCGCTGCGGAAGGCCGGCGCGACGCGTTTCGTCGCCCCGGACCAGGGGCAGCGGCCGGCGCCCGTGCTCGTGCAGGCGGGGTACCTCGAAGGGGCCGGGGTCGAGGCGATCGAGGAGCTGGTGAGCTTGATGGAAGTGTCGCGCGCGTACCAGGTGAACGCGCGCATGGTGGCTTTGCAGGACGAATCCGTCGGCCGGCTGATCAACACGGTCATGCGGGCCTGACGGTCCCGTCACAGGGACGTGAGCGGGTGAACCGGACGCGCCGGCCGGCGGGAGCCGCCGGGCCGGCGCGGAGGACGCAGCGTCATGGCGATCACCGCGCTGCACACCGCGGCGACAGGGATGCAGGCCCTGTCCACGAAGATCGATGTCATCGCGAACAACATCGCCAACGCGGACACGCCGGGGTTCAAGGCGGCGCGGGCGAACTTCCAGGACCTTCTGTACCAACTGCGGCAACAGCCGGGCGTGCAGACCAGCGACGAAAGCGCCTCGGCGCTGGGCACGCAAATCGGCCTGGGGGTGGCCCTCAGCAACACGCAGACCATCTTCAAGCAGGGCTCGGCCATGCAAACCGGCGAGCCGCTGGACGTGATGATCCAGGGTGACGGGTTCTTCCAGATCGAACTCCCCGGGGGGGCCACGGGTTACACGCGGGCCGGGAACTTCGTCCGCAACGCCAACGGCGAACTCGTGCTGGGGCACAGCTACGGCTACCGGATGAAGGACTCACCGACGATCCCGGAAGACGTCGGACGCGACCAGATCGGGATCTCCAGCGACGGGCGGATCACCGCCACCATGCCGGATGGGACCATCCAGGAGTTGGGTCAGCTTGAGCTGGCGCGGTTCGTGAACCCGGCGGGGCTGCTCCAGCGCGGGGCCAACATCTACACCCAGTCGCCGGCCTCCGGCGAGCCCGTCGAGGGGCCGCCCGGAACCGACGGACTCGGCGAGATCATGTCGGCCCATCTGGAACAAAGCTCGACGGAGGCGGTCGGGGAGCTGGTCGAGCTCATCAAGGCCCAACGCGTGTTTCAGATGAACTCGCAGACCATCCAGGCCGCGGATGAGTCGCTGCGCGTGATCGCGAGCTTGCGGCGGTAGTGAGCGTCGGCCGTGGAGATCAGACACAGCCGGCTAGGGAACAGGTGACGTGATGAAACGAGGCGTCTGGCTGTTGGCGGCGGTGTGCGGCGCGACCGCGATGGCGCGGGCCGAGGAGGCCGACGCGATTCACCTCCGCCTGCGCCCGCAGGTCGTCGTTGCCGGTGACACCGTGACGCTGGGCGACGTACTCGTGTTTGGCGAAGCCGGCGCGACCCTGGCTGAACAGGTGGGGGGCTTGCCGCTGTGGCCCGCCGACCTGCCCGACCGCGGCACGACCGTCACGCACGAACAGGTTCTGGCCCGACTGAGAGAGCTCAATGTGAACCTGGCCCGCGTCCTGGTGGGCGGGGCCTTGCGTTGCGATGTGACCCGTGCCGCGCCCACTTCTGCCCCGGCTTCGCCGCCGGCGGCCGTGCCTTCCGAAAGGCCCCAGGCCGATCGGCCATCCGGGGCGCGCACGTTGGCCGACCTGCTGCGTGCCCACGTTCAATCCGAGCTGGCGGCCTGGGGCGGCGACGCCGACGTGCGCTTCGAGCGTGCCGGCAACGAGTTCCTGCCGCTGACCACGCCGCCGTGGGATTTCGTCATCAACAGCCAGGGGCGCGACAAGCTCGGGCTGCGGACGTTCCAGGTCACGGTACGACGCGACGGGCGGGTGCAACGCAAGACCGAGGTGTTCGCCCATGTGCGGCTCGTTCGCCCGGTCGTGGTGGCGCGCAAGCCGCTGAACCCCGGCAACTTCGTGCGGCCCGACGACGTGCTGCTCGAAACGCGGGTGTTTGACTCCGGCGCGGCGGCGGGGCCGGCGCGGGTCGAGGAGGTCATCGGGCAGCAAGTGAGGAAGTACATCGCCGCGGGCCAGATGGTCACCCCGGAGACGCTGCAAGCCGTGGACCTGGTACGCCGGTCACGGCCGGTGACCGTCGTCGGCGAAGGCGGGGCCGTGGAAGTCCGTTTGACCGGCGTGGCCATGGACAGCGGGGGCTTTGGGGAGACGGTGCGCGTGCGCACCGGTGACACGCGCGGCGCGCGGCAGGTGCTCCGCGGCGTCGTCACGGGCCTCGGCACCGTGCGGTTGGCGGAGGGTGAACAGTGAATGTGAGAACGCGACACATCGCGGGTGGCGGAAGACGGCTGGCGGGGACCGTCCTGCTCGCGCTCGGGACGTGGACGGCGGTAGCGCAGAACAACTCGCTGTTCGGCGGTCGCCGCGGCGGCGGCGACGGGCGCCCCGTGGCGACGAGCCAGCCGGCGACCGTTACCTGGGCGGGCGGGCAGTCGGCCCGGGGCACGCTCAACGCCGATCGGATCGCCTCGAAGTCGAACGCCACGCTACTACGGGTTTCCCCCATCGCGATCGAAGTCCCCGACCCGGACAAGATCCGCGTCCACGACCTGGTGACGATCATCATCCGCGAGAGCAAGACGGCCACGACCGACTCGAAGATGGAGTCCAAGAAGGACTGGACGCTCGAGTCGGAGCTCGCCAAGTGGGTCCGCCTCAGCGACAAGCACGGCATCGTCCCGGCCAAACTGTCGCAGGGCAATCCCGCCGTCGCGTTCGATTGGAAGGACGATTACTCCGGCGACGGCAAGTACGACCGCCGGGACGAGTTGACCACCCGCATCACGGCCCGCGTGATCGACGTGAAGCCGAACGGCAACCTGGTGCTGGAGGCGACGAAGCAGATCACGATCGACGACGAGGGCTACACGATCGCGCTGACGGGCGAGTGCCGCACGAAGGACATCGGCGCCGACAACACGATCCTGAGCACACAGATCGCCGGCCCGCAAATCAACGTGCAGCACACCGGGGCGGTGCGCGACGCGACCCGCCGCGGGTGGTTCAAGCGCGGGCTGGATTGGCTGCGGCCGTTCTGAGTAGTGACAAGGTGACAAGGTGAAGAAGTGATCAGGGCGCGCGGTCCAACCCGGTTCGATAGTGGCAAGAGCCTCCCCCTGTCACCTTATCACCTTATCACCTTGTCACGCCGCGCGGGGGTCGGCGCTGTGCTTCTGATCGCCTGCGTCTCGGCGGCCCGCGCCGGCGAAGTCCGCGTGCAGGACATCGCCCGGCTCCAGGGCCAGCGTATCAACAAGCTGATGGGCTACGGGCTGGTGGTCGGGCTGCCGGGCACGGGCGACGGAGAGAAGTACCTGCCGACGATGCGGGCGCTGGTGCGCGTCCATCAGCGGTATCACTCGCCCGTCTTCGCCGACACGGACATCAAAGGTAACCGCAGCGTGGCCCTCGTCGCGGTGGAGGCGTCCATCCCGGAGCACGGGGCCCGCGAGGGGCAGGCCGTGGACGTGGTCGTCTCCGCCCTGGGCTCGGCCAAGAGCCTGCGCGGCGGGCAACTGCTGACCACCCCGCTGCAATACGCGATGTTCGACGAGCAGGACCCGGCGACGCAGTACATCCTGGCCCTGGCGGGCGGGCCGATCATGGTCCCCGACGAGCTGGTGCCGACGCGCGGGGTCATCCGCCAGGGGGCCGTGCTGGAACAGGACTTCCTCTACGCCTTCATCGAGAACGACTGCATCACCCTGGTGCTGGACGAAACCCACGCCGGCTGGAGCTGGGCCCACATGGTGGCCCGGGCGATCAACCACGAGCTGGCGAACCCGGCCGCCCCGCCGACGAACGCGCCCAACAGCCGCATCGTCGTGGCCACCGACTTCGCCGTGGCCGTCGGGCCCAAGAACGTCGTCGTCCGCATCCCGTCGTACGAGCTGGCCAACCCCGCGCGGTTCATCGCGGCGGTCGAACGGACCCCGCTGTTCGATCTGCCCGAGCCCGCCGCCGTCGTCACGATCAACCGCACGACCAAGAACGTGTCGTTCACCGCCAGCGTGCGGGTCTCTCCGACCGTGCTTCAGGTTCCCGGGGTGGGCACGGTGCGCATCGGCCCCACGGAGAAGGATGGCGGCCCGCCGAGCGGCAAGGTGGCGACCGTGGGGTTTGACGAGCTGTTCAACACGTTGTCGGCGATCAAGGTGTCGCCGGACCAGATGATCAACGCGATCGAGCACTTGCACGAGTCGGGCGCGCTGCACGCGCAGCTTCAGTACCGCTAGGGAGTCCGGCATGGTCCACGCGGTCCAATCGACGACGACGGTACTCCGCGGCGCGGCGGCGCCCGGGGTCGCCCGCCCCACGTTGCGGGTGTGGCAGGCCCTCGGGCAGCGCCCCGATCCGCGCTCGCCGGCGGTGGCCCGCGAGGCCGCAGCGCAGTTCGCGGCCGACCTGTTCCTCGCGCCGTTGCTGGCGGAGGTGCGCCGGTTCCCGCTGGGCGGCGAAGTGGGCGACGGCGGGCCCGGGGAGGCCGTCTTCGGGCCGCAGCTCGACCAGCGTATCGCGGACCAGGTGGCGGCCAAGCAACCCGGGCTCGTGAACGCAATCGTGCGCTCCTTCCACGCCGTCCACGGTGCGTCCGCGGCACGGGGAGGTGCAACATGATCTCCACGGCACCCCGGCCGGACGCCGCGAGTCTCGAAGTGGAACAGGCCTGGGATGGCGCGAAGTCCGCCACGGCGCAGGAACTGCTCGACGAGCTGGCGCGCTGGCAGACTGCTTTGGAAGCGCTGGTCCAGGTGGCCGGGGACAAGTTGGCCGCCCTGCGCCGGGCCGACACCGCGGCACTGCACGACTGCGCGGCGCGGGAGGGGGAACTCCTGCAAACGCTTTTCCGGGACGGGCCCCGCCGCCAGGCAGCTCTTGCGCGCGCGGCGCAAGGGCTGCACGCCGCCGGGCCCCCCACCGGTTGGCTGACCCAGGTCGCGGAGCGGGCGCCGGAGCCGTGGGCCTCGCGTTTGCGGGCCCGCACGGCGGGGTTGCGGGAGCTGGCCGGCGAATTGCAGCGAAAAAACCAGCTCGTGGCGCACGTGGCACGCCAACTGCAATCGCACATTCGCGGCGTGTTCGCCGAGCTGGCGGGCGCGGCGCAGGAGACGACCGTGTACGGACCGCAGGGCCAACAGGAACGCAGTCATCCCCGTTGCTGGGTAGATGCCGTCGGGTGATATCGTGGCAGGACTCGGAGCCGCATTTCAGATCGGACGCAGCGCGTTGGCCGCGTATCAGGCCGCGATCACGATCACCGGCCAGAACATCGCCAACGTCGGCAACCCCGACTACACCCGCCAGTCCGGCCGGCTCGCCTCCGTCTGCAGCGGGGCCGCGACCGGCACGATCTCACCCGGCATCGGCGTGCGGCTGGACAGCCTGCAACGGCACACGGACGCGGCGGTGGAATCGCGGCTGCGGCTGGCCTACGGGATGCGCAGCGGGGCGGAGCTCACCTACCAGACGCTCAGTCGCGTGGAAGCGCTCTACAACGAGCTGACAGAGTACGACCTCTCGTCGCAACTGAACGAGTTCTTCAAGAGCCTGGCCGACTTGCAGACCGACCCGCTGGAGACCGCGTCCCGCAATCTGGTGGTCTCGAACGCCGACGCGATCATCCGCACGCTGCAACGGCAGCGGTCGGGCCTGCTGGACCAGATTCACGACCTGAACGCGCAAACCGAGGCGATGACGCGCAGCGCCAACGGCATCGTCGAGGAGATCGCCAAGCTCAACGCGCTCGTGGTCACCACCGAAGCCCGGGCGCAGGGCGGGTCGGGGGCGCTGCGCGACCGGCGGGACGCGCTGCTGCGGCAACTCGGCGAGCTGATCGACATTCAGACCCGCGAGCACGAGAACGGGATCGTCAACGTCTACGTCGGCAGCGAGCCCCTGGTGGACTTCGACCGCACCCGCGGCCTGACCACCGTCACCACGGTCGAGAACGGCCTGGAGCGGACCAGCGTCCGGTTCGCCGACAACAACGGCTCGGTGGTCCTGCGCAGCGGGCGGCTGGCGGCCACGGTGGCCGCCCGCGACGTACACCTGGTGGGGCAGCTCGAGCAGATCGACCAACTGGCCGGGGCGCTGATCTACGAGATCAACCGCGTGCAGACCAGCGGGCGCGGCCTGGTCGGCTACACGTCGGCCACCGGCACCTACGCGGCCCGCAGCGCCACCGCGGCGCTCAACAGCACGGCGGCCGGGCTGCCGTTCCCGATGCAGAACGGCACCTTCTTCGTCCACGTCCGCGACCAGTCCAGCGGGCAGACGATCACCCGCATGATCAAGGTCGATCTCGACGGCCTGAACAACGACGACACGACGTTGGCCGGCCTGGCCGCGGCGATGAACGCGATTCCGGGGCTGTCCGCGACGCTGACCCCCGACAACCGCTTGCAGCTCAACGCCGACGCCGGGTGGGAGTTCTCGTTCTCCGAAGACACGTCGGGGGCGCTCGCCGCGCTGGGCGTCGGGACGTTCTTCGAGGGCCAGAACGTGTCCACGATGGCCGTTGTCGCCGCCGTCCGCAACGACCCGCGACTGATCGCGGCCTCGCGCAGCGGCGCTCCGGGCGACGGGAGCAACGCCGGGCGGCTCGCCGCGGTCGGCGACGCCGCCAGCGCGTTGCTCGGCGGTCTGAGCATTCTCGATTTCCATTCCGGCCTCACCAGCCGGGTGGCGGTCGCGGCCCGGTCGGCGACGACCGAGCACGAGGCCGCCGACGCGGTGTACAGCAGCCTGCTGACGCAGCGCGAGTCGCTGAGCGGCGTCAGTCTCGATGAAGAGGCGATCAATCTCACCAAGTATGAACGGGCGTTTCAGGGCGCGTCGCGGTTCCTGACCGTGGTGGACAGTCTCACCGACGAACTGCTGACGCTGGTCGGCACATGACGTGAATCCAAACGAGGACCCCGGCGGCAACGAGGACGACGGACGATGGCGGTCAGCACGGTCAACTTGACGCGCGTCAGCTACAACCTGCGGGCGTTCAACCTGCTGGAGTCGATCCGCCGTAATCAGCGCGCCACCTACAACATGCAGACCGCCCTGGCCACCGGTTTGCGGTTCCAGCGGCCCAGCGACGACCCGCTGCGGGCGTCGTCGGCGATCACGCTGGACCGGCGGATGGACCGTCTGGACCTCATTCAGAACAACCTCCAGCGTGCCAACACCGTGCTCAACGAGGTGGACACGAGCATGCAGGAGGCGGTGGACCTGCTGCGCGAGGCCCAGGCCCTGGCCATCCAGGCCCTGGGCGACAACACGACCCCCTCCGAGCGCCAAGCCCTCACGGTCGTCGTCGAATCGCTCCTCGATCAACTCGTCAGCGTCGGCAACCACCGCTACCTCAATACCAACCTCTTCAGCGGCCACCAGAACGTCGTCCCCTTCGAGCGCAGCCAGGGCGGGGTCATCTACCGCGGCGACGGCAACCGCATGGAGACGATGGTCGCTCTCGACCTGAGCCAGGACTCCTTCACGATCCCGGGGCTCGAGTTCTTCCGCGCGGTGTCGGCGGAAGTCCGCGGCGTGGTCGATCTGGACCCCGCCCTCACCGCCGACACGCTCGTGACGGACCTGAACGGGGCGCTGGGGCGCGGGGTCGAGCTCGGCCGCATTCTGGTGGGGCTGCCGACCGAGCAATCCGAGATCGACCTCCGCGGTTGTGTCACGGTCGGCGACGTTGTGAACAAGCTGAACGCCGAGCTGCCGAGCGGGCTGCGGGCCCGGATCAACACGCGGAGCATTGAGCTGTACTGGGTCGGCGCCGACCGCGGGCCGGTGAGCGTATGGGAAGTGGGCGGCGGGCGGACCGCGGCCGACCTCGGGCTGACCGGGACCTTCAGCGGGCCCAGCACGACCGGCCAGGACCTGGATCCGCGCGTCACCCTGCGGACCCGCGTGGCCGACCTGCGGGCCGGGGCCGGCGTGAACCTGAGCGCGGGGCTGGTAGTTTGCAGCGGCGGCCAGAAGACCACGATTCAATTCAACGGCGTCGATACTGTCGAGGACATCCTCAATCGCTTCAACCAGGCCGACATCGGGGTGTGGGCCAAGGTGGCCGATGACGGTCGATCGCTTGAGGTTCGCAACCGCGTGTCCGGGGCGGACCTCACGATTGAAGAGAACGGCGGCCTGACGGCCACCGCGCTGGGACTGCGGTCCATGCACGGGGGCACGCGACTGACGAGCCTGAACGACGGCAAGGGTGTTCGCACCGTCGCGGGGGCCGATTTCCGCATCACCACCCGCGACAACACGACGATCGACGTGGACCTCGACGGCGCGCGGACGCTCCAGGAGGTCATCAGCCGGCTGAACGCCGCGGGCGGCGGGGCCATCGCGGCCAGCTTTGTGGCGCAGGGCAATGGGCTGCGCATCGTGGACCTCACCGCCGGGGCCGGGACGCTGCGGATCGAGGAGTTGAACGGCTCGTTGGCGGCGACGGACCTGGGGCTGAACGTCACGGCGACGGGCAACCAGCTCGTCGGCCGGGACGTCAACCCGGTGAAGGTGGACAGCCCGTTCACGGCCCTGCTGGAGCTGTCGGCCGGGATGCAGGTGGACGACCGCCTGGCCATGACCGACGGGGCCCAGCGGCTGGAGCGGGTGCTCAAGCAGATGCAGGAGGTGCAGGGGAAGCTCGCCAGCCAGGCCAAGGTCATGGCCACGCGGGCGGACCACGTGGAGACGGAAGTAACGGCGACCAAGGTGCTGATCAGCGATGTCCGCGATGTGGACATCGCCGACGCCGCGGTCCGCTTTCAACAGCTTCAAACGGCGTTGCAGGCGAACCTGAGCACGGCGTTGCAGGTGTTGAACTTGTCGCTGTTGGACTATCTGCGTTAGGCGCGGGCCGTGAACGGCCCGAGCGGCCCCGCGCGGATCGCGGGACCGGTCGCCGGCGCGGGAGCGGAGAGAACGGTCGCGGTGAGCGGCAGTGGCTTGGCCAGCCGCGACCGTGAGGTTGGCCCGCGGGACGCGGGTCGGACGCAGGATGCGTCCAGTCCGATGGGCGGACTGGGTGGAGTTCTCGCCGCGGGCGAGCCGCCCTCGGGCAGACCGCCGGGTTACGAGCCACGGGAGCAATGGGATGCTCATTCAGACGACGCGGTTTGGACCGCTGGATGTGGACGAAACCAAGATCATGACGTTCAAGGATGGACTGTTGGGCTTTCCGAACCATCAGCGGTTCGCGCTGATCCAGACGGCGCCGGACCCGGCGTTCTACTGGATGCAGTCGGTGGACGACCCGGACCTGGCGTTCGTGGTCTGCGATCCGCTGACGTTCGTACCGGGCTACCAGGTGCCGGTCCGCCAGGACGACGTGGACGCCCTGGAGCTGCGGGACCTCGAGGATTGTCAGGTGCTGGTGATCGTGAACAAGGTCAACGGCGACCTGACGGCGAACCTGCTCGGACCGATTGTCGTGGGCGCCCACTCGCTGCGGGCCAAGCAACTGGTGTTGTCCGACAAGCGCTACGGGACCCGCTACCGGCTGGCGGCCGTGAAAACCCCCCAGGCGGTCGCCAAGACGGCGTAACCCGGCAGTGGCCAGCGGTCGGAAAGGCGTGTTATAATGTCTACGGATCGGCCTCAGACTCACGGATGGCGGGAACCGCGGCGGGCCTGCCGCGCGGGCGGCTTGGCGGCCGACCGGGCGGCCGGCGGGCCACGGACCGGGGTTCCCGACACGACGCCGTTCCGGCCCGGCATCGGCATCATCCAGGAAGGAGCCGCGTATGTTGGTGCTTTCAAGACAACGCGACGAATCGATCATCATCGGCGACAACGTGCAGATCACGGTCGTCGATATTCGGGGGGACAAAGTGCGGCTGGGCATCGAGGCCCCGGCCGACATCACCGTCCACCGCAAGGAAGTGTTCGACGCCATTCAGCGCGAGAACCGCAGGGCCGCGGGCCTCACTGCCGACGAGCTGGCGGCGGCCGTGCCCCCGAAGCGGGCCTCGCGCTCGCGTTCCAAGTAGGCTTCGTCCCTCCTCGCGTTTCTCCTACCCCCCGTTTCCCCAGACGCATTCCAGCCACGAACCGTTCAAGGAGGATGGCTAATGGCTCGCATTAACACCAATATCTCCGCGCTGACGGCCCGGCGGAACCTGAACGCCGCCTACGGGTCGCTCAACACCACGATGGAACACCTGGCCACCGGCCTGCGCATCAGCCGGGGCAAGGACGATCCGGCCGGCCTGATCGTGTCCGAACGCTTGCGGACCGAGATCGCCGCGTCCAGCCAGGCGGTCTCGAACACGCAGCGCGCCAAGCTGATCGTGGCCACCGCCGAGGGCGCCCTCGACGAGGTGGCCTCGTTGCTCAAGGACATCCAGGCCAAGATCGTCGAGGCCTCCAACGAAGGCGCGTTCTCCGAGGAGGAGATGCGCGCCAACCAGTTGCAGATCGACTCGGCCATCGACAGCATCACCCGCATCGCCAACACGACCAGCTTCGCCGGCCGCAAGCTGCTCGACGGCTCGCTCCAGTACGACACCAGCGGCCTGGACCTGGGCACCATCCGCGGCTGCCAGATCCACGCCGCCCAGTTCGGCTCGCGCAGCTCGATCGGCGTCAGCGTCGCCGTCCAACAGCCTGCCTCGCAGGCCCGCCTCTCGTTCCCATTCTCCGCACTGGGCAACACCGGCGCCGTCACCGTGGAGATTCGCGGCTCGAAGGGCGTGACCACGTTGACCTTCGCCAGCAACGCCACCGCCTCCCAGGTGGCCGAAGCGATCGCCGCCGTCGCCGATGCCACCGGCGTGTCGGCCAACGTCTCGACCACGCTTACGGCCGGGTTCGTGATGTGCAGCCGGGGCTACGGCAGCCGCGAATTCGTCCGCGTCCGCATTCTGACCGAGGGGCAGAACTTCGGGTCGGTGACCCCCTCCATGCCCGTCTCCGACTCCGGCGCGGATGCCATTGCCACCATCAATGGCGCGATGGCCGCCTCCGACGGCAATCACCTGATGATCAAGAACTCCAGTATCGACGTCGAGCTGGACGTCCTCGCCAACTGGACGAGCTCGACCAACTTCTACATCACCGGGGGCGGCGCGCTCTTCCAGGTCGGCCCGCAAATCAACACCAACATGCAGGTCAACATGGCGATCAATTCCGTCCACGCCTCCCAGCTCGGGAACGCCGTCATCGGCTACCTCTCGCAGGTGAAGACCGGTGGCGATTACGAGCTGGCCTCGAAGCAGTACACGCGGGCGGCCGAGATCGTCACGCAGGCCGTGGACCGCATCTCCGTGCTGCGCGGCCGGCTGGGGTCGTTCGAACGCAACACCCTGGACACCAACATGAACCAGTTGGGCATCACGGTGGAGAACCTCACGTCGGCCGAGTCGGCCATCCGCGACGCCGACTTTGCTTATGAGACCTCCCGCCTGGCCCGCGACCAGATTCTGGTCAACGCCGGAACCACCGTCCTGGCCCTGGCGAACCAGACCACACAGTCCGTCCTGCGGCTGCTGGGCGGATAATCACGGCCAAGTGGGCCCATCCGTCGGCGGGCGCCGCCCGACCCAGGCGCGCTCGCCGGCGGCGGGCCGGGGGCACGGGGGGCCGGGGGCGTTCCCTCCCACGACCGGCCACCACCGTTCCCGTGCACCGCGCGGCCTCCCGCGGCGGCCCCGCCGTCCCAATTAAAGGCTTTCTACGATCCGGACGATGCCCCGTACGGATTGCAGTCGAGCGGGCGGTCCCGCAACCCCCGCCCCGCACTCGCGCTCGCCGGCCTCCGCCGCTCCGACCGAGTGCCGCCAACTAGTCGCCCTTGGAGGCGCCGCCACATGAGTCGCATCAACACCAACGTCCCGTCCGTCATCGCCCGACGGATCCTCAGCGGACAGAACGACCGGCTCACGCTTTCGCTGCAGCGGCTTAGCACGGGGTTGAAAATCAACACCGGCAAGGACGACCCCGCCGGGATGATCGCCTCCGAACGCATGCGCTTGCAGTTGACGGCCATCCAGGCCTCACAGACCAACATCAGCCGGGCCATCAACGTGGTGGCGGTCGGGGAGTCCGGGCTGGCGGAAATCGCCCGCCTCATCAACGATCTGGAAGACCTGGTCGACCGCAGCTCCAACGAAACCGCCATCAGCAACGAGGAGCGGGACGCCAACCAGCTCGAAATCGACCTGATCCTCGACTCCATCAACCGCATCGCCAACTCTACCGAACTGGAAGGTCGCAAGCTGCTGTCCGGCACGCTGGCGTACACCACCTCCGCCGTCAACATCGCCGACATCGCCGACCTGCGGATCAGCTCGGCCCGCATCCCGCAGGGTGGGTCGCGCACCGTCAACATCGACGTCCTCGTCGCCGCCGAACTGGCCTCCCTCACGTACTCCTCCGGTACCCTGGCCTCCGCCCAGACCATCGAAGTGCTCGGAAACCTGGGGGCCGAACGTATCACCCTGGCCAGCGGGGCCACCATCTCCAGCATCGCCGACGCCGTCAATATGTCGACCGGACTTACCGGCGTGTCGGCGGTCATCAGTGCCGGCAACGTCGTGTTGACCAGCACCGGGTACGGTTCGACCCAGTATGTCAAGGTCCGCGCCCTGAGCGGCACCCAGCTCCAGAATGGACTGAACGCCCTGGAGGATTTCGGCGCCGACGTCGAAGTGAACGTCAATGGCATGAACGCCATCGGCGACGGACTGAAAGTGTCCGTCCGCACCACCGCCCTCAGCGCCGACATCGTCCTGACCGCCGCCTTCGGCAGCCAGACGGCCACCGACACGACCTTCAGCATTACAGGCGGCGGCGCGAACTTCATGATCTCGCCCACCCTTGACCTGAACGCACGCGCCACGTTGGGTATTGACGCCGTCACCACCGCTTCGTTGGGGGACCGCAACGTCGGGTTCCTGTACACCCTGGCCACCGGGGAGGCGAACGCCCTCAACCGCAGCCAGTACAGCACTGCCCAGCGCATCGTCCGCCTGGCGGCCACGCAGGTGGGCACCCTGCGCGGGCAACTCGGCTCCTTTGAGCGGAACACCCTGCAACCGAACCTCAACTCGCTGCGCATCCAGTACGAAAACGTCGCCGCCGCCGAGAGCGTGCTGCGCGACACCGATTTCGCCGAGGAAACGAGCAACCTGACGCGGGCCCAGATCCTGGTGCAGTCGGCCACCAACGTCCTGCGGATCGCCAACGCCGCCCCCAACAACGTCCTGGCCCTGCTCGGCGGCTAAACCCGCCCCTCCGAACCCCGCACGCCAGTGCGGGGCGGAGTCCCACCGCTCGCGCGCCCCGCCTCCGTAGCGCCGGACCGGAGCTCGCCACAGCGAGTCGCCCTCGCCTCGGCGAGTCTCGCCTGCGGCGGACGTGGCGACCTGCCCGCCGTGGCGGGAGTCCGGCGTACTCGGGTCGCCGGTAAGCCCGCCTATCCGAACCCCGCACGCCAGTGCGGGGCGGAGTCCCACCGCTCGCGCGCCCCGCCTCCGTAGCGCCGGACCGGAGCTCGCCACAGCGAGTCGCCCTCGCCTCGGCGAGTCTCG
>CAYWYJ010000096.1:0-14694 GCA_964462635.1 uncultured Planctomycetales bacterium
ACCCGTCGATCATCGCGGCAGAAAAAAAGAGGGCACCAGGGGCCGTAAGGCGTCCCGGTGCTCTCCGGAGGGGAAAGAAGCCTGGTACTGCGGTGGGCCTCGTCACAACGGCCCGGTAGGAGTCCTCCATTCGTATCCCGGCGCGTCCGGCGGCCTCACGCCTTCCGACGCACCATGTATTCAATCGGCAGACGTGGCGGAAAACATGAGGTTTTCCAACCGCGCGCCACGCCGTCGGGATCACGTTGCCTCACCACCCCGATTCGTGCCCGACGGCACACTTGTATTACGCCCCATAACCGCGGCGGTTCACGCGATCCTCGTGATGATCGACACGTGCGCTAACAATGGCAGAGTGCAGCCGTGCGGAGTTCTCGGCCTGATTGTCGGATTCAAACACGAGTATTCAGCCGTGGGGTCGCACACACGCCGTCGCTGCGTTCGCGGAGGGCGACGGAGGAAGCCTGCGATGATCGTCTGATAATTCCAGGCCCGCGGGCCGAGGACGGCAAGTCCGTGCTTTGGCACACGCTGGTCATGGGGCGGGCGCCGAGGGTTACGGTCACCGGGCGCGGTTCCGGGAACGGTTTCAAATCTTTTGCTGACAAATATTTGACACCGTGCGCGGTTTTTTTGGAAATATTTTAGTGCTCGGCACTAGACAACCGATGGACATGGTGCCTAAGACTTAGTACCTCCTCCTCCTGAAGAGGACAGGCATACCAAAGAGTCCTCTTCAAACTCCTCCTCCTGGGGACCCGTCACTCGCGGGTCCTCTTTTTTTGCGCGCGGATTTCCCGGGTCGCAACGGCGCCTGTTTCCGGCGCCAGGAGGGCACCTGTCTCAGGCGTCGGGAGGGCGAAGCTCCCGCTGAGCCGTGACACGCCCGAGGCGGCTCAGCAGGGGCCCCACCTCATCGTATCGCACGATTGCGAATGCCCGCCTAGAAGCGGGCCAGCAGGAACACGAAGCCGTTGATATCCCGGTCGTTGAACGCGCCGTCGCCGTTGACGTCCCGCTTGAACAGCGGGCAATCGGGATAGGTGGCGGCGTAGGTGGCCGGCTCCATGAAAGCCAGCACAAACGGGTTGATGTCACCAAAGTCCACGTAGCCGTCGCAGTTGAGGTCGCCCAGCGCCTCGCACTGGTCGGGCACGCTGTTGCCGTTGAGGTCGCTGACCACGCCGGCGGCGATGTCGCACTCGTCCGGCACGCCGTTGCGGTTGCAGTCCGGCGAGATCACGCCCTCCCACGGGCGGAAAGCGAGGAACATCGCGGCGCCGTTGGGGTAGGTGTGGACGAGCGCACCGGTCCGGCCGTCATACTGGTACGCGGCGCCGCCGGCGGGCCCGGACGCCGACGCGACGAACAGGTCGCCGTTGGGGCCGAAGGCCATGCCGCGGGCCGGCGGCACGGGCGTCTGCGTGAAGAGGCCGAGGAAAGCGCCGGTCTGACCGTCGTAGCGGTAGACGTAGCCGTCGGTGCGTGAGCTGACGTACAGGTGGCCGTCGGGGCCGAACTTCAGGTCGTATGGCCGGTCAATCCCCCCCGCCCCGGCCACCACGAACGTCCGCACGTAGGCCCCGGTCTGCCCGTGGTACTCGATCACTTCGTTCGTGGCCGAGCTGCCGACAAACAAGTTGCCGTTGGGACCGAAGGTCAGGCCCCACGGGGCGCTCACGCCGCCGGAGCCGGTGGTCACGAAGTCGCCGAGGTAGCTGCCGTCGGCCCAGGCGAAGCGTGGCACGCGGTTGGCCGTTCCGCCGGCCACCAGAATGTCCCCGTTGGGCATGAACGCGAGGCCACGGCCTTGGAGGATGCCGCCGGCTTCTTTGGCGACGCGGATGCCGATCGGGGCCCCGGTCTTGCCGTCGTACTCCCACAGCGGGCCGGACTCCTGCTGCCACAGGAACAAGTTGCCGTTCGGCCCGTACGCGACGCCGGAAGGCAGGTACCCGGTGGTCATCGTGTAGCGCCGGGTCCCCGTCAGGAGGTTGTACACCGAGAAGCCGCCGTAGCCGTACGCGTCAGTGACGACCAGCTCGCTCGGGTTGAGGTCGCACTCGTCGGGGACGCCGTTGGCGTTGCAGTCGGCGCTGAAGCCCGAGACCACGTCGCAGCTATCCGGCACACCGTTGTTGTTGCAGTCCGATTCGGTGCCGGCGGCGATGTCGCACTCGTCAGGGAGGTTGTTGTGGTTGCAGTCCTTGCTCGTGCCGGCGGCCAGGTCGACGTTGTCGGGGATGCCGTTGTTGTTGCAGTCCACGTCCGACGTGATGAAGGTGAAGGTCATCTGCGCCCCGGACGTGCTGATGTGATGAACGGACAGGCGCGAGGAGCTGCCGTCCCACCAATTGGTGTTCGGGTTGGTGTGCGGCGCGCACTGGGCGTAGCCGGGACCCGCCCACAGGTCCGTCGCGTCGCCGTCGTTTACGTTGCGCTCCAGGTCCCACCGCCCGTCGGCCTGCACCAACGTGACGAGGTAATGCGATTCCGGCGTCATCTGCTGGTTGTTGTTGCTCCCGGTCGTGTCGACGTGCCAGATAGCCAGGCCGGAGTCGGGCAGGCCGGCGTCCCGACCGAGGCGCTGACGGTTCTCGATCAGGTAATACTCGTTGGCGGCGGTCGGGTGCTCGTACTTGTAAATCACGTTGCCCGACACCGGGACCACCAGCCCAGTCCGCGGCGTGGTGAGCAGCCGCAGGTCGGCCCACCCGGCGCGGTACTTCATGTAGGCGCTGGGCTGCTGCGGGTTGGTGTCGGACGTGTACGTGCACATCAGGCAGAACTTGCCCACGCCGCCCGAGTCGTAGTCGTAGTCGTACAGGTCGGGCCAGCCCATGAGCATGTGGCCGTTCTCGTGGCAGAACGTGGCCAGGGTCAGGGCGTTCTGCATGTCCGTCATCTGGTACCGGTAGGTGCAGACCCCGTCGGCGCAGAAGTGTACCGACCAGGCGTGTGGCCACAGCCCTTCCGCCCAGGCGCTGTTGGAGAACCCGGCGTAGAAGCAGTTCAGCGCGTCCACAATGCCGTCCTTGTCGGCGTCGTAGAGGCTGAAGTCGAAGCCGCCGTCATCGAGGGCCTGGAGGGCTTCGAGGATGAGCTCGCGGGCCCGTTGCCCGAAGGGGATGTTCGGGTCGACGTAGTAGGTCTTCGGATGGGCGGCGCGGTAGTACGCGATCGGCACGAAGTTCGTGTAGTTCAGTTTGCCGTTGGATACGTCAAAGTAGTAGTCTCGCACGGAACCCTTGTTCCCGGAGCCCGTGTAGCCGATCTTGTTGCAGAATTGCTCCACCGTCTGCGGCGCGATGGTGCCCACGTCGTCGGAGAAGTCGATCAGCAGCGTGATGCCCACCACGTCGCCCAGCGTCGGCCCCTCCGGCTCGTTGTCCATCCCCGCCGGCAACGCCTCCAACCGCCGCCGCTCGAAATCCTCCCGCGCGGCGCGGACCTGGGCCGTGACGGCAGATTGGTTGATGCGGATGTGCGGCGTAAGGCCGAGTAGGGCGGGGCTGACCGTGCCCACGCGGGCGCCGCTGGACAGCAGGCTGTTCCCGTCGGGCGCCAGTCGGGCGTAACAGATGACCTGGCTCACGGGGTCGCGGACCAGCGTGTAGCCATCCAGCGACTCGACCACGGTGTAGAACTCGTCGCCCCAGATGCGGACCTGGATGACCTGTCCGTCGGGCTGGCGAAGCGGCAGGACCTTGCCCTCGACCGGCCCCGCCGACGACAGCGGCGTTGCCCAGGCGACGATCACCAATAGCACGATCATCCACTGTTGACTCGCGGCCACCGCACGCATCATGGGTTCTTGCTCCTGATCAGGGGTTCCGGTTGGCGTGGGCGACGAGGGTAGGCGATGGGCCTGACCATCCCGTGGCGCACGTCGCCTGCGCGTCCTTGGACTAATCACCGGCCGCCGGGCGTTCCGCCGCCCAACACGAAGGCGGCAGCCTGCCCGGGGAGCACGTGATTCTGCATAACCAGCCGGGACGCGGCTACGCCGACGGCGAGCCGCTCCCGGTTCACTGCCCGATTCTAACCGGACACGGCGGATTTCCAAAAAAAACGCCGCGCGGGCCGAGCGATCGAGGTTCCGATAACCTTGAGAGCTGCCAACAGAACCCGCCACGCAAGAGGATTCCGCATCGTGGTGGGTGGACCCCGCACTGGCGTGCGGGGTTCGGATTGGCGACCTTACGAGTTAGCAACAGAACCCACCACGCAAGAGGATTTCGCATCGTGGTGGGTGGACCCCGCACTGGCGTGCGGGGTTCGGATTCGCGTCCCGGGCCTGCGCCCGGCACCAAGCAGTGGCCGCTGGGAGCCGTGCGTTGCGCGCCGCGCCGTGATAACATGCCCCTCGACATTCGGACCGGAGTGCTCCAGGATACCGCCGCCGCTGGCGGGCACGGTGCTCGCCGCAGGGGTGGCGCGGCCCGGACCGCCGAGGGATGACGTTATGGTGCGAACACTCCTTGCACTTGTTGTGGTGCTCGGACTAGTCGCCACGGGTTGGGCCCAGGACGAGCTCCCGTGGATCGCGAAAGCCCGGTTGGGGATGGTCGTAAGCGACTCGCCGGATGCCTCGTTGATGGGGGCCCAGGCCCTGGCGCTGGGCGGCAACGCCTTCGATGCCGCCATCGTCACATCGCTGTCGCTCGCGGTGACCCGCCCTCAGAGCACTGGTCTGGGCGGCGGGGGCTTCATGATCGCCTACGTCGCCAAGGACAACCGCTTCGTCGCGCTGGACTTCCGCGAGACCGCCCCCGCCGCCGCCACCCGCGAACGCTACGCCAAGCTCCTGGCCGAGGCCGGCCACGGCCCCCCGCCGACGCTGTACGGCGGCGCGGCGGTGGCGGTGCCCGGGCTGGTCGCAGGGTTGGGGGAGATTCACCGGCGGTATGCCACCCGCCCCATGAGCGACCTGACGGCGCTGGCGGTTTTTCTGACGCAATCGGGATTCGCGGCGGACGAGCACTATCTGAAGGCTTGCCGCAGCGTCCTGGACGATTACGCCAAATGGCCGCAACTCAAGGAGCGCTGCGCCCGCACCTACGAAACGCTGCTCCGCGAGGGCAACCCGCCGAAGATCGGCGAGCGTGTCCGGCGGCCCGACCTGACCGACACGCTGCGATTGCTGGGCAATCAGGGCGCGGAGCCGTTCTACACGGGCGAAGTGGCCGCGGCGATCGTGGAGGCCGTGCAGGCCGCCGGCGGGCTGCTGACCAAGGAGGACCTCGCCGGCTATCGCGTCAAAGAGCGCGAGCCGCTGCGCTTCACTTACCGCGGTTACGAGATCGTGACGATGCCCCCGCCGTCCTCCGGCGGCGTGTGCATTGCGCAGACACTGAACATCCTGGCGACCTATGCCGGCGACAGCGCCACGCAGCCGGTCGCGGGCCGTACCCACATCCTGGCGGAGGCTTTGAAGCACAGCTTCGCGGACCGGGCCCGCTATCTCGGCGATCCCGATTTCGGGTCAATCCCCGTGGCGCGATTCCTGGCCCCCGACCATGCGAAGGAGCTCGCGCGGCGGATTCAGCCCGACAAGACGCTGCCCTCGAAAGAGTACGGTACCGCGGCGCCCACGCCGGAAGACCGCGGCACGTCGCACTTCTGCGTCGCCGACAAGGACGGGAACATCGTGACGATGACCGAGACCATCAATGGGCTGTTCGGGTCGCTGGTGGTCGCCGGCAGCTACGGCATCGTCCTCAACAATGAGATGGACGATTTCACCATGCCCTCCGACCAGCCGAACCTCTACGGGCTGGTGCAGAGCCCCGCGAACATGGTGGCCCCGGGCAAACGGCCGCTGTCCAGCATGTCGCCGACGCTGGTGTGCAAGGACGGCAGGCCCGTGCTGGCGCTGGGGGCCTCCGGCGGCCCGCGGATCATCACTTCCGTGGTCCAGGTGATGCTGACGATGCTCGACCAGAACCAGCGGCTGGAGCAAGCGCTCCCGGCCCTGCGTCTGCACCACCAATGGCAGCCGGATGAGGTGTATTTCGACCGGGAGCCGCCGAAGGAGCTGGCCGAGGCCCTGAAGGCCGTGGGTCACAAGCTCAGCGACGAGCGGAAGACGGGCCTCGTGCAAGCGCTCGTGATCCTGCCCAATGGTTGGGTGGTCGGCGGGTGCGACCCGCGTGGCAGCGGACGCCCGGGGGCCGTGCTGGAGTAGCGGCCGAGCGACCGAGAGGAGTTGAACATGGGCCTGAGGAAATGGCGGCTGTATGCGGCGGGCGTGCTGGCTTTCCTGCTGGGGATCCCGCTGACCGAGCGGGCCTACGGCCAAGTGGATGACATTGTGCGAGCTTCCGCGGCCTTGGCGGAAGCCATTGCCGAGTCCGCCGGCGAGAGCTGATCCGCCGCCGCGCGACCCCCCGCGCCGTGCGCGTGAGCGAGTTGGCGACGGGGTGGCCCGGGTCGGTGAGGGAGCGCGCGGGCGCCTGTTCTGCGTTCCCCGCTAGATCCGGCGGGGTAGCGCGTGTTTCCGGACCCGGCGGAGCAACCGAAGGGACGGTCAACCTTCTCCCTTGTCCAGTCGATGCAGTGAGTAGGTGCCGCGCCGGCGGGCACGGCCTATCGGACACTGCGCGGACCCTACAATGAGAAGGGGCCGCCCCGGTCCGGAGCGAGCGGACCCGGCGGCCGAGAAGGTGACGCCATGACCGTCCCGCTGGACCCGGGACATCCCCTTCGCCGCTTGTTCGACGGACTGGTCGAGCAGGTCTTCATGGTGGAACTGGGCCTGTGTGACTTGCGGCTGACGGACTATCTGGGGGAGTTGCTGGCCGAGTTCGTCCATGTGGACCGCATCCATCGTTTGCGGACGGTGGACGACGAGGTGATCCGCGATTTGTCCCGGATGGAGGCCGCGGCGCGGATGGGACCGGAGTCGCCGGACGCACGCCGGCGGCGCCTCGTGTACAAGTACATTGGGGACTACACGCTTTTCTGGACCGGGCTCTATCCCGAGCACTTGCGCCCGCGGCACCAGGGCGGGATCGACCAATTCGACGTGTACCTGCGGCAAGGGAAGCGTTCGTATGGCATCGCCGGCGAGCTGACCGCCGCCCAGGACCAACCGCCGGCCGACGTGCTCATGCAGCTCAGCGAGCAGTTCGAGTACTGCGTACACGGACTGCACCTGGTCCGCGCGGGGTGGGAACGCCTGTCGCGCGAGTGCGACCCCAATTGACGATCATCACCCTGTGCGCGCACTCTGCCCGCGCCAGCCCGTCCAACGCCATCGCCCCGGGGCCGAGGTCGTCAAGCCGTCAGTTTGAACGCCGCCGCCCGTGCCCGCGCGACCGGCTCCCCATCGCTCCCAGCGCGCTGAGCGACAGCATTAGCGCCGAGGTCGCCGGGCACAGTCCCGCCGCCGGGCTCGGCTGCTCCGATTGACCGGGCTCCTCGTTGTCACCGTCCGTCGGCGTCGTCGGCGAGCCGTCGGTTCCCGGGAGCCCGTTGAGAAGCCCCAGGGCGTGGCTCACGACCTGCCGAACGTGGTCCACGTCTTCGCTCTCGCGCTGGCGGAGCAGGTCGATGAGCCCACGAATGAAAGCGGAATCGGCGGTCGGTTCAGGACGCCCGCTCTGGTCGTCGTCGCAGGCGTCGCCGATGCCGTCGTCGTCGGTGTCAAGCTGATCGGCGTTGGGCTTGGCGGGGCAGTTGTCCACGCAGTCGGGCACGCCGTCGCCGTCACCGTCCGCATCGGGGACCCCGCAGCCGCACACGCCGGGCTCGGTCTTGTCGGGGTCGGCAGGGCAGCCGTCGCAGGCGTTGCCCACGCCGTCGCCATCGCTATCCCGCTGGTCGGGGTTGGCGACCCGGGGGCAGTTATCGTCGTCATCGGCCACGCCGTCGCGGTCCCTGTCGCCCCGCACCGTCAGCGTCGCCGGCGTGCTGACCACCTGGCCGCACGCCCCCGTCACGCGCACGGTGTAGCCGCCGGCGTCGGCGAGTCGCGCGTCGGTGATCGCGAGCACGCGGGTCGCGGCCCCGCTGACACGCCCGCCGTCCGACAGCGGTTGGCCATCCTTGAACCAGGCGTACTGCAGGTCCGCGCCGAGCGCGGTCACCGTGAAGCGGACGACGCGGCCCTCCAAGGCGGTTGCGTCGGCCGGCGGGCGAGTGATTTGCGTTGTGACCGGCACGGTCAGCGCGACCTTCGGGCTGGCCGTGGCGCCGCAGACATCGGCCACTTTCACGTAGTACTGCCCCGCGTCCCCGGCCAGGACCGGGTCGATCCGCAGTGTGGCGGCCGTCGCGCCCACGATGTTCCCGCCGCTCACCAGCGGCGTGTCGTTGCGATACCACTGATACGTCAGGGGGCCGTTGCCGGCGGCTTGCACGGTGAAGACCGCCCGGTCGCCCAGGCACGCGGTCCTCGGTTTCGGCGGCAGCGCGAACTCGGGCGCGGCCGCGTCGAGCTCCCACGTATCGCCCAGCGGTCCCAGCGTGCCGGTGTCATAGCCCCCGTGCAGCACCGTCACCTTCCGCACGGCGTCGAAGGCCATGCCGACCGCCGCCCGCGCACCGGGACCACGGGGACCGGGGTGCCACGCGCTACCGTCCCAGTACCACAGGTCGTCCAGCATCGCGGGATAGGCGGCCCCGCCGGACAGCTCGCCGGCCTCTCCGCCGAAGAGCGCCACGCCGCCGCGCACCGCACCGGCCAGGCCGGGCGTAGCGCGAGCCACCGGCCCACCGGGGCCCGACTGCCACGAAGAACCGTTCCAGAGCCAGGTATCCCCGAGCGTCCCCTCTTCCCACAAGCCGCCGAACAGCACCACGCGCCGGTCAGCCTCGGACAGGGCCATGCCGTGATACGCTCGGCGGCTTGGTCCGGTGGCATTCAGCCGGATCCAGATGCTGCTGCTGAACACCCAGGTGTCGGCGCGGAAGCCTTCTCCGTCGTACCCGCCGAACAGCAGCACGTCATGGCCGGCGGCGTCGTAGGCCATCGCCGCCCCGATGCGCGGCGCGGGCCCGTCGCCCGTCACCTCTGTCCAGGTGCCCGCGACGCCGTCCCACAGCCACGTGTCACCCAACCAGTCCGCCGCACCCGTCCCGCCGAACACCACGACCCGCCCCAGCCCGCGGTCGTAGGCCATCGCGTGGGCGAACCGCGCCGGCGGCACGCTGCCGCTGACCTGCCGCCGCGCCCAGGTGTGCCCATTCCATTCCCACAAGTCGTTGAGCGCTTGCAGGCCGTCGAAGCCGCCGAACAACACTGTCACACCGCGACGTTCGTCAAAGGCGAGCGTGAAGGCGGAACGTGACGGCAGGGGGCCGGTGGTGGAAACCTGGTCCCAATCCAGGCACGCCGGCGCGCACGGGTTGGGCTCGCACGAAGTCCCTTCGCCTCGCCAGCCGCCATAGGCCGCCAGGCAATCCACCTCCAACAGCACTTGGCATTGACCGTCGGGAAAGCAACAGGCCCCCGGAACGGGCGGGCACGGGTCGGGCTCGCACGGGACTCCCGGCCCCTGCCAGATGCCGCCGCCGGACAGGCACTCCGCCTCCTCCGAGACCTGGCATCGTCCATCCGGGAAGCAGCACGCGCCGGTCGGCTGGGGGCAGGGGTTCGGTTCGCAGCCGGTCCCCGGTCCCTGCCAGGCGCCGACGCACTCGGACTCCGTGGTCACTTCGCAAGAGCCGTCCGGGGCACAGCAGGCGCCGGATGGGGGGCCCGCGTCCTCGGTCAAACAAAAGCTGAGGTCAAACTCCTCGAACAACGGATAGCCGTATTCGAGGTACGAAAGCCCGTTGCCCTCCGGCGATGTCATCCAATAGAACCAGCAATCCGGGTCGCCCATCCCCATGATGGAGACCCACCCCATGTTGACCGAGCAGCACGGCGTCAGCTCATCCACGGAGAAATACAATAGCTCGTTGCGGCCGTAGAGCAGGCCCGTGCGGGTGATGGTCGGCACCACTTCGTACACGCACAGCGGCTCCCCCGGGTGCCCCTCCACGTCTTCGTGGAACGCGATGCGGAACACGGGCTCGCTTTCGACGCAATCCTGGAGCCCGCTGCCCGGATCGTTCGCGTGCAGACCCCACCAGTGAATGTCGCAGACCGCCGCACGCGACAGGACAATATCGTCGTAGCGCACGCGCTCCCCACTGGCCTCGCTGAGAGCGGCAACCCAGGGTTGGTTCGGGTCGTGCGGCGTCTGCCCGTAGATTGTCCCCGGCGGGCACTCCTGCGCGACCGACGACGAGAGCACCGCCCCAATCACGACCAGCAGCAATGCCCGGGCGCCGCCAACCGAACCCACCACGCAAGTGGTGGGCCGTCCGGCCCCGCACTGGCGTGCGGGGTTCGGAAAGCCACTCTTAAACATATGGCCGATCATCAGATATCCTCCGACCGCGCCATCCGCGCGGGACGGTTCCACCGGCGTCACGACCCGTGCTCGGCTCGGCCCGGTGCTCCCAGTGTAGCATGATGCGCCGCGAATCCGCAAAAGACAGTCGCTCCTGAGGGTTCGCGGACGGACGCCGGTGCCGTTGTTCGCGCCGATCGTCGTCCGCCGCGTCGCGCGGCCGGGCCCGGGTGCTAAGTGGCGCCGTCGGTATCGTTTACGTTCTGTCCTCTTGCGTCGCGCGGGCGAACGGGGCAAACTGTCGGCGCCGATTCGGCGGAACCCCGCACGCCCCGCGTGCCGATAATGTCATCGTCTGCTGTACGCGGTGGAGCCATGATCGAAAAAGCCTGCGATCTGTGGATTGAGCCGGCCGAGTACCGCTGCATTCTCACCAGCGCCGCCGTCGCCAGCGGTGAGGCGGTGTTGGAGACGCCGTCGGCCCGCACCGCCGCCACGCGGTTTGCGGGGCTGGCGTTGGATCTCGGCCGCCTCATCACGGCGCGCGGCAACCATGTCCATGTGCTGCGGCCCGGGCTGTGCTCGTTCCCGATCAAGCAGTATCAATGGGCCGGCCCGTCGCTCCAGATCATTGAGCGGAGCGCCCGCGAGCTGGCGGAAATCGTCGGCACCGCCAAGACGCTGCTGCCGCGACCCGGTTGCGGCGACGGCGAGCTCAAGTGGGAGGACGTCGCCAAGGCGCTCGCCTTCTTGCCGGACAACGTCATCATCGTGCCCTGACGTCGCGCACCGGGCCGCCGATACACGCCACATCCATCAGCGAATCTTGTAGCCCAACACCACCGGCACGCCGCCGGGCAGAATGCGCGCCGGGGGCGTGACCGTCACCGCCAACTGGATCGTGGCCGGGTCGTCCTCCATCGGGCGAGCCTGGACGGCGACCTGCTGCTCTTCCGGCGGTACGTCCGCCACCGTGAGCCAGTCGCGCACGTGGGCCAGCGTGAAGGCGACCAGCTTCTCCTGCGTCATGCCGGCCAGGTGCGGCTTGAGATCGAGCAACAGGCTGGATAGCCGGCTGGCGAAAAGCTGATACGGCAGGCTGACCTCCAGCAGGGCGTGGCCTTCCGCCCGGGCCGGCCGGGCGGCGCTGAAGCCGTTGCAGACCAGGGCCTCGGTGTCGTGGCGGGCGCTGAGCAGGGCGTTAATGCCGACGGCGGCCAACTCCTGCCCTTTGTCGATCGTCATCGTGGTGTCCGTCGGCCCGAAGGTCTTGTCGCCCTTCTTGCCGCCCGTCGCGGAAGTGAACCCTTCCAGCCGCCCGACCAGCCCGGTCGGCCAGCCGGTTTCGGCGACGCTCTGGGCGACGGTACAGGCGGCGGCGACGGCGCCTGTGGCCCACACGCAATCTTTGTCCGCGACGAACGCTTCACGGTAGTTGAAGTCAATGTCGGCCTTGGGTTCCTGACCGTGCGGCGCGCGTAGCAACCCGCGGCCGAAGACCACGCCGAGCGCGCGCGCGTACGGTTGCCCGCGGAGCGTCTTCCACTTCGCGAACTGCCATTGGTCGAACACCGACCGTATGGCCGGCAACGTCGGCACCTGCCACGCGTGCTTGACGCCGAAAAACTCCGCCCCGACGCCTGTGAGGACGACGACGGGGAGGCTGGCGGCGTGTTGGGCGAGCTCGTCGAGGACTTCGAGGTCGCGGGCCGTGTTGCCGAAGAGCGTGTCCACGATGAGCAGGTCGGGCGCTTCCGCACCGTCGTCGAAGACAGGGTCGATCACGCACGAGGTCAGCCGGTCGGTCAACGCCGCGCGCGGGGCGTGCAGCACACTCAGCCGCAGTCCCTTGCGGAAGTCGAAGTGCGCGACCAGGAAGGCCAGCGAACGCCACGCGGCTTCGAGCTGCTGGACGGGCGGCGCGTGCAGGACGGCGTCGAGCCACGCGGTCAGACGCTGGTCGATCTGGCCCAACGTGCGGCGCAGAGCCGACGCCTCTTCCGCGGGAATCTGCACGCCCCCGCCGGCGGCCGCCGCGGAGACGATCTTGCCGATCGGGCTCTTCGGCGGCGGCGTTGGCGATTCCGTCGCGTCGCCGCCGAGGTCGAGCTGCCCCAGCAACTCATCGACCGCCTCGTCCGACGCGGGGGCGGCGGTGGGCGTCCAGTGCAGCGACGCGGTGAGCCACGCCAGGGAGGGATCGGCCGCGACGACTTTCTGAACGGCGGCGTTCAACTGCTCGAACGTCGTCTTGCCGCGCAGCCGGGCCACGACGCGTTCGCGGGCGTCCCACAGCCCCCTGGTGGCGGCGAGCTGGGCGAGCACCGCCGCCGGCTGAAACGCCTTCAACGAATCGAAGTGCAGCGACACTTCGACCATCACATTGCCGGTCGCCAACGGGTCGGCGGTCTTGAAGCGGACGGTGGGCCGCGCCTCGGCGAGGACCGCGTCGAAGTTGTCGGCGTTGACCTCGACGATCTGGTTAGCCAGCGGGCCGGCCAGCGCGCCCTGCTCAGAACCGGCCAGGTCGCTGACCAGCAACGCGCGGTAGGGGCGCTCGCGCGTGACTCGTAGCGCGTCGGGCATGGGGAAATCGACCTCGACGTCGGGGGGGAGAGGTTCTTCGGTCATGGGGCAATCTCCGTCGCGGGCCGAGCGATCCGAGCCGCGACCGTCAGGGAGCGGACGAGCTGCATCCCACCGTGGGCCGCTCCCTCACGGTCGCGGCTCGGACTGGGTGCGTGTCAGCCTTACTACAGGCCTTTAACCGGGTTACGGCGGATCCAGTCGTCCACGTGCATGCGGATCGTGTGCTCGGGCGTTTCGCACCCGCCGCCGCCCAGGGCGAGGTCGACGATCCCGGAGGCGACGCGGGCCTCGGGACCGGCGCCGAGGTTGGCGCGCCGGAAGCGCTCGTCCAGGTCGTACCCGGCCACCCGGGCCAGGCTGCGCATGTGCTCGACGACGGTGCCGCAGGTGTGCGGGTGGTACCGCAGGCGCTGAATCAGGTAATCCTTGACTTGGGCTTCAACGAGGGAGTTCATGTCCACACTCCTTATCCTACTTCACTTAGAATCGCTGGGGTCATCGGTCCATTCTCCATGAGGCTCCGGCGGCGGCGCGCGGCTCACGGGTTTACCCAAACCGCATCGTCCCGCCAGCCGTCCGGCGCGGTGACGGTCGCGCTGCCGGCCTTTACGCGGATGAGGAACCACTTCTTGTGTTTTTTGTCCGGCGAGAGGTACTCCGTGGTGTTGATGTAGTCGTTCTTCTTCACGCCGACGGCGTCGAGGATTTCCCACATCGTGTCGCGTGTGTCCCCGAGCGACTGGAAGCCCCATTCCACCTGCTTGTCCACCGGCCCCGGGCCGATGCAACCGAGGAACCAGTTCGGGAAATTGCCCGGGTGGATGAAGATGGAGGTCGTCCGCTTGCTCGATTTGGGGTTCTTGAGGATCCAGCCCAGCACGCCCAGGTCCCAGGCCGACATCTCCGCGTTCCAGGTGTACCCGACCCAGATCGCCGGGTAGTCGGTGCGGCCCTGCTTGTCCGCGTGATTGCCCATGACCCGCACGTAGCCGGCATAGGTGCCTGGGGCCAGCGTACACATGTCCAGGGTGTACGCGTTTGTGTCGCTCTTCCAACGCTGCCAGACCGTCACCATCTTGTACTGGCGGCCCGTGCCCGTCGCATCGCCCGGCTTGGTGCGGAAGGCGAAGTCGCCCCGCAGGCCCCACTGATTGTCCGGGCTGCTGCCGGGCTGCTTCACCGGGCTACGCCATTTCCAGCCCGCCTCGTCGATCCTCACCGGGAGCGGTAGTTGGCCGGCGGTCGGGAACCAGTACGGCAGGCCGCGTTTCTCCGATTCGCCGAGATGCAGCACCAGCGACTGCTTGCCCACGCGGACGCTCTTCTGTTCCTTCACATCAAGTTGGCACAGGCGATCGCCCGCCTCCAGGACGACTTCGCCCGTCGGCGTCTTGTTGACCCGCTCGGCCAGGTCCGTCGGCTCGCCGACGCCGTACCACGCGGGCGTCGCCACGCGCGGCTGCCAGAAGCGGTAGAAGCGGAATTGCGTGCGGTAGGTGATCTCGATCTCCGCGTCGGGTCGCGGCGTGTCGTCCAGCGTCACGCCTGTGCTGCTGCCGGTCACCGACCGCTTGCCTGTGTAGGCCGCCGTTGCGGTCGAATCCGGAACGAAGGGCGGGCCGGCCGCCGCCTGGGCGGGCTTCTTGGCCGACTTGCCGCTGTCCGGTGGAGTCACGGTACTGCCTCCATGGCGTTGTGGTCACGGCCGCGCCCGGCCCTCAACCCACGGGTCCGGACGGGTCCGGGGCCTCCGTCGTATCCA
>CAYWYJ010000097.1:0-14689 GCA_964462635.1 uncultured Planctomycetales bacterium
GGCCCGCCGCGGGGGGGGCGCGGCGGCGGGGTCAGCGTTGCAGCAGCTTCAACAGCGCGTAGCCGGCGGCCACCTGGAGCCGGGCGTCGGACGGGTCGGCGGCGATCTGGCGCAGCGCGGGAATGGCGCGCGGGTCGCCGATCTCCGCCAGCGCGTGGATCGCCATCGACCGGATCGGGTACGTGCGGTCCGGGTTGTCGGGGTCGGGATGGGGATTGGGGTCCTTGAAGGTGAGGTTGCGCATCGCCAGGTCAAACCCGTCGCGGTAGCCCAGCCGGCCCAGGCCGCGGGCGGCGATCAGCCGGGCCTCGTCGTACTCCTCACTGGCGCCCAACAGCCGGTAGCGCAGGGCGTCCCGGGCGTCCGGGTTGCCGAGGTCCGCCAGGAGGAGCAGGGCCTCCGCCCGGGCCTCCGTCGCCCCCTGGGAGTAGAAGACGAGCTGATCGAGGGCGTCTTTCTCGCCCAGCGCCGCCAGCGCCCCGTACAACGCGAGCGTTACGCGCGTGGAACGCTTGTTTCCCGGGTGCCCCAGCGCCGCCCGCAGCCACTTCACGGCCCGCGGCTCCCCCAAACGACCGAGCAGACCGGCGGCGTCAGCGCGGAGCCCCTCGTCGGCGGCGTCCGTCAGCGTCCGCACCAGCACCCGGGCGTACCCGTCGCGCCCGCACCGGCACGCCGCGAAAGCGGCCGCCAGACGGACGTGCGGATGGGGATCGCGGGCCCCCAGCATTACGATGGACAACGCCTCACGCTCCCGCAGCTCCCCCAGGGCGGCATAGCCCGCGTAGCGAACCAGCGGCGAACTGGAGCGCAGGGCCTTGCGGAAGACCGCTCGCCCATCCCGTGGGGCCACCCGCGCCAACGCCTCGATGGCGTTGCACGAAACATCGTCCAGATCGCTCTCCGCCGCCCGCAGCAGCAGATTCAGCGCCCGACCCTGCAACTCGAGGCGTTCCGCCGGCGAAAGCGTCACTGGCGGGGCCGGCGCCGGGTTCTGACAGCCGGCCAGCGCGATAACCAAGCCGACCAGTCCCGGACGGAGACTCAGGCAGATGGCACTCCATACGGGAGGGCGAGCCTCCCGGCGAGCCGCCCGGCAAGCCGCCTGGCGAGCCGCGGGTCGGCAGGAGCCGCGCCCTCCCGTGTTGGTGGATCGAACAGGCCGAGCCTGCTGCGTACGCCCTTGCGCGGGGCCGCGATGAGGCCGGAGGCGACGGTGTTTGGGGTCAGCTTGCACTCACGGGCCTCCTCTCCGAAGCAGTAGCAGGATGCGGTGCCGCAGGGCCAGAATCCAGCGTTCGAACACGGCCCCCAGCCACAGGATGCCGGCCAGGCCCAGGCACGCGACGGCGAGCCAGTCGCCGGTCCGCCCGTAGAAGCTGCCGCGCCGGTCGAGGTAGACGCGCTGCACGTCGTAGCCCACGACGCCCGGCCCGAAGTCACGCCCGTCGGTCCGCACGCGCGAGTAGATGCGCCCGTTGGGGTCGATGAAGGCGCTGATCCCGGTGTTCACCGCCCGGGCGATTCCCACGCGGTTCTCCACCGCTCGAAACACGCAGATCGCCAGGTGCTGCGGCAGCTCGTGACTGTGCAGGAACCACCCGTCGTTGCTGATGTTCACCAGGAAATCCACGCGGCGCCGACCGCCGTCCCACACGAACCGCCGAATCACGTACGGCGTCGCGTCTTCGTAGCAGATCGGGACGCCGAAGCGATAACTCCCCGTCGGCGTGGCGAGCTCGAAGACCGTGAGTTCGGCGCCCGGCGTGAGCGAATACTCCACTTGGCCGCCGCGGCTGAACGGACTGAGCTTGTTGAGCCAGCGGTAGAGCCAATGGAGGTCGAAGCCGAGCCACTTGGCCTGGCGAAAAGGCACCAGCTCGCCGAACGGCACAAGATGGTTCTTGTCATAACGCGGCCGACGCTGGTTGCCGTCGGCGTCGTAGAGCAGAGCGGAGTTGTAGTACCGCACCTTGGGGTAGGTGGCCTCCGGGAACTGGTCCAGCGACACGGCCCCGACCAGCGCCGTGACGGGGGGGCCGCCCTCCGCCGGCAGTCGCGGGAGCGTTTTCGGCACGTTCATGTCCGGACGGGCGGCGGCGAGTTTCTGTAGGTCGCGCTCCAGGTTGCTGATGATCGCATTCACCGCGGAGTAGTCGCCGCGGGTGAACGCCGACAGCGCACGATGGCACGTCACCCCCCAGGCCCAGGAACCCGGCTGGACTTCGGGCACGACGACGACGCGCTCCACGAAGTCGATGTTCTGATAGGCTGCCCAGACGGTCTCGGGGAACGCGAGCAGGTCGGGCTGTTGACGAGCGGCCTCGGCCGCCAGCCGCAGATACTCGACGAGCACGACCGAGGGGTCGTCGCCGTAGGGCCACGTGCTGACGAGTGGGAAGTCGTGCTGCACGACGGCGACCCGGGGGCCGTGGAGTGCCGACGTGGCCTCGAAATCCACCTCCCGCAGGCGATACAGGCCGTAGCCGCACGTCCCAGCGAGTAAACCAGCCCCGACCGCCGCCCCCGCCCACAGTTGCCGCACGCCGTATCGTCGCCCGGGCGCGGGCCAGCGACGCAGGGCCGCTTCGACCAATACCCCGTTGACCCAGGCCGCGACGAAGCTCACTGCGTAAGCGCCCGCCAGGTCGCTCACCTGGATCAGCGGAAGCTGGTCATAGAGACTGTGGGACAGGAAGAGCCAGGGAAACCCGGTCATGACGGTGCCACGCAGGTATTCGCACGCCACCCACGTGACCGGGAGTGTCCAGACGGGCGACACGCCATGTCGTCGGCCGGTGCGGATGGCCCACGCGGCCAACGTCCAATACAGGGCGAGGTACCCGGCCAGGGCCGCATAGCCGAGCCCGGTCACGGGCATGAGCCAGCGGAGCGCGACGAGGAAGAACCCCCACCCAACCAGGAAGCTGAGCCAATGGGCGAGCCAGGCGCGGTGCGTGCGGCAGGTGGCCACCGCCCAGGGCACCAGGGCCACGAACACCAGCGGCCAGAGGCCCCGGGGCGGGAAGATCCACGCCAGCGCGACCGCGGTCACGAGATAGAGGCCCAGGACGAGACCCGCTTCGCGCCACAGCGGGGGCAACCCGGCCGCGTCGCGTGGCCCGTGCGGGGAAGCGGGCGTCGGGGTGGTGGAGTACGTCTTGCTCATCGCCCGTGGCTGTCGGGAAGCCGGACCGTCGCCGCGCCCTCCGTGGCCGCGGCCCCGTCATGCCGGCGCCAGCGTGATTGTGCGGGGGTGCGAAGGCACCGTCAACCGCGCCGGAGCAAGGGGCGGTCGGCGGCTCGCCCGGACGCGGCGGCGCGGGTACGCTCCGCGCGGGCCCGCGGCACCGGGGTGAAACGGCGTGCCGGGCCGCAGGCCCGCGGAGAAGACCGATGCCGAATCGACTGGCAACCTTTCGCGCGTATCGCGAGCGCATGAACGCCCGCATCCTGTCGGCGGGACACCTGCCGATCAATCGCTTCTTCACGCTGGATGCCAAGGCTTACGAAGACGGAGCGCTGGACGCCCGGACCAAGGAAATCGCCGGGCTGGCCGCCTCGCTCGCGCTGCGCTGCGACGATTGCATCGCCTACCACGTCATCCGCTGCAAGGAACTGGGGCTGACCAATGCCCAGATGTTCGAGGTGTTCAACGTCGGCCTGATCGTCGGCGGCTCGATTGTCATCCCGCACCTGCGGCGCGCGGTCGAACTGCTCGACGAGCTGGACGCGTCCGGGTCGGATCAGGGGACCGAGGGGGCGGCCGGGGCCGCAGGTCTCAGCGACGGTTCAGCGCCTGGAACTTCTCGTTGATCTTCAGGCATGCGGCCATGAACTCCGGCTCGTAGTCGCGCTCGCGGCACGAGTGGACGATGGCGTTGCAGTCCTTCGGCAGGCACTTGCCCGAGAAGCCGCGGTTGTCGGGGATGACGAAGGTGTGGTCGCGGCTGATGCGCGTGTCGGCCAGCCACAGCTCGCGCAACAGATTGAAATCCACGCCGTGGACGCGGGCGATGTCGTAGAACTCGTTCACGAACGTCACTTTGACGGCGTAGAAGGCGTTCTCCATGTACTTGCACAGCTCGGCGGTCATGGCGTCGCCGAAGTACATGTGAACCATCGAGTTGTAGTAGTGCTTGTAGAAATCGGCGGCCAGGGACACGTCCTCCGGCGTGCCGCCGAAGACGAGGAACGTGCGTTCGGCCATCGTGCCGAAGACGTGGGCCGGGGTTTCACCGAGGTACTCGGGCTGGAAGACGATGTGCTTGTTGTACTTCTCGCGCAGCCGGTCGGTCGTGCCGGGGGCGACGGTGGAGCGGATGATGATGAGCGGCGCCTGCACCCACGCGACGGCTTCCTCAACAACCGACGTGTCGCAATGACCGTCGGGGGCCATCGGCGTCGGCACACAGATGAACACCACGTCGCAGGCGTTGATCGCCTCCTTGTTGCGGGCGAGCTCCGGCTTGTACGGGTCGTAGACCACCGTTTCCGGGCCGCACAGCTTGACCATGGCGCTGCCGACGACCCCGCCGCCCACAACCCCGACCTTCGGTTTGCCCACGATGGCACCTCCGCTGGAAACCTAAACGGGCCGGTGCGACCGCGCGCGCCGGGCCTCGTACCGACCCTCCTGGATACCCGGTGCGGGGAGCCTGGTCAACACGCCTGATAATCGCCGGCCTATTCGTAGTGCGGCGCGGGGGGCGGCAGCGGGGTGAAATGGGCCGGACATCGGGGCTCGTATTCGCCGGGGCCGCCCACCATCTCGTCATCTTTCACGGGGACCACACGCTGCGAATACGTGGCGGGCCGACCGCAGACGGTGCACGGCGCGTGGAGCGGCTCGACGACGTCGGCCCGTCGGCACAACTCGGGCAGGGGCGGGAACGGTCGCCCCCAGGCGTCGTGGTCGATGCCCGCGACAATTACCGTCACCCCCACGCCGGTCAGAGTCTGGCACACCGGCACCAGCGCGCCCCCGAAGAACTGGGCTTCGTCGATGCCGACCACCTCGGCGCCCGTTGCCGCCGACAGGATGTCGCCGGCGTCGGCGACCGCGACGGCGTCGAAACTGCGGCCGTCGTGCGTGGCCAGGTGGGCGGGATCATAGCGGGTGTCCAAACGGTGTTTGCACGCCACGACGCGACGGCCCGCGGCACGGGCCGCCTGAAGATGTTCAATCAGGCGCGCGGTCTTGCCGGAGAACATGCAGCCGCGAATCACAGTCAGGCAACCGGGTCTCGCGCGGGCGGGCGGCGATGGCGGGGCGGGGCCGCTCACGACCCGGCCCGCAAACGCGCGACCACCTGCATGAACGTCCGGACACGCGCCGGATCCAGCTCGCGGGCCCAGTCTCCGTCGCACTTGAAGGACGACCCGACGATGAACAGGTCGGCGTGGGGCCAGAAGTCGGGCAGGTTATCGGGCGTCACGCCGGACCCGATCGCCACCGGCACGCCAACCGCCTGCCGCACGACCCGTACGTCGTCCACCGCGGCCGCCCGCCCGGTGGCCACGCCCGTGACCACCACCCCGTCGGCCCCGAAGAACGCCGCCGTGCGGGCCGCCTCCGTCAGCGGAATATCCGCCGTGATGGCGTGGCTGGCGTGCTTCTTCTTGAGGTCGGCCAGAACGGCGATGTGTTCCGCCGCGATCTGACGACGGTAGCGCAACAGCGGACCGGCGTCGGCCGTCGGCATCAACCCCTCGTCCGCGACGTGGGCGTAGGTGAAGTTCTCCACCCGTATGAACTCCGCCCCGCAGGCCAGCGCCACCGCCAGTGCCCCACGGTTCGCCGCGGCCAGGATTTGCACCCCCAGCGGCCGCGACACCTCCCGACGAACCGCGACGCCGACGGCGGTCAGGGCGGCGACGATCTCCGGACCGACCGTCCCGCCCAGGTACGGCACGTCGTGCATGTTCTCGATGAGCAGCGCATCCAGGCCCGCGTCGGCGTACAGCCGGGCCTCGTCGACAGCGGCGGCGATGACGGACTTGAGCGGCATGTCCGCCCGCGGGGTACCCGGCAAGGCCCGCACGTGGATCATCCCCACAATCGCCTTTCGCTGCGC
Organism: uncultured Planctomycetales bacterium; assembly: GCA_964462635.1. Lineage (GTDB taxonomy): Bacteria > Planctomycetota > Phycisphaerae > UBA1845 > Fen-1342 > JBFMAI01. The sequence goes on from CAYWYJ010000097.1 coordinate 6,078, forward strand.
GGCCTGGGTGAGCCAACTCACGGCGTGTCCTGGGTGCGGGTCCAGAGGGTGGGGCGTAGCGCGACCGGCCGCCGCCCGCCGACAGCAGCCTAGCTAGTCCGGCGACTTCGGCAAGGCCGGCGGGTGATTTGGGGGGAAAGGCGTCGGCCGCCCCGGCCCGTCGGTGACGGGGCCGAGGCGGCCGAGCGTGCGACTGCTTGAAGGACGGCTGCGGGGGGAGACGCCGGCTACCGGTTGGTGTCTCCCGTGGTCACCACGTTGCCGGTGACCATCTTGTTCTCCGACTTGCGGGTGCGTGCCAGGCGGGAATCCCAGTTCTGCATGGCCGCCCGCTGCGTTTCCTTCTGCTTCTCATTGAGCTTGTTGAGGCGTTCCTGGGTGATTTCCCGCGACGCCCGGGCCTGGGCCAGGGCAGTCTCAAGGTTCATCTTGTGGAACGACTCGTCCAGGAGGTTCTCCGTCCGCGCGATGACGCGCTCCGACTCGACCTGGGCCAGGCGGGCGTCAAAGAGCGTCGTCACGGCCTCGCGGCGGGCGTCGGCAATGCGGCGCTGCGCGTTGGCCGTGGCGGTCATCACGTCGGCGTCGGCCCGGACGGCGACCTCGTCGACCTCGCAACGGGCGTGCGCCTGCTCGCGCTTGGCGCGGGCCTCGGCGATGATCCGCTCGATCTGGGCCTCGTTCTTGACCTGGTTGGCATACAGCTCATCCCGCGCCCGGTCCAGTTCGGCCATCGTCATGGCCTGGTACAACTGGTCCTGGGCCTCGATGTGCTTGAGCTCCGCCTCGGTCTTGCGGCCGTGGACGTCCGCCTTGACCAGGGCCTGCTCGTAGTTGGCCTTGGCCAGCGCCGTGCCGCTCTCGATGTTGCGGTCCAGCTTCACGAGCTCGGCCTTGAGGGACTGCTCGGCGGCCTGGATTTCGGCATCGATGCGGGCGGCCAGGGCGGCCTCGGCCTGCTCAATGCCGGTGGCGTCCGCCAGCAGGCGGGCCACTTCCGCGTCGCCGCGCTCCTGCGTCGCGGCCACCTCGGCCTGGAGCGCCTTGATCTCGGCGTCGCCCTTGCCGGCCGTCACTTCGGCCTCCTTGCGGAGCGCCTCGGCCTGGGCCACGCTGGTATCCAGCTCCGACTTGGCCTTGGCGCGCAGGTTCGTGGCCTCGGCCAGGGCTTCCTTGCGGAAGGCGGTCGCTTCGGCGATCTGCCGGTTGTAGACGGACTTGGCGGCGGCCAGGGCGGCGTCGGTCTCGGCCGTCCGCTGGGCGAGCTCCGCCTCGGCCTTCTTCTCCAGGGCGTCAGCGGTGGCCTGCTGCTCGGCGGCGATGGCCAGTTGCTGCGCCCGCACCGCCTCCAGCTTCTTCTTCTCTTCGGTGTAGGTGGCCTGGAGCGCGGTCTGGTGGGCGTCGGCCCGCGTCCGCTCACGCATCACCTCCGCCAGAGCGGTGCGATACGCGGCCACGTGCTCCGGCTCGACCCGCGGGGTCACCGCGGCGACCTGGGGCGTCTGCGGCACGTCGTGCAGGCCCTCGGCCGGCTCCGGCGTCGGCCCGGTCTTGTTGTCGAACTCGACGTTGTTCTGATTGGTCTTGCGGGCCAGCTCGTTGAGGATCTCGTCGCGGATGCGGGCGGCCTCGGCCTCGGCCTCGGCGCGGATGCGCTCCATCTGGGCCTCGGCCAGCGCGTCCTGGTGCGCCGCGGTCTCCCGCAGCGCGTTGGCCCGCGCCTGGGCCTCGGCCTTGATGAAGTCGTTGCGGGCGAACTGCTCCATGCGGTCCGCCTTGGCGCGAATCTTGCCCACCTCGGCCAGGACTTCCTTCAGCCAGGCGTCGAGATCGGTCAGGTGCTGGGCGAAGTTGGCCTCCGTGGCCTCGACGGTCACGTTGGCGTCGGCCCGCAGCCGCTGAATCTCGGCCACGCTCTGCTCATAGAGCGTCCGGGCCTCGGAAATGCTCTTGTCATACGTGGCCTGGGCCTGCTGGCGGTCGGTCTTGGCCGCCGTCACTTTCAGGTCATACTCCTTCTGCGACGCCTTGACCTCGTTGGCGTCGGCCCGGGCGTTGAGCTCGTTGTAGCGCGCGCGGCCCTGCTGCTCGATGGATGAGGCGTCGGTCGTCAGCCGCTGCGCCGTGGCATCCGTACGCTGCCGCGTGGTCTCGATCTGCTTCTGGAGCTCGCCGATCCGCGCCCGGGTCTGCTCCCCGACGGAGGCCGCTTCGGTGCGCAGGGCGGCGATGGTCGCCTTGGCCCGCTGCCGCGTGGCGCGGGCGTTCTCCTTCATCTGGTCGATCTCGGCCAGCCCGTCTTTCTCGGTCGCCGAGCGCACGGCGCGCATGTTCTCGAGGTTGGCCTGCGCCTTGGCGAACTCCTGCTCAGCCTGGCTGATGAGCTCGCTCTGCTCGCTCTTGCCTTCCTTCGCCAGCGTCGCCCGCCGAGTCACGTCGGCCTCGGCCTTGGCCTTGGTGTTGCGCTCACGGGCGGCCAGTTCCGCCGCCGTGTTGTTCTGCTGCGACGAATACTCCGTCTGCAACTTGTCCGCTTCGGCCAGGGCGATGCTCTCGTTCGACGTCGCGTCCTGTCGGCGGGCCTCGACGTGCGCGATCCGGTCGCGGATCATCGCGTCGCGCTGCACCTCGGCGGCGCGGGCCGTGACCAACTGCCCTTCCACTTCGGCGATGCCGATGCGCGCCTCGCTGATGTACTTCTCGGGCAACTGGTACTCCGACGCCCGCTGGTTGACGTACCTCAGCGTGTCGCTCGTCTTGGGGTGCGGCTTGTCCAGACCGGCCGTGCGACTCTCCACGGCCCGGGAGCTGGTGGTCGCGCAACCCACAACGAGAATCAGCGCCACCGCGATGCCAACCAGCGCGATGGCGCCCCAGCCGCTTCGCGCGGCGGCCGCGCTGAGGAACCCACGATGCCCTCTGTGCCGTTTCTGTGACTTTCTCATGTGCTGTCGCTCCTAGTACCGGTTCTGGGTCCGCTTGCGGAACAAGCAACGCTGCCGTCCCCGCAGAATCCATCTGAGGGGCGAAAATCGCCCGCTGTTGAACAGGTTCGGCCGTCGGGCAACCGTGCTTGAATGAACCCAGGGACATCCCCCGCGCGGGGGCGCCAATCCGGGGCCGCCGGCCCCCCTGGGGGCGCAATAACCGGCTCGGCACCGGTTCCGCCGGGGGTGCCAGCCCCGGTCCCGCCCGGCGGCCGGGGGGCAATTCCCGCGCTTCGCCCGCCCCACGGCACGCGCAGGGCCCGCGCCCTATCGCGGCCCGGCCCGGCGTGTCTAATCCTCGGACGTCGGCTATACTCAGCCGACTTTCACAAGTGGAGTTCACGCATGAGGCCACGCCTTCTCGCTCTGACCGTCGTCGGACTGGTCCTGCTGTTGACGGGTTGCCAGCGCAAGTTCACGCGCGATCGTTACGAGATGCTGCAGGTGGGGGTCGACACGCGCGACGACGTGCGCCACGTCCTCGGCAAACCCACCAGCGACCTCGACGACCAGTGGTTCTACGACGACCTCGACCGGCATTACTCGGCGGTCGTCTACTTCGATGAGTCCGGCCGGCTGAAGGGCAAGGAGTGGATCGACGCGGCCACCGGGGAGTGGGAAGGCCGCAACCCGCACGCCAGCGAGCCCCCGCGCGGCGAGGTCCGCGAACGCCGCAAGAAGACCACCCGCATCGACGAGGATTAGTCGCGCCGACGGCGCGGCGACTGTGGTCAGGTCGGCCCGGCTGAATGGGCAGGCGCGGTCGTGCGACGTGGAAGGGCGAAGCTCCTGCCGAGCCGCGGCTCGCCGGGAGGCTCGCCCTCCCGGTCGGCGTCCCGTGACCCTGAATGCCCATTTAATCGGCGCCGGCGTCCTCCTCGGCCGGCGGCGGCGCCGGGCGCTGTTGGCGGGCCGCCAGCTCGTCCCGCAGGCGGGCCGCGGCCTCGTAGTCTTCGTTGGCCAGCGCTTCCTCGAGTTGCTCCCGCAGCGTGTGGGTCACGCCGTACTCCCGGCGCAGTTGCGTACCCAACGTGCGCAGGTAGCGCAGACCGGGGTCTTCCTCGCGCAGCTCCTCGTCGTAGCCGAGTTCGCTGAGCAGCGCTTCGAGCGCGGCGGCGCCCGTCTCGGCCGCTTCGATCGCCTCCTCGAACCGGCCCTCGATGATGCGGAGCTGGGCCGCCAGCCGGGCGTGGTCAAACACCAGGGTCGGCAGGAGCGCGGCGTGCCCCTCGTCGTCCTTCCCGTGCCGCCGGAGCAGCGTGACGTGGCCCAGGCAATCGGACGCGTCCGCGAGCGCGTACGCCAAGTAGCGCGCCGCGGCCGCCTCGTCGCCGTCCTGCAAGGCGTCCTCGGCGGAGGCGGCGAAGGCCATCCGCCGGTAGTTGAGCTGCTGCATCTCGCGGTCCAGGTCCTGCCAGCACTGCGGATCGAGCTGGGGCTCCACCACGCACAGCTCGTGCTCGACGTAGGCCTGCGCGCTGGGGAATCCCCGATAGCGCTCGCCGTCGGGCCGGCCGGTCAGGACCATCTGCATGACGCCGAGGTCCACGCGGAGCTGGAGCAGCTCCTGGCCGTCGCGCCCGACCACGACCCGAGCGCGCAACTGGCCGGGAGGACACTCCCAACCTGCGGTCAGCTCTTCCAGGTCCAGCGTCATACCGGCTCCACCACGGGCTACCTCGCGCTCCCATCGACCGCGCCCCCGCCGGCCTGCAATAGGGCTTGTTCCGCGGGGGGACGTGAACGTCGATCAAGCGCGGGGACGAATAATCGGACCGGCAAGGCTGTCCCGTCCAAGTACACCGTCTCCGCGCCCAGGCCGCCGACCCCCGGGGGCATGTTTCGTCCGCGCGGGGTACGATGCTCGCGGTGGCCGGCGACGAGGGCCTGTATTCGTGCATGCACGGCACTCACATCCTGAATGGGTATTCGCAGTCGTGCGACCTGGGAGGGCGCGGCTCCTGCCGAGCCGCGGCTCGCCGGGAGGCTCGCCCTCCCCGCTGGCATTCCATGATCCTGAATGCGCATTCAGACGGTCCGCAGCGGTCACCCGCGACCTGCCCGCTTGGCTGGCGCATCAGAACGAGCGCGTCATTGCCTGTCGGCGGTGCCCGCGGCTGCGCGCGTGGAGCCGGGAGGTGGCCCGCTCAAGACGGGCCGCGTTCCGCGACCAGACCTACTGGGGCCGGCCGGTGCCGAACTTCGGCGACCCCCGCGCCCGACTGCTGATCGTGGGGCTCGCACCCGCCGCGCATGGCGCGAACCGCACCGGGCGGCTGTTCACCGGCGACCGCAGTGGGGAGTGGTTGTTTCGCGCGCTGTACAAGGCGGGGCTGGCAAACCAGCCCCAGTCCACGCACCCCGACGACGGGCTGACGCTCCGCGATACGCTGATTACGGCGGTGTGCCGCTGCGCCCCGCCGGGCAACCGGCCGACGCCGGCGGAAATGGACCGGTGCGCGGACTACCTGGTCGAGACAATCGACCGGACGCCGTGGCGGGTCTTGCTGGCGTTGGGACAGGTCGCGTGGACGCGCTGCGGCCGAGTGCTGGGGGTGCGGTTGGGGCGATTTGGTCACGGGGTCGAGCAGAGGCTGGACGACGGTCGCCTGCTGCTGGCCTCGTACCACCCCAGCCAGCAGAACACGTTCACCGGGCGGCTGACGGAGGCGATGTTCGACGCGGTGTTCGCCCGCGCGCGGCGTGGACTGGGGCGGCCGTGAGGCGCCCCGGCGTTCACCACCGCGCTCGCCGGGGCCCGTTGCGGCGACCAGGCGGCGCTCTATACTGCCGGGCGTCGTGCGGCGCGGGGGGCCAGAATGCCACGGGAGCGAGTTTATGGCCTTGACGTTGGCGTGCATCGGCGGGCGGGACGCGTACAACCTGCTGCGGCAGGGGGCGTTTGTGTCGGAGCGGCTCGGCCCGCGGGCGACGCCCTTCGGCGAGTCGCAGCCCATCTACCGCTGCGAATCACGCTTTGGCGGGTTCCACTTCCTGTCGCGGCACGGCGAGACCGGCTACGACCGCACACCCAGCTTCGTGAACTACCGGGCGAACCTGTACGCGCTCAAAGACCTCGGCACGCGGGCGATCGTCTCGTGGAGCGAGACGCGGGCGATCAGCCATAACTACAAGATCGGCCAGTACGTCGTCGTTGACGACCTCGTGGACGAGACCGTCTGGCGGCCGCAGACGTTCTTCCAGGAACGCGGCCTGGGCCACCTACGGCAGTGGCCCGTCTTCTGCCCCAGCCTGCGCAAGGCCCTGCTGGACACCCTCGAACTGGAGAAATGCGAGTTCACCGGCCGGGGCGTCTACGTCTGCGTCGAAGGCCCGCGGCACGAGACGCCGGCGGAGACGCGGAAGTACGCGGCGTTCGGCGGCGAGCTGCTGGGGCAGGCGCTCGCGCCGGAGGTCTTCCTGGCCAAAGAGCTGCAAATGTGCTACGCCAGCCTGTGCTACGTCGGGCGCTACGCGGAGGACGGGACGAACTACCGGCCGTTCGAGGACGGCCGGGTGCTGCCGGAGGAGGTCGAGCGGCAGCGGGCGATGGCCGCCGTCGAGCGGATGCCCCGGCTGCTGGAGCGGTTCTGCGAGCTGTTGCCGCAGACGCCGTCGATCTGCCACTGCGAGTCTTCCATGGCGCCGCACCAGGCGGACGGGCAACTCGGCATGGATTGGCGGACGTGGTTCGAGAAGGCCGCGCGACCCGGGTCCGGTGAGCCGGCCCGGCCATGATCCTGCGGGCGGCGTGGGTGCTGCCGGTCGTCGGTCCGCCCATCCGTGACGGCTACGTTCAAGTACTCGACGATCGCATCATCGCGGTCGGTCCCTCCACTGACCGTCGCATTCCCCAACCTCCACACGGCCACTCCGGGACATGGGACGCTCGACGGGAGGGCAAGGCTCCCGGAGAGCCGCGGCTCGGCAGGAGCCTCGCCCTCCCGCGTTACGCGACCGCGAATGCTCATCAAGCCCCCCGCTCCCCTGCCCGGGCGCCTTGTGGCCCGGGCGCCGGTTCCCTGGTCGATCTGGGCGATGCCATCCTCACGCCCGGCCTCGTCAACCCCCATGCGCACCTGGAACTCACGTGCTACGCCGGCCTCCTGGCCCCCGGGTCATTCTGGTCGTGGCTGCCGCGGCTGGTCGAGCTGCGACGCGCGCCGGGGCAAGTTGAACGCGAGCAGGCGGCCGTCGAGACCGGGGCCTGGGAGTCCCTGCGGGCCGGCGTGACGTGCGTCGGAGACATCTCGCGGCGAAACCTCGCCTGGCCGGTCCTGAAGCGACTCCCCCTCCGCAAGGTGTGCTTCGTCGAACTGCTCACGCTGGCGGACCATCCGCCACGCGACCCGGACGAGCTGCGGCGGGCCGCGGCGGAAGTCGAGGAAGACGCGCTGCTGACCGTCGGCGTGTCGCCGCACACGCCCTTCACCGTGCCGGCGGACCAGGTGCGCGGGGCGATTCAACTGGCGGCGGAACTGCGGCGCCCGTGGTGTACGCACTGGGCCGAGACGCGGGAGGAATGCGCGTTTCTCCGCGGCGAGTCGGCAGCGCTGCCGGAGTATCTGCGCGAATTGATGGCGCAGTGCGGCGTGCGGTCGCCGGGGCAATCGCCGCTGGACCTGCTCGAAACCTGCGTGGCCGGGGCGGACCCTGGGGCCGTGGTCCACGCGAACTATCTCGAGGGCGGCGACGCGGCTCGGTTGGCCGCGGCGGGGCACGTGCTGGTGTATTGCCCGCGGGCGCACCGCTTCTTCGGGCACACGCCGCACCCCTATCGGGCGTGGCAGAACGCCGGTGTCACGGTGGCGCTGGGAACGGACAGCGCGGCGAGCAACGCGGACCTGTGCCTGCTGGAAGAGGCCCGTTTCGTGGCCCGACAGACGCCGGACCCGCCGCCGGCGGAGACGTTGCTGCGGATGATCACGCTGGACGCCGCCCGGGCACTGGGTTTGGTGGACCGCATCGGCTCGCTGGAGCCGGGCAAGCAGGCGGACGTGGCGGCGTTTCCGTGCTCGCCGACGACGGATGATCCGATCGGGGAGCTGGTCACGCGGGCGCCGCGGCCGATGCACGTGTGGGTGGCGGGACGGCAGGTGTTCTGAGCAACCTGAAGGCATGGCCGCTCAAGGCGGCAGCCCTGCCACCGGCCGCCCCTCAATCCCTCAATCCCTTGATCCCTCAGTCCCTGTCTTCTCCGTTCCCTGCTCCCTGTTCCCTGTTCCCCGTTCCCTGTTCCCTGTTCCCTGTTGCCTGTTCCCAGCCCCCTGTTCCCCCGTAATCGGACCCGCCCGACCGCAATCCGGGCAAAAACCCCGTTGAATCGGGCGGGCCGCGGGGGCTAAGATACAAATGGACACGTTAATGCCGTGAATGCCGGCCCGGGGCCGGCGACGGAGGTGGACACGTGACGACAACCGCCGGCGGGACCGTCCGGGTCGCGCCCAGCGTCCGGGTCGCGCCCAGCGTGCGGCGCGGACGCGCCCCAAGCGCCAGCGCGGCGTCCGCGCCGGGGAGTGCGGGCGTCCCGCCCGCCGTAGCGGCTCGCCACAGCGAGTCGCCTTTGGCGACCGGGCTCCGTACCGGCCGTGGATGGCGGACCACTGCTCAAGAGCAGTGGCACAC
>CAYWYJ010000098.1:0-14412 GCA_964462635.1 uncultured Planctomycetales bacterium
AACAAGGTAGCCGTAGGGGAACCTGCGGCTGGATCACCTCCTTTCTAGAGGATTACCTAGACCGCGGTCGGGAAACCGACCCGCGCGTTTCGTCAGCACCCCTTGGGGCGGCCCCCGGCCGCCCGCGCGACGGAGTAATCCGCCGCCCGTCTTCACCCCTGTTTACTGATACGCCCGCGCCCGCCGCACCCCGGCGGGCGCTTTCTTTTTGCGCGCCCGGGCCGGGCGCCGGCCCCGGGGCGGAACTCAGAGCGTCTCCGTGGGGAGCTCGGGGGCGCGGGCCCGCGACAACAGGGCCTGCCAGAGGCGTTCGGCCTCGTCCGGGTGGGTGATGAAGTGCGTCCTGAACACGCGGCGTTCGCGGCAGATCGTCATCCGCCAGACGGCGATCGGCGGGGCCACGAGGCCGGCGAACAGGCTCCGCAGAAACACCACCGTGCCCGGCTCCAGCGGAAACTCCGCGACGCAGGGCCGTCGCCCGAACAGCCCGTAGCGCAGCACCTCAATGCGCCCAGGGCAGAAGCGCACGTACCGCGACCAGAGCACATGGTGCAATGCCGCGACGGCCACCACCCCGGCCAGCGCCAGCAGGAGGGCCGTCACCGGCCGCACGTGCAGGACGCGGGGCCCGGCGATGCCCGCGACGCCGACCCAGGCGAGCAACAGGCATAGGCCGGCCAGCACGGTCACGCGGCCAACGCGCGCGGGCCGGACCACCACCGGCTCGGTGAGCGCATCCGCAGCTTCGGGCGGCCGCGTGTGCGCGTCACAGACGATGTAGCAGCGCTCCGCTCCGCCGACGGCGTACAAGGCGGCGACCAGGCGCGGGTACTCGTGCCTCCCCGTTCGTTCCAACTCGCGGACGACGGCCGCCGCGCGCGGCTCCGCCAGCACGCCGGGGTGCTCCGCGCGCCAACGCAGCGCCCGCCGATTCTCGGTCCACCGCGTCCACAGGATGACTGGGAGGAGCATGACGGGGACGCCGAGCACGGCGGCGAGGGGCGCGACGAGCACGTTGCCCAGCCCAGCCGCCAGCGCCGGGCGCAGCCCGCCGGAGGGTACCGCGATGAAGGCGAATACCAGCACAAGCCCCGGCCCCGCGACGGCCATCACCAGCAGGGTGCTCACCCCGAAGTCGTGCCACACGCGGCGAAGCGGCACAAGCGGCGGTGCGAGCCGGATGATCGCGGGCGGCGGACGAGCGCCAACGGCCGACATGCGCGCGAGCGTAGCGAGCGACCGCACCGTGGTCCAGCACGGAACCCGACGGGCACCGGGGTCAGCGTCGGACGATCCGCCCGTGGTGGACCACGAGGACGATCGTCTCCAGTTGCCCAATGTCCGCGAGCGGGTTCCCCCGCACGACCAGCACATTGGCCTCTTTGCCGGGCGTGAGTGATCCCAGCCGGTCTTCCACACCCAGCCACTGCGCCGGGTAGATCGTCGCGCCGCGCAGGATTTCGGCCTGGCCCACGCCCCACTCGCTCAGCCAGCGCATCTCGGCGAGAGTGCCGGCGGGGTCCGCCCCGTCCTGGCCGACCAGCATGCGGACACCGCGGTCGGCGAACTCGCGCACGAACACGCGGCTGACTTGCTGCATGGCGGCGATGCCCTGCCGGATGCCCGCGCGCATCATCTCGGGTACTTCGTCGAGGTGCTGGTGCTGCTTGACCTGCTCGATCGCGACGTCTTCGAGCGCGGCAAACACCAGGAGCGTGGGGCACAGATACGTCCCTGTCTCGCGCAGGTGGTCCGCAAGCTGCCGCACGCGCTCCAGCGAGACTGAATCCACGCCGAGGGCCGTGGTCCGCATCATGAAGACCATCTGCGCCATTTCATTCGCGTCCGGCTGGGCCAGCGCGTCGTGCTCGTCTCGCAACTCGTCGCGCAGCACGACCGGCCAGGGGGCCTTGGCGTGCTCGATGCTGGTCACGCCGAGCTCGATCGCGACGTCCATCGGGACGCGGTGAAAGAGCGGCGTCCCCGGGTCGTGGACGATCCTCAGGCCGTGCTCCCGGGCCACGTCGACCAAGTGACGGTAGACAGTGGGATCGATGTGGTTGAACGTCTTGACCGCGCAAGCCCCCTGGCGGGCCAGCTCTGGCACGAGGAGGTCCACGTCGGCCGGCGTGTCGATGGCGACGGTGAATCCGGGGAACTCCTCGTTCATGGACTCGTACGAGAGCGGGCTGCCCTCGAGCATCGGGCCGGTGTAGAAGATCTCCGGCCCCGCGATCTCGCCGGCGGCGATGCGCCGGTGCAGCCCACTGAGCACGCCGATCGGCCCACCGACATCGCGGACCTGGGTCACGCCGTGGGCGACGAAGTCCGCCAACCGGGCTTTCAATTCCTCGTCGCCGTGGCCCGTCAGATGAATCAGGTGCGTGTGGCAGTCGAACAACCCGGGCAAGGCGTACTGACCCTGGCAGTCGATTTCGGGCGTGCCGGCCGGGACGGCGAGCCGTGTCCCGACCGCGCGCACGCGACCGTCGGCGATCAGGATGTCCTGCGGGCCGCTCATCGTGCCGCTGGCGGGCGCGAAGACGTGGACCCCCCGCAGGACGAGCGTGCCAGGATCGGCGGCCGGCGCTCGGGGTGAGGTCTTGACGCCCTCACGGAGGCAACCCGCACACACCAATAGCAGCAGTCCCGACGCGAGGAACGGGGCGGAGCGCGGCATCGTGGTCTCCGGTCGCCGCCCCTGGGGGAGCGGCCGGGGCCATGCTATTCCGCGTGGACTGCCCCCGCCAAGTCGCTTGACAGGTTCCGACCGTCCATCACCCCGAGGCCACCTCGGCGAGCGCGCTCAATCCTCCGGCGAGTCGGCGCCGGCGTCCGGTGGCGCGCCGCCCGTCAATACCACCACCCGGTGCGGCACGCGGCCGGCCGCCTCCGCTCCTGTCCGCGCCACGCACACGCAGGCCTGCGCTGCCTGACCCGCGTTCGCGGCCACCCGGCGTGGGCAGCCCCGACGCGCCGGCCCCCAGGACGGCCTGCACGAAGCCCGCGGCCCCGGGGCCATGGCCGAAGACCCCGCAGACCGCCGCTCGGAAACGGGGGTACCACCGGCTCCCGACACCCAGGCCAGCCGGATGGCCAGCACCACCGCGAACGCGAACGCCACCGCCCGCCCGACCGTCAGGCAGGGCCGGACGGCACGCCCCCCAACGCCGACGGTGGCGCACCGTGCCGCGGTGCCGACAAGTTGTCTTGCGGGCGCTCCCGCCGGTTGCTAGGATGAAATCGGTGAGCGACGGACTGGTGCAGGTCCTCCGGGCGGCGAAGCGGCATCTCGTCGCCGACCGGGTTGTGGGAGGAGAAGAAGCACGCGCTCGTGGCGTGATGGCTGCCGAGGCGAACGTGCGGGAGGAACGCACTTCGCCACCCCCCTGCCACCAGCCCGCCGTCATCGCTGGGTTGGTCTCATTCCTGTTTCAGTTCACACGTGGTAAGGAGAAAGGTGATGAGCAAGCGTTGGGTACTGTGGGGATTGGTGGGCTGCCTGCTGGCCGTGCCAGCGACCGCCGGCGTCCTGGATGGGGGCCTGGCGGCGATCCTCGAGACGCGCGACGCGGACGAGACGGTCTCGGTGCTGGTGTTTCTCAAGGCCCAGGTGGACGTGGACGCCCTCGTCGGCACACTGGATGCCGAGCGGGCGACCATGCAGCGCCGGCACGAGGTGATCGTGCGGTCTCTGCTGGCCACGGCCGAGCGGTCACAGGGTCCGCTGCTGGATTACCTGAACCGACTGGTCGAAGAGGGGCGTCTCGAGTACGTCGAGTCGTTCTGGATTGCCAACGTCATTCGCGTCGACGGCCCGAAGGCGGAGATTGAGCAGCTCCTCAAGCACCCGGACGTCGGCACGATCTATTACAACTATGAGGTCGAGCTGATCGAGCCGGTCGCCACCCGACCGGACCCCGGCGGCCTCGACGCGCCCGAGCCGGGCGTCGTGGCCGTCCGCGCCCCGGAAGCCTGGGCCCTGGGTTACACCGGCCAAGGCGTCCTGGTGGCCAACATGGACACCGGCGTCGCCGGCAATCACCCCGCCCTGGCCAGCCGCTGGGCGGGCGTCGCCGACCCGCGTTACGCCGGCCACCCGGAGTGGGCCTGGTACGATCCGTACAACAATCAGAACAACTTCCCGTATGACACCAACGGCCACGGGACGCACACGATGGGCACGGTGTGCGGCGGGGCCCCCGGCGACCAGATCGGCGTCGCCCCCGGCGCCTTGTGGATCGCGTCCGCCCCGATCGACCGCGGCGGCGGCATCCCAACGACCGTGGCCAATGCGATCAAGTCGTTCCAGTGGATGCTCGACCCCGACCAGAATCCCGGGACGAACTGGGATGTGCCCGCGGTCTGCTCCAATTCCTGGGGTCTGACCACGTCGCACGGCTATCCCCCCTGCGATCAGACTTTCTGGAGCTATCTGGACGCCTGCGAGGCCGCCGGCACGCTGATCGTCTTTTCGGCCGGCAATGAGGGCACGTCCGGCCTGCGGCGGCCCGCGGACCGGGCCACCGACGATTACCGGACGATGGCCGTCGCGGCCGTCGATGCGAACACGGCCGGCTGGCCGATCGCCAGCTTCTCCTCGCGCGGCCCCACCAACTGCACCCCGGGCGGGACGCCGGCGATCAAGCCGGACATCTCGGCCCCCGGCGTGCAGGTGCGCTCGGCCACGCCCAGCGGTGGTTACGTCAAAATGGACGGCACCTCGATGGCCTCGCCGCACATCAACGGCGTCGTCGCCCTCATCCGCCAGGCCTGCCCCGATCTGACGATCCCCGAGATCAAGCAGATCATCTATGACACGGCCCACGACCTGGGCACCGCGGGCGAGGACAACAGCTACGGCTGGGGCATGGTGGACGCGTACGAGGCGTGCCTGATGGCCCTCAGCATGTGCGGCCCGCACCCGCCGCGCGTGCAGGACGGCGTTTTCAACACGCCGCTCAACACTCCGATCCTGCTCACGCTGGACGCTCGCGACGACGGGTTGCCTGATCCTCCGGGCCGGATGATCTTCATCATCACGTCGCTGCCGACCAAGGGCCGACTGGTGGACCCGAACGCCGGCCCCATCACGACCGTCCCCTACACGCTGGCCAACTGGGGCAACAAGGTCACTTACGCCCCCAACTTCTACGCCAGCGGTCAGGACAGCTTCACCTGGAAGGCCAATGACGGCGGCGTGCCGCCCGAGGGCGGCGACTCCGCCATCGCCACGTCGCGCGGCACCATCGGCGGTCCCGAGCCGGTCCACCGGTTCAACCTCGACCAGGACCCGGGCTGGGCGCGCGAGGCGCAGTGGGCCTTCGGCAAGCCGACCGGAGGCGGCGGATCCTACGGCGGCCCCGACCCGACCGCCGGCTTCACCGGCAATAACGTGTTCGGGTACAACCTCAACGGCGACTACACCAACAGCATGCCGGAGTACCACCTGACCACCGGCGCCCTCGATTGCACCCGCATGACGCAGGTGTCGCTGCGGTTCAAGCGGTGGCTCGGTGTGGAGGCGTCCCGTTATGACCACGCCTACGTGCGGGTCAGCACCAACGGCACGACCTGGAACACGGCGTGGCAGAATCCAGACCAGGAGACCGCCGACACGACCTGGCAGTCGCAGACGATCGACATCTCGGCCTATGCCGACAACCAGCCTACCGTCTACCTGCGATGGACCATGGGCACGACGGACACGAGCTGGACGTATTGCGGCTGGAACCTCGACGACATCGAGGTCTGGGGCCTCGTCGAGTACACCGAAGGGCTGATTCGCCCGGACAGCTTCACGCTCTTCCGCGGCGAAGTCGTGTCCGGTGGGCTGGCGGAGCTGCTGAACAGCGACGACCAGCGTCTGGTCGCCCGGGCGGGCATGGTGCTCACGCCCGCGGAAGCCCCCGTGTGGCTGATCGTCAACACCACGGCCCCGATCGCCAACCCGAGCGGCTTGAAGTTCGTCCTGGAGTCCGGTCTCCAGACCGCCGGCGCCGTGCTCCAGACCATCGATCTCTACAACTACGTGACGCAGAGCTATGAGCTGCTGGATAGCCGACAAGCGTCACTGACCGAGACCGCGGTTCAGGTGACCGTCACGGGTAATCCGTCGCGGTTCATTGATCCCGGCACGCTGGCCATGAAGGCCCAGATCAAGTGGCAGGCCAACGGCCCCGTGACCGGGCACCTCTGGAGAGTCGGCATCGACCAAATCGTCTGGACGGTGCCGTTGCAGGAAGCGGCCGACTAACCGACCGCTTGGAGACATCCGGGTAGGGCGAAGCTCCGCCTCAGCCACGGCGCGCGGCGGCTTCGCCCTTCTTATTGCGCGGCGGCAGGGAGGCCTCGAGGCGGCACAGCGGGAGCGACGGACCCTGCTCGCACAACCACCAGACCGGCGCTTCCTCGTGACCCTGCGAAAGAACGCGCGTGGCGACCGGTGGCCCGGCAGAACACCGCGCGAGTTTGCAGACGGACCATTCCTGTGCTATTCTTCAGGTACCTGGGGTGTCCGAGCCGGCCGCGCTTGTCACGTTTGTACGGCCTGCTCTCGTAGCCGAAATGTGAATTGTGTGCGGTAGAGGCGGCGCGGCAGCGCGCGCCGAACGGCACCGCTGCAAGTGTGTCCACGCCGAGGCGGGCTGGGTGTGCGCGGGTGGTCCGCGCCGCAATCGGCCCGTGCCGGCGGGGGAAGGAGGAAAGCCATGCGTGCGCTAGTTGCTGTTGTGACGGTCGGAGGACTGCTCGTCTTGCCCGCCTTCGCCGACTGGAACCCCGGGGAACCGCACAAGATGCACTTCCCGCAGCTGCCCGATCCGCAGGGGTGGGACGTGAAGGCCACCTATCCGAAGGTACTCGCGGACGACTGGGAGTGCAGCCAGAGCGGGCCGGTCACGGACATTCACTTCTGGGGTTCGTGGCGCGAGGACCGCGTCGGCCAGATCGTGGCCATCGACCTGAGCGTCCACGCCAACAACCCCGGGCCGCCCAGTACACCCATCAACCCGCCGCTGTGGCAGCGCCGGTTCTTCCCCGGTCAATGGAAGGAGCGGTACTACGGCGAGGGGCCGCAGGGTTGGTACGACCCGAACACGGGTTTCTACAAGAAGCCGGACCACCTGCGCTACTATCAGTACAACTTCGTGGACATCCCCGACCCCTTCGTACAGCAGCAGGGCGTCATCTACTGGCTCGATGTCAGCGTCCATGTGCAGGGCCCCGAGGAGTGGGGCTGGAAGACCTCGTACATGCACTTCATGGACGATGCCGTCTGGGGCGACTACCCCGACCCCGTTTGGCGTCCGCTGACCGACCCGATCACCGGGCACACGCTTGACCTCGCCTTCGTCATCACGCCGGAACCCGCGTCCGCCTTGCTGCTGCTCGCGGGCGTGTCGGCGCTGCGGCGCGGGAGATAGAACCGCGCGCGTCGTGCCGCGCGGGAAGGTGCGGGTGCCGTGCCGGTCCCCGTACGGTGGGACATGGGCGCGGCACCCGCGCGCTATAATCCCTTCGATCCGGTGCCACCGGCGAGAAGGGAGCTGCGATGAGCGACACGCGGGTCGAGCGCGACACGATGGGGGAAATGCGGGTGCCCGCCGACGCCCTGTACGGGGCCTCCACGCAGCGGGCGGTACTCAACTTCCCGATCAGCGGCTATCGCTTCGGCCGGCCGTTCATCCGCGCGCTGGGACTCATCAAGTACGCCGCCGCCGCCGTCAACGAGCAGCTCGGCCGGCTCGAGCCCAGGCCGGCCGGGGCCATTCGGGACGCGGCCCGCGAGGTGGCCGACGGTCGGCACGACGACCACTTCGTCGTGGACGTGTTTCAGACCGGCTCGGGCACGTCCACCAACATGAACGCCAACGAGGTCATCGCCACGCGGGCCGGGCAGCTTCTGGGCGCGGCGGCGGGTGAACGACGGGTCCACCCTAACGACCATGTGAACCTCGGGCAGTCGTCCAACGACATCATCCCGACGGCGATGCACGTCGCGCTCGCGACGGTGTTGCGCGACGACCTGCACCCCGCGCTGGGCCGCTTGCAGGAATCGCTACGCCGCAAGGCCCGCGAGTTCGACGATATCATTAAGATCGGCCGGACGCACCTGATGGACGCCACGCCGATTCGCCTGGGGCAGGAGTTCTCCGGCTACGCCCAACAGGTCGCCCAGGCCGACGCCCGGCTGGCCGCCGCCGGCGAGGAGCTGCGCGAGCTGCCGATCGGCGGGACGGCGGTCGGGACGGGGATCAACACGCACCCCGAGTTCGCCCGGCGCGTGTGCCGGGTCTTGACACAGGAGCTGGGGATCGAGTTCCGCGAGGCGGCGGACCATTTCGCGGCGCAGCACGCCAAGGACGCCGTCGTCGCGTTTTCGGGCGCGCTGCGCGGGCTGGCGGTGACTCTTATCAAGATCGCCAACGACACTCGCTGGCTGGGCAGCGGTCCGCGGTGCGGGCTGGGCGAGTTGCGCCTGCCGGCCACGCAGCCGGGCAGCTCGATCATGCCGGGCAAGGTTAACCCGGTGATTCCCGAGGCGGTGCTCCAGGTCTGTGCCCAGGTCATCGGGCACGACGCCGCCGTCACCAGCGCGGCGACGCTGCTCGGCAACCTCGACCTGCACACCGGCATGCCGGTAATGACCCACAACCTGCTCGAAGCGGTGCGGTTGCTGACCAACGTGTGCGGCGTGTTCGTGGAGCGTTGCCTCGACGGGCTGACGGCGGACCGCGACCGGTGTGAGGCGCTCGTCGAGCAATCGTTGGCCATGTGCACGAGCCTCGTCCCGCTGATCGGTTACGACCGGGCGGCGGAGCTGGCCAAGGAGGCCCACCGTACGGGGCGGACGATCCGCGAGCTCGCGCTCGAGAGGAAGCTCGCCGACCCCGCGCGCCTCGCCGCCGCCCTGGACGCCGCCGCCATGACCCGCCCGCGGGCCGATCAATAGGGGGCTCTTGACTCCCCTCCCTGCCAGGGAGGGGTTGGGGGAGGGTCGCGCTTCACGGTGCCGCATTTCTTGCTCGCCAGGGCGTGCGTCTCCGTCTCAGACCGCGGCGAAGCGGCGCGGCGTGCGGGGGCTGCCCGACAACCACCTCGTGCCGCTTCGTCGCCCGCTGGAAAGCGCGGCGCGGCCGCGTTATCCTGCGCCCGCATGTCAGCAACAAAACGCAACCACCGAGCACGGGGGTCACAGGAAACCAGCATGGCGGACGTGGAGCTCAATCGGCGCGGGATCGAGGACCCGGAAGCGGGCGACGAGAAGCTGATCGGCATGGACCTGCTGCGGGCGTCGGAGGGCGCGGCCCTCAACGTCTTCCAGTGGATCGGCAAGGGCGACAAGGAGGCGGCCGATGCCGCCGCCACGGATGCCATCCGCGGCATGATCAATCTCATGGACGTCTGCGGGACGTGCGTGATCGGCGAGGGGATCAAGGACGAAGCGCCCGGCATCTTCATCGGTGAGAAGCTGGGCACCTGGAAGGCCGGCTCGCCGCCGGTGAGCGTCGCCGTCGACCCGATCGACGGCACCACGCTGACTTCCAAGGGGCTGCCCGGGGCGCTGACCGTCATCGCCGCCGCCAAGGGCGCTTCGCCCGAGGAACAGGCGCTCTCCGCCATTCCCAGCTTCTACGTGGACAAGATCGCGGTCGGCCCGGCGGTGCGCGAGAGCGGCGCCCGTGTGCGGATCGACGCGCCCGTCGAGCAGAACCTCGAAATCGTCGCGCTGACGCTCGGCAAACGGGTCAAGGACCTCATCGTCTGCATCCTCGACCGGCCCCGCCACGAGAAGCTCATCCGCGAAGTGCGCAAGACCGGGGCCATCGTGCGGCTGATCGGCGACGGCGACGTGGCCGCCGCCATCGCCCCGTGCCTCGCCAACAGCATCGTGGACATCTACATGGGCAAAGGCGGTTCGCCGGAGGCCGTCCTGGCGGCGGCGGCGATCAAGTGCCTGGGCGGCGACATGCAGTGCAAGATGTGGCCGCGGGACGAAGAAGAGCGGCAGCGGCTCGAGGCCGACGGCCACGGGGAGATGATGGACCGCATCTTCACCATCGACGACATGGTGCGGACCGACGACGTGGTCTTCGTCGCCACCGGCGTCACCGACAGCGCGCTACTGCACGGCGTGACCATCAGCAAGCGCATCGCCACGACGTACTCGGTGGTCATGCGGGCCCACTCGCGCACGGTGCGCTACGTCAAGGCGTTCCACGACCTGGACCGCAAGACCATCTTCCTGGCCAGCAAGAACGCCCACGTGCGCATCTAAATAGGTACTCAGGATCATGGGACGCCAACCGGGAGGGCGAGCCTCCCGGCGAGCCGCGGCTCGGCAGGCCGGCAGGGTCGCCGCAGGAGACAGCCTCGCCCTCCCGTGTCGCACGACCGTGAATACCCATTTGGATCAGCGCGCGAATCCGCGCCGCGGGTCGTACGGCAAGGCTCCGCCTTGCCGCAGTCGCAAGGCAGAGCCTTGCGGTACGGTTGGCGTGCCATTGCGGACGCTGATATAGACACGGTTCCGCGACTCCCCTCCCTCTCAGGCCGCCACGTCCGCCACAGGTCCGCCCTCGGCGAGATTCGCTGTGGCGAACGAGACTCGCCGTGGCGAGGGCGACTCGCAGTGGCGAGGAGGGGTTGGGGGAGGGTCGCGGCCGCTGGCGGGAACGACTCCGACGCCCATAGGGTGCTCTTGTCATGCGCTCCCCCGTCTGGCGCATCGTGACCTCGCTCGTCGGCCTGACGGCACTGGTCGCCGTCATCTGGTTGGGGTCCGTGAATCGTGGCCCCGCCGACCCCGCGGCCCGCGTGCGCCGTCTGCTCGCCCGACCCAACCCCCACCGCTACGTCAACCAGGCGGCCATTCTCATTCGTAACGCCGAGCAACGTGACCCGCACGCCGCCCCGCCGATCTACGGCGCGTTGCTGTGCGACCCTGACGAGCGTGTTCGACACGGGGGCCTGATGCTGCTGTCCGACCGCTTCGCCGGCCGGGTCACCGACTCCCGCCCCGTCGAAGGCGGCGACGAAATCCGCGCGTTGTTGATCGTTTGGTTCGCGGGCGCCTCCCTGGAAGAGCGGTTATCGCACCTGCCGTACAGCTTCCTGTGCTGGGGCTATGCCCATGCCGCGACAGCTCCGCCCGCCGACACGGACGCGCCCCCCCACCGCGCCATCGCCATCACTTCACTCGCACCGGACGAGCTGCGTTGGCTGCTGGCGGTCACGCTGGAGCGCTCCGAGCCGGCGCGGACCCTCGTCGAAGACCTGTTGCTGGCGTGCCCGCCGGCCGACGCGGTGGCCCGCCGCCTCCGCTACCTGGACGCCCTGGACGGTGCGACCAGCGTCCGGGCGGCGCTGGAGCGCGGCGAGCTCCGGCCGATCAACACCGCGGACCTCGTGGGGGCCCTGCCGCCTCAACTGGCGCTGCTCGAACGCCTGGCGGACCCGAACCCGGCCGTGCGTCAGGCGGCGGCACGGCTGCTGGCCGTCTGCGGTGACGCGCGCGGGCTGCCGGGGCTGCACGAATGGCTCCGCGCCCACCTGCGCTTCAGCACGCCGGTGAGTACACTAATGACCGCCCTGTTCGGCGATGATTGGAGGACGCGCGATGCGAGCAGTCGTCCAGCGCGTGACCCAGGCCCACGTGGCGGTTGATGGTCAGACGGTGGGGCGAATCGGGCCGGGGCTGCTCGTGTACGCCGCCGCCGCCCCGGACGACGTCGAGGCCGACGTGGCCTACATCGCCGACAAGGTGGCCCGCCTGCGCATCTTTCCCGACGACGAAGGAAAGATGAACCGCTCGGTGCTGGATATCGCCGCCGGCGTGTTGCTGGTCAGTGCGTTCACCGTGCAAGCCGACGCCCGCAAGGGCCGGCGTCCGTCGTTTGACACGTCCGCGCCGGGCGAGGCGGCCGCCCCGCTGATCGACCGCCTCGTCGCCGCGATCCGCGCGCACGGGCTGAAGGTGGAGACCGGCCGTTTCGCGGCGTACATGCAGGTCGAGTCCGTCAACGACGGACCGATCTGCATCCTGCTCGACTCCCGCCGCACCTTCTGATTGCGCCGGCTGCTCAAAGGCAACCGCAGAGGCGCCAAGAGCGCAGAGGACGCAGAGAAGACCGTGTCTGGGTGGCCCCGGCGTCCCGCCGGTGGGGAGTGCGGGCGTCCCCGCCCGCCCGGCAGGCACGGAGGCCGCCCTACTCGCCCCTCCAAATGGGTACTCAGGACCACAGGACGCCAGCCGGGAGGACAAGCCTCCCGGCGAGCCGCAGCCCGCCAGTCCCGGCGCGCCGCGATCGCCCGCCCATGTCGCCCGACCGAGAGCACCCGTTTCACTCCCCCTCAGCGTTCTCTGCGCTCTTCGCGTCTCCGCGGTTACTCTGTCAGCGCGCGCGGCCGCGCGGCGTCCCCGCGCCGGCCCCCGCCGTTCGATGCTAGGCTCGGCGCGCGATCCAAGTCGAGCGACCAACCCGCCAAATCGCCGTCGTCCGGGCCGCTGCCCGTCGGATTTCGCGGCCACGCGCCGCGCGGTGAACCATCGCACCCCGCAGGCTATAATGCGGCCTCGCCGCGGTGCCGCGCCGGCAGGAAGCATCGCGGTCCCGGATCGCCCCGGGGAGCGTCGGCGTGCCGGAATGCTCTGGGGAGCGTCGGCGTCTCGCCGGCCCCCTGGGTTTCACAGCCCGAAACGGAGGTTGCTCGTCATGTTGATGCCCTATCGCCCCGAGCCGTACGTCAACTTCGCGGAAGCCGAACCGCGGCAGAAGATGATCGCCGCCCTCAAAGACGTCCGCGGCCGACTCGGACAGACTTACCCCCTGCGGATCGGCGACCAGAAGATCAACACCGACCAGAAGATCGAGTCGGTCATGCCGGCCCACTCGAAGACCGTCGTCGGCTACGTCGGCAAGGCGAGCCGCGACCAGGCCGAGCAGGCCATCCGTACCGCCGCCGCGACGTTTAAGACCTGGAGCCGCGTTGCCCCGGACGTGCGGGCCAAAATCCTGCTCAAGGCCGCCGCCATCATGCGCCGTCGCATCTACGAGCTCTCGGCCTGGATGTGCTTCGAGGAATCCAAGAGCTGGATCGAAGCCTATGCCGACACCTGCGAGGCCATCGACTTCCTCGAGTTCTACGGGCGCGAGATGATCCGCCTCGGCGGCCCGCAACCGGTCACGCCCTTCCCCGGCGAGGACAACGAGCTGCGCTACATCCCGCTCGGCGTCGGCGTGGTCATCCCGCCGTGGAACTTCCCGCTCGCCATTACTTGCGGCATGACGAGTGCGACGCTCGTGACGGGCAACACCTGCATCCTCAAGCCGGCGAGCACGGCCCCGGTCATCGCGGCGGTGCTGTGCGAAGTTCTGGAGCAGGCCGGTCTGCCGCCGGGCGTGGTGAACTACCTGCCCGGCAGCGGGGCGGAGATCGGCGACTACCTGGTCGAACACCCGCAGACGCGGTTCGTCGCGTTCACGGGGTCGATGGATGTCGGACTGGGCATCTACGAGAAGTGTGGGAAGGTGGCCAAGGGGCAGATTTGGCTCAAGCGCGCGATTCTCGAGATGGGCGGCAAGGACTGCATCGTCGTCGATGAGACCGCCAACCTCGACGAGGCCGCCGAGGGCGTCGTCGCGTCGGCGTTCGGCTTCCAGGGCCAGAAGTGCTCGGCGTGCAGCCGGCTGATTGCCCACCAGGCGATCTATGACAAGCTGCTGGAGAAGGTGGTCGAGCGGGCCCGCAAGCTCACCGTCGGCGACACGACCAGCGAAGAGAACTTCTACATGGGCGCCGTGATCGACGAGAAGGCGTACAAGACGATCAACGGCTACATCGACATCGGCAGAAGAGAGGGGCGCGCGGTTCTCGGCGACACCAAGGTGCCCTCCGGCGGCTACTTCATCCCGCCGACGATCATCGCCGACGTCGACCGCAACGCCCGGGTCGCCCAGGAGGAAATCTTCGGCCCCGTGCTGGCGGTCATCAAAGCCCGTGATTTCGACGACGCGCTCAGTATCGCCAACGGGACGATCTACGGCCTGACCGGCGCCCTGTATTCAAGCGACCGGATGCGGCTGGAGCGGGCCCGGCACGAGTTCCACGTCGGCAACCTGTACCTCAATCGCAAGTGTACGGGCGCCCTCGTCGACGTGCAGCCCTTCGGCGGCTTCAACATGTCCGGCACCGACAGCAAAGCCGGCGGCCGTGACTACCTGCTGCTGTTCATGCAGGGCAAGAGCATCACCGAGCGCCTGTAGCGGCCTTCGTAGCGGCTCGCCACAGCGAGTCGCCTTTGGCGGCCGGACTCCGCACCGGCCGTGGGGAGTGCGGGCGTCCCGCCCGCCGACCCGAGCCGCGACCGTGAGGGAGCGGGAAACAACGCCGGCGGCCGTGCCGCGCCGC
>CAYWYJ010000099.1:0-2270 GCA_964462635.1 uncultured Planctomycetales bacterium
TATTCACGGTCGTGCGACATGGGAGGGCGAGGCTCCTGCCGAGCCGCGGCTCGCCGGGAGGCTCGCCCTCCCGGTTGGCGTCCCACGATCCTGAGTGCCTGCTCAGACGCAGCCGTCGGGCTTCGGCAGCCCCGCCACGCGGCACGCGCCGCGCGCCGGTCCCGACGTGAACAGCCGGTATATCTCGCGCACGCTCACACCGACTTCCTTGCAGATCAGCCGCACCGGCGGCGCCAAGTCGTGCTCCTTCCAGTAGTCGCGGATGAACCGGACGATCGCCCAGTGCTTGTCGCTGATGTCCTCAATCCCCTCCTCGCGCGCGATGGCGGCGGCGACGTGATCGTCCCACAACGCCGGGTCGGTCATGAAGCCGTCTTTGTCGAACTCGATCGCTTTGCCTTCAACCTCCACCGGGCGGTCCTCCTTTCACAGAGTGGCCGCGACACCGCCGGGGGCGCCGCGGCCAGTACTTGGATTTTCGCGTTGGACGGCCGCCTTTTCAAGTCCGCGGCCGGCTGCGGCTCGCCGGGAGGCTCGCCGCCCCGCCCTCGCGCCGCCGGATCGCCTAGGTTCACCCAAACAAACGTGCGCGAATCCGCGCCGGGGGTCGTACGGCAAGGCTCCGCCTTGCCGCAGTCGCAAGGCAGAGCCTTGCGGTACGGTTGGCGCGACGTTGCGCACATTGATATGGATTGACGGACACCGGCCGGCCGATCATGCTTCCTGGCCGCCGACGGGTATCGCTCGTCGTGGGAGCACGCACGCGTGGCCGAGAGCGAGAAATTCGTACTGGTCATCTGTCTCGCGGTGGCCGTGATCGGCTGGGGCACGTGGATCGTCGGCCTGGTGCGGCCAACCCAACTGGGCCGCCCCCGGACTGCGCGCGGCCCCCTGGCGCTGGCGGCCGGGCTGTCGCTGGTGCTGTTGTACCTGGTCCTAACGACGTTTGCCGCCGCGGACGTGCGCACGGCGCCGCAGTACCTCTTGTTCTATGAGGTCATGGGCGCCGCGTGGGTCGGACTGGGGTTGCGGCTGACCGCCTGCATGGGCGTCAGCACGCGGGACGACGCGGTCGAGCGCGGCAATCGGGCGGCAACATGGACGCTCGCGGGCGCAACACTCGGCCTGACCTTCTGTTTCGCCGGCGCGAACATCGGCAACGGCCCCGGCTGGTGGGTGGTCGTGTTCTGCGCGGCCTTGGCGACAGCAGGTTGGGTGGTAGCCTGGTTGATCGTCGAACTCGGCGGCGGCGCCTCCGAGCTGATCACCGTGGAACGGGATGTGGCCAGCGGCCTACGCCTGGGCGGGTTCCTGATCGGCGTCGGGCTGGTGTGCGGGCGGGCGGCAGCCGGGGACTGGGTTTCCGCCGAGGCCGCCTTATCGGACTTCGTGCGCGTGGCATGGCCCGTGGCGCCGGCGGCGCTGGCCGAGGTGGCCCTCTGCCGGCTGTTGCCGTCGGCACCGCAAGCCTCCGCGGCCCACGTCCTCTCGGTGGGGGTCGTGCCGGCGCTGCTGTACGTGCTGGTGGCCGGAACGTACGTCTGCGTCCGAGGGCCGTGGTGATGTCGACCCCGTGGCTACCCGCCCAGCGACTCGACCCCGACCAGTTCGCCGCGATCCGCCGGCGGACGATCTTCGAATGCTGCAAGTGGGACCCGCAGATCGAGGATACGCCCGCGCTGGCGGATTTCGCGCTCGTGTTGCGGGCCGAGGCATGGGGCGAAGTCGCGTCGGCCGCCGTCGCGTTGTACCACGAAACGCTGGCCGTCGAGGCGGCGCTGGTGTGCCGACCACACTTGCACCGTGAACTGGCGTTGCCGCGCGCGATCCGCGCGGTCTTGCGCCACGCGGGGAGCCGCCCCCCCGCCGCCGACATCGCCCGACTCATGCGCTTCGACTTCCATTGGACCGCCGAGGGTTGGCGGGTCTCCGAAGTCAACTCGGACGTGCCCGGCGGGTTCATCGAAGCCGGCGGTTTCGCGGGGTTGATGGCCGGCGCGTGCGGGAGCCGGACACTCGGCGACCCGGCCCAGGCGCTGGCCGCGTCACTCGCTCGGCACCTTCCGCCGCTCGCCACCGTCGCGCTGGTCCACGCGACCGCCTACGTCGATGACCGGCAGGTGATGTGTTATCTCGCGGATCGACTGGTCGAGGTTGGACTGAAAGCGGTGCTGTGCAGCCCCGGCGATCTCCAATGGATCGACGGAGATGCTCGTCCGAATGGGGATTCACGGTCATGCGACATGGGAGGGCGAGGCTCCTGCCGAGCC
>CAYWYJ010000099.1:2280-14077 GCA_964462635.1 uncultured Planctomycetales bacterium
TCCCCGGTCTGGCGACGGGGGCGGCCGCGCCGCCGCCCGCCCCGCGGCTCGCCGGGAGGCTCGCCCTCCCGACCGGCGTCTCATGCTTCTGAATGCTCGTCTGACCGCGGACCCCCGCGCGGCGCCGCCCGCCGCGATCGTGCGCTTCTTCCCGGCCGAGTGGCTCCCGAATCTGCCGCGGGCGAGTGGCTGGCCGCACTTCTTCGTCGGCGGCGCGACGCCGCAGTGCAACCCGGCCACCGCGTTGCTGACTCAGAGCAAGCGGTGGCCGCTGGTTTGGGACCAACTGGAGCTGGCGTTGCCGGCATGGCGGCGCTACCAGCCGGCGACCCACGATCCGCGCGCCGTCGATTGGCGACACCGCGACGACTGGGTGCTCAAGCCCGCGCTGGGCCGCGTGGGCGAGGCCGTGGGCCTCGCCGGCGTCACGCCGCCGCGATTGTGGCGCTCAATCCGCCGCGCGGCGCGGTGGTTTCCGGCCGGATGGGTGGCGCAGCGGCGATTCGAGGCCGTGCCGCTCTCGGGCCCGCACGGCCCGGCGTACCCGTGTGTGGGGGTCTTCGTGCAGGAGGGCACCGTGACCGGAGTGTACGGCCGCGTCGCCCGGCAACCGTTGATCGACAGCCACGCTCGCGACGTCGCCGTGCTGGTCGAACGTGACGCCCCGTCGCCGCGTCGCAGGGAGGCGTGCCATGCCTTCGCGTGAAGAGCTCTTCGAGTGCTGGGCGCCGGCGTGGTCGGACTGGTCCGCGTGGGCCAAACCGGCGCTCTTCGCCACGCTGCCGGCGAGCGCGCTGGCCCGGGTGGACGACGGCACGGTAACCGCCGTCCCCGACGTTGCCTGGCTACGCGAGCACGTCGCGGGCGGCGCGGTCGTCGTGGACATGCCCGGCATCCAGGCGGTCCACCTGGGACTGGCCCTGGCGCGGCTGGGGCTGCGCCCGGTGCCGCTGTTCAACACGACGTTCGACCCGACGGCGGTCATTGCGATGGACGGGGTGATCGCGGCGCTGTGTGACGGACCGGCGGCCCTGGCCCCGGAACACACCCCGCCCGACGCGCCGCCGGCGTTCCTGCTGGACGCACGCCGGATGAAGCCCGAGCGTCCCGTGTTGCCGGGGACGTACGACAACCGCTGGCTTGTGTTTCCGCAGGACTTCCCCTCGGCGCGGTTCCTGCGTGAGAAGGGGGTTGAACGCGTCACCCTGCTGTCAGCCAGCGCGCGGCCGGCGGACGACCTGGCCCACGCCCTGCTGCGTTGGCAGGAGGCCGGCCTGACGGTCTGGCACGCCCACCCGGACGACCCGCGTTCCCTGCAAGCCATCGAGGTCCACCGGCCGCCGCGCTACCGCTGGCTGTGGTATCGCCTGTTGGCCGCGCTGGGTCTGCGCCGCAACGCCGCCGGCGGCTTCGGGGCCGTCGTGCCACCCCCTTCCAGCGGCGGCGGGTTTGCGTGAGCACGCGGAGCAGCGGCACGGCGCGTGGCGCGGCCCGGGGGCGCGGGGGCCGAGGTGCTTGCGAGCGGCAAAGCGGTTACTAAAGTACCGTCGGCCCCGGCGCGCGTGGCTTGGCAGCCGGGGCATCACTGCGTACGGGCGGGGGCGGATCGAGGAGCCCCGATGGCCCCCCGTAAGCACACCGGCCTGACGGCCCAGGAACGCGAGCGGCTGGCACAGGCCTGCGCCCGCAATCAATCGGCGGACATCCACTACCACGAAGGGCCCGAGCTGCGGACCGCCCGGACGCGCCTGCTAGCGATCGCCGGGGACGAGCTGCACATCGACCGCCCCCAGTGCATCGGCCAGGATATCCTGCTCGCCAAGGACAAGTCAGTGACGGTGTATCTGCTGATCGACTCGGAGCTCTACGCTTTCAGCAGCCGCGTCGTCCGGCCGCGGGTCGAAGTGGACCTGAATCGCCAACGGCGGATCGTCGGTGTGGCGCTGCGCACGCCTGGGCAGCTCCGCAAACAGCAACGCCGAGAGCAATTCCGGCTGTCGCTGGCGAAGGCGGACGTCGCCGCCAGCCTGCACAAGACCTCGGCCGACGCCGCGGATGCCGTTCCGCTCGACGCCCCGCGTTTCAACGGTCGTGTCGTGAACATCTCGCTGGGCGGCGTGGGCGTGCTGTACGATGTCAGTCGCACGCCGCCGCTGGCCCCGGGGGAGGTCCTCTTCATCGAGTTCGCTCTGCCCGAGGTGGAGTCGCCGTTCGTCTTTCCCGTCGAGGTCCGCCACATCCGCGGCGTCCGCGACGATGAAAACCGGATCTGCGGCCTGCGCTTCCTGGACACCACGGCGCCCCTCATCCGCGAGCAGGTCGCGCAACTGAACAAGTTCCTGGCCGACGAACAACGACGGCAGTTGCGGCACATCCGCCGCGGCGGGGCCGCACACTAGCCCGGATCGTCCGCCGGAGAAACCGCCAAGAGGCGGAGAGCGCGGAGAACGCTGAGGCCGAATGGCAGTAGCAACGAGCGCTGGTCGCACCGGGGCGCCGGCGTTTTCCAACCGACTTCGTTGTTGGCCACTTCAGCGGGCACAGAGCTCCGAGACCGCGGTCTTCGCCGCGAAATCGGACTCTCCCCCAACCCTTCCATCAGAGCGCCGATCAGAACCCCGCACGCCAGTGCGGGGGCGATCGGCCCACCACTTGCGTGGTGGGTTCTGTCAGGCGCTGTAAGAGGGAGGGGAGTTGCTTGATGGCCGCGGGTGTGACCAGATCATGTGGCACCGGTTAGAAGCCTGCCGGGGCGGCAGTCAAAGAGCCCAGCGGGCGACTGAGTGTAGCTCCGGGCGGCAGCCCGGGGAGCCGCGAGGCGTCATTCACCTTAGAGTCCGCGTAGCGGGCGATTGAGGCTTCAGTCGCCCCTCCGGGGCTCCGATGTGGGGGCCACGCCGTGACCCCGGGCTGCCGCCCGGGGCTACACTCAAACGCCCCTCCGGGGCTGCCCACGTGCCTACGGGGCTGCGCGCGGGCCGGTTGGTGACTGGACCCGCTCACTCGTGTCCACGTACACACTCGGTGGTGGTCGGGTGCCACAATCCGTGGTCACACCCATGGCCGCCTGGGGAACGCGCGGGCCTTGCTGGCGGCGGCCCGCGTCGTATGCTCCGCGTATCGGCCTGCCGGGAGAGCACCCATGGACGTTCACCAAGCGATTCAGGTCCGCCGTAGCGTCCGCTCGTACGCCTCCACCCCGATTCCGCCGGCGTCGCTGGAGCGGCTCCGGGCCGCGCTGCGCAGCGCCCCGTCGGCGTGCAACTTTCAGCCGTGGCACTTCGTCTTCGTCACCAACGCCGAACTCCGCAAGCAGGTCGCCGCGGCGTGCTTCGACCAGCTCTGGATGGCCGACGCGCCGCTCATCATCGTCGGCTGCGGTCTGCCGAAGCAGGCCTACAAGCACATGGGGGGCCACGGCGTCAGCGTGGATGTCGATGTCGCCATCGCGCTCGACCATCTGACCCTGGCGGCGGTGGCGGAGGGGCTGGGCACGTGCTGGATCGGGGCTTTCAACGAGGAGGAGGTCAAGCGGCTGCTCGGCATCCCGGCCGCCGCCAAGGTGGTGGCGCTGATGCCCGTGGGGTACCCCGCTCCCCCCGACGGCAACACCCCGCTGGAAGACGCCCGGCGCAAGCCCGCGGAGCAGGTCTTCAGCGTCGACCGCTATGGCCAGCACTGAGTCACCGCGCGCAACACGGGAGGGCGAGGCTCCTGCCGAGCCGGGGCTCACCGGGAGATCTGCCCTCGCCGCTTGCGCCGCTCAACTGCGCGCGGTGACTCCGTTGCGGCGACGACCGGCCCCGGGTAGCCAAGCCGGGGTGCCAGAGCGTTCACGCCAGGGGAACAGTGGCCGACGGGCAGTCCGCCGCCAGCGGGCATTGGGCGCATTTCGGCTGCCGGGCGGTACACACCCGCCGACCGTGCCAGATCAAGGCATGGGCAAGCCAGGTCCACGACTCGCGTGGGAACAGCTCCATGAGGTCCTGCTCGATCCGCTCCGCGTCCTTGCTGCCGCGGGCCCGCGGCGCGAGGGCCAACCGCTCGGCGATCCGCCCGACGTGTGTATCGACGACGAGGCCCTCGTTCTTTCCGAACCAGGTGCCCAGCACGCAGTTGGCGGTCTTGCGGGCGACACCCGGTAGTCGCAACAGGGCCTCCATTGTGTCGGGCACCTGGCCGCCGAACTCGTCGCGCACCATCCGGGACATCCCCAGGAGGCTCTTGGTCTTGTTGCGAAAGAACCCGGTGGACCGAATCAGCGCCTCCAGCTCGGCCGGGTCGGCACCGGCGAGGGCCACGGCATCGGGATAGCGGCGAAACAGCTCGGGCGTCACCTGATTCACCCGCTCGTCGGTGCACTGGGCGGAGAGGATCGTCGCCACCAACAACGTGTAGGCACTGTCGTGGTGCAGCGCGCACGTGGCGGTGGGATACGCGGCCCGCAGGCGCTCCAGCAGCCGTTCCGTACGGGCCCGGCGCTGATCGTGCGTTTCGCGCGGCCGCCGGCGGCGGGGGGCGGCCGGCTTGCGCTTCGTCGTCTTCCTCGTCTTCCGAGCGGCCTTGGCCACGGGGAACCTCCTTGAGCCGTGTTCCGCCGGCGAGCGTATCCCGAAGTGGACGCGCGTTCCAGATAGCCCCGCAGGCCACGATGCGGCGGCCGGGCTCCGTACCGGGCGCCCCGCACCGGCCATTGGCCGGTGCCGCGCTGGCCATTGTCCAACCCAGGGGCGCAGACTTTGCGCCGGGGGGCCAGCGTGCGCGCGTCCTAATGTCGTGTCCGGCCCCGCCGGCCGATCTACCCCGTAGGGACGGCCATGTTACCCAAGCCTCGCTGGAACGACCGGATGCGGACGCGACGCTGGATGAAGGCGACGTGCGACCTCCTGGAAAGACCGCGGCGCCAGCCGCCTGCCAGCGCCGAGGCCGAGCCGGCAGGACCGGGCGGCACGGGACCGTTGCCAAG
The DNA here is from genome assembly GCA_964462635.1 of uncultured Planctomycetales bacterium. Taxonomy (GTDB): domain Bacteria; phylum Planctomycetota; class Phycisphaerae; order UBA1845; family Fen-1342; genus JBFMAI01. The sequence continues at coordinate 7,247 of CAYWYJ010000099.1, forward strand.
CCCCGACACGAAGGCCAAAGCGTGGGGTAAGACTCCCGCGCGCGACTGACCAGGGGGCCCCGTCATGCTCGGTTTCCTGTCACGGTTGTTGTCGCCGAGCAAGGCGCGGTGTGCGCCGCAGTCCTGCCTCGACGTAATCGCGGGATGGCTCGGGATTGCCCGGCTCGGACGCACGCCGCCGGCCGCGTCGGGAAAACGTCGCCACCGCCGTTGGTTCCTCGGCCGAGCACTCGTCATCGAGGTCAACGGCAAGTCGCTCCAAGGCGAGACGGTGGACATCAGTGCGGCCGGGGCGGGATTGCTCTTGCGCACGCCGCTGCCGGTGGGGACGTGCGTGCGGCTGCGCGACCCGGACGGCACGATTGGGGTGCCGGCCCGTGTCGTTCATAACGCGCTGACCGCCGACAACGCGCACTTCCGGGTCGGGGTCGAGTTTCTGCTGGGAGAAGCCGGAGCCTCGTCGAGCCAGCCGGGTGCGGCCACCGGCAGCGAGGCGTCACCGCCGCCGCTCGCATCCCCTCCCGCCGCCGGCCCCGCTCCCGTCGTGAACGAGGCCCCACCCAGTCCGGCGCCGGATGTACACGAACCGGCCATCCCTTCCCCGGACGAACTCCCGTCGACCATATCGTCGCCGGCGGACCCGGCCGCCGACGTTCCACCGCCGGCCGCGCCCGCGTCGGCCGCACCGGCCCCGACAACGCCCACACCGGCCGGTCCCGCCGAGCAGCCCGTCGAGGCGATGCCGCCGACAGAGAGCAGCGTTCCGCCATCAGAGCGCTGGTGGGTCCCGCGCGGCAGGCCGGTGCTGGAGATGTCCGCCCCCGCCTCCGCGGCGCCGCTCAGCCGCGACCTGATCGAGTTCGTGGAGCGGGTCATCCGCCACGCGGAGCTGCACCTGCCCATGCTCCCGCAAGTGGTCCAGCGCGCCCTGGTCATGGCGCAGAGCGAGGACGTGGACTTCAACCGTCTGGCCACCGTGCTCGAGGCGGACGCGGCCCTCACGGCCAGCATCCTCCGCCGGGCGAACTCAGCCGAGTCCGCGCCGGTCGACCGCATCACGCGCCCGCCCGACGCGCTGGCGCGGCTTGGGCGGCGGAAGGTCCTGGCCGTGGTGGCGGCGGCGGCGGCCAAGCGGGTCACCCTCGAAGCGACCGGGCTCGACCCGCGGCGGGCCCTGCAAATCTGGCACACGTCGGCCGCGGCCGCCGCGGTGATGCACGTGGCCGCCCGGCACTTCGGGCTGCCCGCGGACGAAGCCGCGCTCATCGGGTTGCTGCACGACCTCGGCGTGCTGGCCGCGTTGCGAATCGCGCAGCTCTACCGTGAGTCCTACGACCCGCGTCTGAGCTCCGACACCGTGGACCGGCTGTGTGTCGAATGGCACGAGCCCCTGGGCCGCGCCCTGGCCGCCGCCTGGCAGTTCCAGCCGCCGCTGCCCGAGTTGTGCGGCGCCCACCACGCCGCGTCCGAGCCAGGCGACGAACTGGCCCGGTACCGGAGCTTGGTGCAATTCACCGATGTCGTGTGCGCCCTGCTCGAATACGCCCCGTATGTGCCGTACGACTTCTTCCGCGTGCCGTGCGTCGCGGCCCTGGGGATCACCGACGAACCGGAGTGGCACGCCTGGCTGGCCGCGTTGCCGGCCGCCGTCGCCGAGCGCATGGGCGATCTCACCTGACCGCCCGCGGGACGCGGTCGCCGCGGGAAACGGCCCCGGCGCACCGACGGCAGCACACTGAGGAACGGCCGTCAGGGCACGGGGCAAACCTAGTGGTCGTACGTGATTCGGCGGGCGCATCAAGGGAGGCCAAGCCTCCCGGCGAGCCACGGCTCGGCAGGAGCCTCGCCCTCCCACGCCGCCCCGATTGCCAGCCGGGCCGCCTTCGGCTACAGTCCCCTCCGGTCGGCCGAAGCGCCGGCGTCGGTTCACCTTCTGGGGAGTAGACGCCATGACGTATCGCATCACCAAGGAACACGTCTGGGTCGGCGCGATCCCGGATCGGGCCGATGCCCTGGCGGAGAAGCTGCGGGCCCTGCGCGACGGCGGGCTCAACCTGGAGCTGATCCTGGCCCGCCGTAGCGGCGCGGGCCACGGATTGTTGTTCGTGGCGCCGCTGCGGACGCTGGAGGAGATCACGGCAGCGGAAAAGGCGGGTCTGGTGCGGTCGGCGACGATGAAGACGATCCGCATCGAGGGTCCGAATGTCGCGGGTCTCGGCGCCAAGATCACGACGGCGCTCGCCGAGGCCGGGCTGAACATCCGCGAGTACGCCGCCGCGGCGCTGGGCGACCGCTGCGTGACGAACATCGCGTTTGACAACGACGCCGAAGGCGACCGGGCCCGCGAACTGCTGCTCAAGGCGCTGGCGTAACGCGGGCTTTGGTGGTGGGCTTATGAGCTACGATTGCCAGACCTGCGGGGCCTGCTGCGTGGGGCTGGATGTCCTGTTGACCGACGCGGAGGCGGACGCCTTCGAGCGCGACCCCGAACTGGTGCGGCTCACCACGCTGTACCAGCCGACCGCCAGCCCGGCGGTGCGGTTCATGAAGCGACACCCCCAGACGGACCGCTGCTTGGCCCTGGAGGGGCCGCTGGAGCGTTGTCGCTGTGGCATCTACGCCCGCCGACCGATGTTGTGCCGCGCCCTTCAAGCCGGCTCGCCGGACTGTGAGCAGGCCCGGGCCCGCGCCGGACAACCCCACGCGACGCCAAACGGCCACTGATATGCCCGGACGACTGCTCCACACCTTGACTCACACGCTGGCCGCCGGGCTGTTCCTCATCCTCGCCGCCGGCGCCGCCGCCCTGGCGGCCTTGGCCGTCCGGCGACCGCCGCCGTACGCAGAGTGGGTCGTCGAGGGCCTGTGCGGCGCGCTGGCGGCCGTCACATTGCTCGCCGGCACGGTGCTCTGGGGGCTCCTGGCCATCACGCTGGTGATCTGGGCCGTCCGTTGCGTCCGACGAGCCTTCGCAGCCGACGGCGCGCCCCCGGTGGCCGACACGGGCGGCCGCAAGTCGGGCGGCGGCGTGCGGACCATCTGAGGCCCCCCGGGGCAATCCGTGTTTCGTCGCCCAGCTATGGGGGCTCCATCAGGACGACATGCACAACCCCGGGGCCGTGCATCCCCGTGACGAGCACCCCCTCGATGTCCGCCGTCTTGCTCGGCCCGGTGATCAGGTTCACGTTCGCCGGCAACTCGCCCCTCTGCCCCAGCCACGCGAACGTGTCGAACAGGTCGGCCACAAGCTGCGATTGATCGACGACGGCAAGATGTACCGGCGGAATCAGGGTCGCCCCGCGCGCGGAGGCCGCGCCCGAAGCGCACACCAGCGTGCCCGTCTCCGCCGTTGCCGATAGGACGCCGGTCACCGCCGCCCCGACGTCGAACAGCACCGCGTCGCTGGTCTCCGTCATCACCGATACGCCGCCGTTTGCGAGCACACGCGTCAGGTCCGCGGCGCGCTCCGGCGTCAACGCCGTCCCGGGCTCGGCTTGAACCAAGACGCTCGCAATACCGTGCTCGGCGACGATCCGCGCGACTTGCGACGCCCAGTCCACCGTTCCGGCACGATGGACCCGGCAACCGGCGGCCTCCGCTGACGCGACGAACCGCGCCGCCGGGTCCGAGCCGGGCTCCACGGCGCGGAGCGCGTCATCGGCCGGCGGCAGTTCGGTCGTCTTCGCCGGCGGGCGCACCCGCCGCCGCAGTTGATCGAGAAACGCTCGCACCGCGGCATCAACGCTCATTGCCGAGTTCCTCCTCCCACAACCGGCGGAAGCTCCGCGCCGGAGGCCGCGGCAGGTCACGTTCACACAGCCACTCGCGCAGCGGCCCCGACCCGCCGCGTGCCCACCCGGTGCCATCGTCGCGCAGCAGCACGCGCAAGAACTTCTGGCCCAGCCGATAGACCCACGGCCGCCGCATCGCCCAGCCCCAACCCCGCAACATCCAGCGCTTCAGCGCCGGCTGGCGGTCGCGCGTCAACGCCCGCAGCCGCACCAGCAACGCGGGAATGTCAATCTGGACCGGGCAGACCAGGCCGCAGGCGCCGCACAGGCTCGACACGCGCGGCAGGGCATCGTGCTCCGCGCCGTACAGCAGCGGCGACAGCAAGCTCCCGATCGGCCCCGGATAGACGCTGTGGTAGGCGTGGCCGCCGACGTTGCGATAGGCGGGGCACGCATTCAGACACGCCCCACACCGCACGCACCGCAGCACCTCCGGCACCGGCCCGGTGAGGATGTCGCTGCGGCCGTTGTCCAGCAGTACGACGTGCAGCTCCGCCGGACCGTCGCGGTCCTCCGCCCGCTTCGGCCCCGTGATCAGCGTGGTGTACGAGCCCATCGGCTGCCCGGTGCTGGAGCGGGCCAGCATCTTCAGGAACACCGGCAGATCGGCCAGCCGCGGGATGATCTTCTCGATCCCCAGCAGCGCCACGTGGACGCGCGGCCGACTCACCGTCATCCGCCCGTTCCCCTCGTTCGTGACCAGGCACAGCGTCCCCGTCTCGGCGATGCCGAAGTTCACGCCCGTGATCCCCAGGTCGCAACGGCGGAAGATGTCGCGGAGGTGAGCGCGGGCGATGCGGGTCAGCTCGGCGGGGTCTTCCGTGTACGGGCAGCCCAGCTCGCGGGCCATCGCCTCGGCGACCTGCCGCCGGTCTTTGTGGATGATCGGCGTAATGATGTGGCTGGGGCGGTCCCGGTCAATCTGCACGATGAACTCGCCGAGGTCGGTCTCCACGACGCGGACGCCCGCCGCCTCCAACGCCGCGTTGAGGTGGATCTCCTCGGTCGTCATGCTCTTGGACTTCACCGCCAGCTTCAGGCCGCGCTGCGCGGCCAGATCGCGGACGATCCGGCACGCGGCGGCGGCATCGGCGGCGAAGTGAACGTGTCCGCCGCGGCGCTCGACCTGGCTGACGAACTGCTCCAGGTATCGCGGCAGGTGGTCAAGCGTGTGTTGGCGGATTCGGGCGGCCCGCGCGCGCAATTCCTCGGCGCGCGGCAGGCGGGCGAACGACTCCGCCCGCGCGTCCACTTTCCGCCACGTCGCCAGGTGGACGGCCGTGACGACCCGCCGGTCCGCCACGGCGGCGGCCAGTCGCCGGCGGGTGTCGTCCGTGCGGCTCACGGCGTCGGCTCCATTAGTCCGAGCGCTTCGGCCAGCACTTCCGCCAGGTGCTTGAAACGCAGGGGCAGCCCGCGACGGCGTGCCCCGCCCGCCATCTGGAGCGTGCAAGCCGCCTCGTTGCAGATCACCAGCCGCGCCCCCGTCCCCATCAGCTCGTCGAGCTTGTCACCCAGCATCGCCCCGCTCAGCTCCGGGTACTCCACCGCGAACAGGCCGCCGAAGCCGCAGCACAGGTCCGACCGCGCGGGTGTGCGCACCAGCTCGCTGTTTCCCAGCCACCGACGCAGGTCCTCAACGGTGTATACATCGCGCGCGTGACAGGGGTAGTGAAACGTCACGGGCTCATCAAAGCGAACGAGCGAACCAACGTCCACCTGGAGCCGGTCGCGCAGGAAGGTGGCGAACTCATGGACGCGGCCGGCGACCCGTCGGGCCGTCGCGGCGGCCGGTTCATCCGTCAGCAACGCCGGACCGTGCCGCCGGACCATCGTGGCGCAGGACGCGGATGGCGTGACGATGCACTCGGCGTCGTGGAACACGTCAACCAGCCGGCGGATGAGCGCGGCGGCCTCGTGGTGAAAACCGCTATTGTACGCCGGTTGCCCGCAACAGGTCTGACGCTTCGGGAATCGGACGCGGCAGCCAAAGTGCCGCAGGACACGAACGACCGCTTCGCCGACTCGGGGATAAAAGGTGTCCGTCAGGCAGGTGACGAAGAGGGCGACGTCCATCGCGTGGTCCCGCGCCGCGCTGTCACCCGGGCGGGAGAGGCGGTACACGCCGCGCGCGGCCGAGTCGGTCCGTGGATCGCAAACCCGCGCGGCGCGTCACGGTCTACTGCTGGCCCGTCTGCACCGTGGACACGAACGGATCATCCGCGCAATACGGCGGGTAGGTGCAGTGCGGGTCCACCCGCGGGTCCGCGCCCGGCCCCTCGTACCCGGAGCGGATGAACTCGTACGTCACCGGGTCGCAATTCAGGATCGTGCCGCAAGGGTTGATCTTGGCGACGTAGGATAGGGCGTCGCCGATGCCGCAACTCGGCAACTGAAAGCACGTCCCCACAACGACGATCAGTGACGCAACACGCAGCCAACGACCGCGGGGGCTTTGCATGGTGGCACCTTCAAACACTACTGGGTGGTGGCCGGAGTCGTGGGGCAGTCCACGAAGAGGGCCACCGGCTCACACATGTTGAAGAACGACCCGCCCTCACAATTGAATACGGAGCAGAAATCGAACGACGAGAGCAGCGATTGTGTGTAATACTGAGAGCACCCGCCCGGCAGGGATTGAAACACCGTCCCCGCTCCGCACACCAGCAACGCCGCCCAGAGCTTTCGGTTTCGCAGGTTCCGCATAGCGACACTCCCGGGGCCGGCCATCGCTTCTCGCCGGCAGCCAGCGAAGTATACGCGCTGCCAAGGTGGGCCCGCAAGCCCGCCGCCGGGGCCATTGCCGGGACGGGAGTTCCCACCCCCCTGCCGGTCCTGGCCATGGGAACGCGGAGGCCCTACGACGCGGAGGCCCCGCAAACACCGGCCGGCCGTCAGCCGCTATGCAGGCTCCCGGGACACACCTGCAGGCCGCTCCACGCGGACTTGACGCCGCGTCGCAACCCTCGATAATGGCCCCCGGAGTGCTCATCAGAATGCCGCGCGCACGCGGGGCCGGTGAGTTTGCCGCTCGCGTGGC
>CAYWYJ010000100.1:0-14028 GCA_964462635.1 uncultured Planctomycetales bacterium
GAATACCCATTTAGCGGCGGATGGCACCCTGACCACACACCAACTTCGTTCGGAATACTGGCTCAGGGCGTTCATTTTACACAAGCAACGGTCAGGGGCTTGCCGTTGGGGTTGGCGTCGGATAGGGTACGCGCGGGCCGCTTGTGTTCAGCACCCGCTTGGTCGTGTGTGAGATGTAGCGCTTCTGGGCCTCGTGCGATGTTCAGGCCGGGCGGGTATGGAGTGCGCCCACGTATCGCGCGAGGCTATGGCGCGCATGATGGAGGTGACCGAAGTGTTTTCTCGACATTTGCCTGAACGTTGTACTGGGGCCTGGCTTGTGGCCTGGCCCGCGATCCTGCTCAGTCTGGCGCTCGTCCCCGCGCCCGCTCACGCCGACGACGTGGACGAGTTACTGGGTGATGTGCCCGCGGAGTCGGCGCCGGCTCCCGTTCCGGGCTACGCACCCGCGTATGATGAGACCAACGGCGTCATGAGCAACGGGGGTTTCGACCCCGCCGACGCGCCCGGCCGCCAGGTCGAGGCCGACATCGACGCGCTGGGCTCGACGGTGCTCGACTTCGTCGCGCTGATCCTGGACCGCGACGCGACCGACAACCTGTACATCAAAGTCCAGCAACAGAGCCCCTACAACGGGAAATTCAATTCCATCGGCTTCTATCACGGCGCGGGCGCCGGCGGCTGGGCCGGCATGACCGGCGGCAGCGCGTTCTTCACGCTCGACCCCGCCGACCAATTCCAGACGGCCCACATGACCGTCGTTCATGACGGCGCCGGCAACGTCACGCTGCGTCTGACCAACATCGACGGCGGCGGCAAGGTGCTCGAATTCACCCGCGGCGGCTGGGTCCCGCGGAACTCCGCCACCGGCGGTTTCGGCGGTTACGCCGGCAACTGCGCCATCGACAACTGGGGAATGGGCGATCCGCTCGATTACACCTGCGACAACTTCAACCGCGCCAACGGGGCCCTGGGGGCCAACTGGGTCACGACCGACGGGACCGGCTCGATCGTGAGCAACACCGCCCGCGGCAGCGGCACGTCGCGCTCCATATTCATCGGGTCCTGCCTGGGCGGCATCGGGCAGGAAGTCGAGGCGGACGTCCGTCTCCGGACCACCAGCCTGGACTACTGCGCCCTCGTGCTGAACTGGGACGGCGTGGACAACCTCTACGTCAAGGTCCAGCGGCAGGGGGCCGGCAACGGCACCACCTTCACGCACGTCGGCATCTACGACTCCGTGAACGGCAGCTCGTGGCCCGGCCAGACCGGCGGCCCCGCCTTCTTCGCGCTGCCCGCCGGCCAGACGTTCCAGACCGCCCACATGCGCGTCACCGTGGACGGCGGCGGGACCGTCCGCCTGATTCTGACGGAGATCGACGGCGGGACCGGGATGCTGGAGTTCCAGCGCGGCGGCTGGCCGTTCCGCAACGGCGACGGCGCGGGCTACGGCGGCTACGCCAACAACAACGTCATCGACAATTGGAGCACCGGCGGCGCCGGCATCTGTGACACGTTCAACCGGGCCGACGGCGGCCTCGGCGCGGCGTGGGTCACCACCGACGGCACCGCCGGCATTCTCAACAAGGCCGCCCGCGGAACGAGCACCTCGCGCTCGATCTTCGTCGGCAAATGCGGCGATTGCTTCGACACCACGCCGCCCGTGGTCGATATCACCGCCCCGGCGTCGTTTGCCTGCGGCTGCCTCGACATCACGATCACCGGTACGGCCAGTGACCCCGACGGCGAATACCTCGGCGACGTGCTGGAGTATCGCCGCTCGGACCAGAATGCCTGGACCGTCGCCGGCAGCTCCACCGTCCCCCGCACGGGGACGCTGTACACCTGGAACACGGCCGGCCTGACGGAGGCCTACTACTTCGTGCGCGTGACGGGACGCAACGAGTGCAACGTCAGCGCCAGCGACACCATCATCGTGCGCGTCAACAAGAACTTCGACACGATTGACTTCCGCAGTCCGGCCACCGGCGCCATCCTCGGCGGCACGGTGTGCGTCGACGGCACGGCCTACGAGAACAACTGCTTCAGCTACTACACGGCAATGTACCGACCCGTTGCGGGTGGGGCGTTTGCCCCCGTGGATCCGGCCTATCCGACCTACACCAGTACGGTGATCAACGACCCGCTCGCCGCCTGGAACACCGCCAGCGGGCCGACCGCCGTGCCGGACGGTGACTATCTGCTGCGCGTGCGCGGCGTGGACACCTGCGGTTACTCCAAGGAGGAAACGCATACGGTGACGATCGACAACACGGCGCCGGTCGCCACGCTGTCCAGCGCTCTGACGTGCGCTTCGGTCAAGGGCGTGGTCGAGATTCGCGGCACGGCCAACGACGCCAACCTGGCCGGCTGGTCTCTCATGTACACCGGCGGCGATCAGCACGGTTGGGTCACGATCGCCTCCGGCAACACGCCGGTGGTCAACGGCGTCCTGGCCAACTGGGACACCACCGGCCTGCGCAAGTGCGCTTACACTCTGCGTCTCACCGTGGCCGACCGGGCCAACGTGAGCTGTTCCGGCGATCCGCACCGCACGGACTACTACGCCAGTGTGGGCGTCGGCTGGGCGACCATCGGCGACATGAACTGCGACGGGCTCGTTGATTTCGGTGACATCAACCCGTTCGTCGCGTGCCTCGCCGGCGGCGGCGGCATGGGCGACTGCCAGTGCCCCTAAGCGGGATGGCGATCGGGTAGCAACGGACTGACGGCATCGGCGCGGCGTGCCAGGATACGCCGCGCCGACGCTCTTGTTTAGCCGAGTAACCACCGGGGGCGGCGGGCTCGCGAAGGCCGGCGGGGTGGGGCGTGATAGGCAGAAGATCAACAACGGGCCCGGTTTCTTGGTGGCGACCAAGAAAAAGCTTGAGCGCGGCGGGGCGGCGCGCGAAAATGAGAGAGTGGTATCAGCGGTGGTGTTTCGCCATCGCGCACGTCCCGGCCGATCGCGGCCGTTCCGCCTACAAGGAGTGCGACCATGAAAGGGATGGTGTGTGCCAGTCTGCTGCTCGCCGTCTGCCTCGCCGCCGGTCCGCTGGCCGTGGCCGACCCCCCCGCGACGTTTGACCTGCGCAACTACGCGGGGCACAACTACGTCACCTCGATCAAGAGCCAGCAGGGGGGAACGTGCTGGACGCACGGGATCATGGCGTCGATCGAGGGCAACCTGCTGATGACCGGGGCGTGGGCGGCCAACGGCGAGACGGGCGAGCCCAATCTCGCCGAGTATCACCTCGACTGGTGGAACGGCTTCAACCAGCACAACAACGACGACGTGGTCCCGCCCACCGGCACCGGCCTGACCGTCCACGAGGGCGGCGACTACCGCGTGGGGTCGGCGTACCTGACGCGCGGCGAGGGGGCCGTGCGCGACATCGACGGGCAATCCTACAACACGGCCCCGGCGCGCTGGCTGCCTTCCTACCACCTCTACTACCCGCGGCACATCGAGTGGTACACGGTCGGGCCGAACATGGAGAACATGAACCTCATCAAGCAGAAGGTCATGCAGTACGGCGTGATGGGGACGTGTATGTGCTACGACAGCGCGTTCATGGGTTCGGGGTACGTCCACTATCAGCCGCCGTCAAGCACGCTGGAGCCCAACCACGCGGTCGCGATCATCGGGTGGGACAACAGCAAGACCACGGGGGCCCCGCAGCCCGGGGCGTGGTTGTGCAAGAACAGTTGGGGCACGTGGTGGGGGCTGAGCGGCTATTTCTGGATCTCGTATTACGACAAGTGGTGCGGCCGGGAACCGCAGATGGGCGCCGTGTCGTTCCAGGACGTGGAGCCGCTGCGCTACGACCGCATCTACTACCATGACTACCACGGCTGGCGGGACACCAAGACCGACACGCGCGCGGCGTTCAACGCGTTCGTCGCCGCGGGGGACGAGCGGATCGAGGCTGTCAGCTTCTTCACCGCCACGGACGCCGTGGACTACGAGGTCCGCATCTATGACCGCTTCGAGAATGGCGAGCTGCTCGACCTGCTGACCATGCAGTCGGGCCATTTCGATTACCAAGGCTTCCACACCGTCGATCTGACGACGCCGGTACGGCTCTCCGCCGGCGATAGTTTCTATGTCTATCTCGACCTGTCCGTGGGCGGGCAGCCGTACGACCGCACGTCGGACGTGCCGGTGCTCCTGGGGGCCAAGTACCGCACGATCGTGCCCTCGTCGGCCAAGCCGGGCGAAAGCTACTACCGCAGCGGCGCGCAATGGCTCGACCTGTACTACTACGACGACCCGCCGTGGACCGGCACGCTCAACTTCTGCATCAAGGCGTGTACGGTGGAATCGCCCAACGTGCTCGGCGACCTGAATTGTGACGGCGTGACCGACTTCGGCGACATCAATCCGTTTGTGCTGGCGCTGTCCAACCCGCCGATGTACGGGCAGAAGTTCCCCGGCTGCCCGCTGGTCAATCGTGACATAAACCAGGACGGCCGCTTCGACTTCGGCGACATCAATCCGTTCGTGGCGCTACTGACCAACCCGTAGCGGCTCGCCACAGCGAGTCGCCGTTGGCGACCGGGCTCCGTACCGGCCGTGGGACGCCGGACTCGGAGGCCCCCCACCGGCGTGCGGGAGCGTGGTCGCCGTTTCTGGTCAGAGACCGGAACGACGAACGCGGTGCGCGTTGCGTCGTGATTTCGTAACGGCGTGGTCATTTCCCGATGCAGAATTGCCCGAAGATTCGCGCCAGCAGTTCTTCATCCAGTGGCCGGCTGAATTGCTCCGCGAGAATCCCGTGCGCCGCGCGCAGCTCGACGGCCAACAGCTCGGGCGACGTAAGTCGGTCGGAATCGTCCCCGGCCAGGGCGCGGGCACGCTGTAGCGCGGCCCGCGCCGCGCGCAGCTCCCCCGCTCCGACGGCCGCGGGCACCGTATGCGGTCGCACGCCCAGCCGGCGGGCCACGACCTCACGCAGCCTATCGACGCCCGTGCCACACACGGCCGACACGTCGACGACCTGGGCGAACATCGATCGTGGGTAATCCGTGGGTGTCGGGCCGCTCAAGTCGGCCTTGCTGAGCACGAGCACGCGCCGCTCGCCGGCGATCTCCCCGCACGCCGCCGACTCCCGTTCGTCCCAGAGCGTGTCAGCCGCGTGGACCCACAGCACCAGGTCGGCCTGGCGGCTCGCGTTCTCCGTCGCCTGGTGAGTGGCGAGCTCGAGCTCGGTGGTCGTGCCTCCGAGGCCGGCACAGTCCTGCAAGATGACGGGCACGCCGTCGAGTTCCACCTCGGCCGACAGCACGTCGCGCGTCGTGCCGAGGACCGGCGACACGAGGGCCCGCTCGTGCCCGAGCAGCGCGTTGAACAGCGTGCTCTTGCCGGCGTTGGGCAGACCGACGAGGGCGACGTGCGGGCGCGCCGCGTGGTGCTCGTCGGAGACCCCCCGGTTCAGTGACTTGAGCACGTTGAGGACCTCGTCCACCCGTTCGACGATCTCCGTCGGCGTCACGAAGCGAACGTCCTCCTCGTCCACGAAGTCGATGCCGGCCTCCACGCGGGCGAGCAGGTCGGTGAGCCGTTCCGCGGCGGCCGCCAGGTCGCGCTGAACGGAACCGCGGGCGGCCCGCGCGGCGCGTCGGGCGCTGCCCGCCTCGCTCGCGTGCATCAAGTCCAGAATCCCCTCGACCTGACCCGCCTCCAGGCGGCCGAGCAGAAACCCGCGTGCCGTGAACTCCCCCGGCACGGCCCGCCGCGCCCCCAGCTCGATCAGCCGGGCGGACAGCTCGCGGAGCCACGGCAAGCACCCAACCGTGTGCAGCTCGACGACGTCCTGGCCGGTGTAGCTGTGCGGCCCGCGGAACCAGAACACGGTCGCCGGCAAGCGCGTCCGCTCATCCAACGCCACCCACCCGTGCGTCCAATGGGGGTAGCGCGGCGACGTCGAACCGGCCGACCGCCCCCCCGCGTCTGCCGGCGACACGCCCAGTCGTTCCGCCAGCTCGAAGCTCTCCGGCCCGCTCAGGCGGACGATGCCCACCGCCGACGGTTGCCAGTCGGTCGCCACGGCGACGATCGTGTCAGTCGGATTGGGCGTGAGCATGTAACGCTACGTCGCACTCGGCGCTCAGCACGGCGGAGACTACCGCGACGGCTTCACGCCGGCGGCCCACCGGCCCAGGTGCAGAAAATCGCGCACTGGGCGGCGCTGTCGCGGACCCTCCTCGCGCTGCCGCAACTCCGTCGTCAGCCGCTCGGGCCGGCCGTAGTGTCCGATGGCGACCGCGGTCGTCGGCTCGTGCGATTCCGGTATCTGGAGCAGCGTGCGGGCCTGGTCGGGCGAGAACCCCGCCATTTGGTGGACGAAGAGCCCGAGGGCCGTGGCTTGGACCGACAGGAGGGCGACGGCCTGCCCCACGTCGTACCACGCGTGCCGGTTCTCATGCCCGTTGCGGTCAAAGTGCCGTTTGGCGACCGCGATCATCAGCACCGGGGCGTGGCGGGCCCAGGCCTGGTTGGGCTCGACCAGGCAGTTCAGCACGCGCGTGAAGTCCTCCGGCCGGTCGCGCGTGGCGACGATGAAGCTCCAGGGCTGCTCGTTGTAGCAGGACGGGGCCCAGCGGGCCGCCTCCAGCAGGCTGTGAAGCTGGGCCTCGGTCACCGGCTTATCGGAGAACGCGAGCGGGCTCCAACGCTGCTTGAGCAGGTCATGGATGGGGTGGTCGGTTTGGGCGGGGCGCTGCATGGCGGTTCCTCCAGGGTTCGGTCGGCCGCGGCGGCACGGCCGCTTCGGTCACGGATTGTAGACCTCGGCCGGCGGCCGGGCCGCATCACCCCTCCGCCGGCTCCAGCACGGCCCGCATCGAGCCGCGGCAATGGGGTATGCGCGGGTCGGCGCCGTACGCATGAATCTGCTGTTGCTTGAATTCGGCCTGTTCGAAGACGAGCGTGGCCACGATCACCCGCCCGGTCGTATCGACCTCGCAGGCCATCTGATACGCCTTCTGCCGCCCGCACCCGAAGATCGTCCCCAGCATCTCGATGACGTAGGCGTACGTGTGGTCGTCGTCATCGAGCAGGACGACGTGCCACAACGGCGCCGTCCGCGGCTTGGGCACGGCGGGGCGGACCTCGGTGCCGGTCTGTTCGCCAGGAGTCACGTTGTCGCCTCCACCGCCGCTCAGCGGCCAGCGGGCTGCCACCAGCGTAACGCGACACCGGCCGAGCGGGTATGCCTTTCCGCGGCTGGCCCCCTCGGCCTGGGTGCGACCAGATTCTGTGGCACCAGGCAGAAGCCGACCGGGGCGGCAATCAAGGAGCCCATCGGGCGAGTGAGTGTCGCCCCGGGCGCGAGCCCGGGGTTCCGCGAGGCGTCGTTTCCCCCAGGGTCCGCGCAGCGGGCTACTGAAGCTTCAATCGCCCCTCCGGGGCTCCGGTGCGGGGGTCAAACCGTGACCCCGGGCTCGCGCCCGGGGCTACATTCAAACGCCCCTACGGGGCTCCCCACGGGCCTACGGGCCACTCACGGGCCGGTCGGTGCCCGGACACGCTCGCTCGCGTCCGCCCACGGACTCGCTGGTCGTCGCTTGCCTCAATCCGTGGTCACACCCCCCGGCCTCCCGTTCCCGTCGCCGGGTGCCCGCCCCCGAGCGGCGTGGTACAATCAGACGTCTGAGTCCTGATCGGAGTGCCCCCTGATGCCCCCGGAGTCCGCACCGGACACCCCCGCCAGCCCCTTCGCCCCCATCCCCGAGATTCTCGACGAGCTGCGCGAGGGACGGCTCATCATCCTGGTCGACGACGAGGACCGCGAGAACGAGGGCGACCTCGTATGCCCCGCCCAGGCCATCACGCCGGAGAAGGTCAACTTCATGCTCCGGCACGGGCGCGGCACGCTGTGCGTCGCGCTCACGCAGGGCCGCTGCAAGCGGCTGCTGCTGACGCCGCAGGTCCCCGACAACACGACGCGCTTCGGCACCAACTTCACGATCACCGTGGACGCGGGCCCGCACCTGGGGACGACGACGGGGGTGTCTACGTTCGACCGCGCCACGACGATCCGCCACCTCGTCGCCGAGGAGGCCGTCCCCGAGGACTTCGTCCGCCCCGGCCACGTCAACCCGCTGATGGCCCGCGAGGGCGGGGTGCTCGTGCGCGGCGGCCAGACGGAGGGCTCGGTGGACCTGTGCCGGCTGGCGGGGCTGCTGCCGGGGGCCGCCCTGATCGAGATTCTCAACGAGGACGGCACGATGGCCCGGGTGCCGCAGCTCGTCGAGTTCTGCCGCCGGCACGGGCTGAAGATGTGTACGATCGCGTCGCTCATCGAGTACCGGATGCAGCGGGAGCGGCTGGTCGAGCGGGTCGAAAGCGTGCCGCTGAAGAACGAGTTCGGCGATTGGCTGCTGATCGCCTACCGCGCCCGGACCGACCCGCACACACACGTCGCGTTGTGCCGCGGCGGCGTGGGCGAGCTGGACGCTGCGGGGGCCGTCCACGTCAGCGAAGAACCCACGCTCGTCCGCGTTCACTCGGAGTGTCTCACGGGCGACGTGTTCGGCTCGGCGCGGTGCGAGTGCGGCCAGCAGCTCCGGGCGGCGATGGAGATGATCGCCCAGGAGGGGCGCGGGGCGCTGGTGTACCTGCGGCAGGAAGGCCGCGGCATCGGTCTGGAAAACAAGCTGCACGCCTATCGGCTCCAGGATGAGGGGCTGGACACGGTGGAGGCGAACCAGGCGTTGGGTTTCCGCGTCGATTACCGCGATTACGGGATCGGCGCCCACATTCTGCGCGACATCGGCCTGCACCGCATCCGCATCCTGACCAACAACCCCAAGAAGGTCAGCCGGCTGACCGTCTATGGTCTGGAAATCGTCGAGCAACTGCCGCTGGAAATGGCCCCGACCGAGCACAACCGGCGGTATCTGGAAGCGAAGAAGTACAAGCTGGGACACGACCTGCGGAACGTCTGACGCTGGCCGGCAGGGCGCGGGGCACCTGCGCGGCCCGCCCCGTCGGTGAATCGCGTTTCTCCGGGGACCACGAGCAGGTATACTGAGGTCATCCGCCTGGCCCGACGCACGGCTGGGGCTTCGGCGCCGCAGCGGCGAACTCGGGCGCGGCCGCGGACCGTCCACTTCAGGAGCCGAGAGATGCGCCTCAGCCCGCCCAACCACCAACGTTCCTGCTTTGCTTCTGCCCTCGTTCTGCTGGTCCTGATCGGCGGTCCGCTCGTGGCGGTGGCGGACCCGCCGCCGGCCAACCCGTCGCCCCGCTCGATTGTCATTGAGCTACCCATCACGCCCGACCAGATCTACGACGTGCTCGCGCTGGACCTGGACGTCTGGAGCGTCGCCCCGGACGGCTGCGCGCTGGACCTGTGCGTGTCGGCGGCGGAGCTGGAGGAGCTGCGGCTGCGCGGCTATGAGCCGGTGGTCGTCGATCCGGACTTCTACGCGACGTGGGAACGGCAGCGGGCGGCGATGGGCCGCGGGTCCGTCGATGAATGGACCGAGTACCGCACGATGGCCCAGGTGGACGCCTTCCTGCTGTCGCTGCACGCGGCGTACCCGGACATTAGTGCCCCGATCACGATCGGCCTGTCCATCGAGGGTCGGCCGATCAACGGCCTGCGCATCAGTCGCGACGCGGCGAACGTGAACCCGCAAGAGCCGGCGATCTTCGTCGTCGGCTGCCACCACGCCCGCGAGTGGATCTCGGTCGAGGTGCCGCTGTACCTCGCCGACCAGCTTCTGCGCAACTACGCCACCGACCCCGCGATTCGCCGCCGCGTCAACGCCGGCGAAATCTGGATCGTCCCCGTGTTGAACCCCGACGGCTATGTCTACACCTGGACCACCAATCGCCAGTGGCGCAAGAACCGGCGCAACAACGGCAACGGGACTTACGGCGTGGACCTGAACCGGAATTACTCGTACAAGTGGGGCGGCAGCGGCTCCAGCGGCACGCCGGGCAGCGACACCTACCGCGGCACGGCGCCGTTCAGTGAGCCGGAAACCGCCGCGGTGCGGGACCTGTTTGAGACGCGGGATTTCGCGGCCGGCCTCTCGTACCACAGCTACGGCCAGAAAGTGATGTGCCCCTGGGGCTACACGACCGCGGCCCCGCCGAATAGCGCCTACCTGGAGGGCCTCGTCGCCGACATGGCCGCGATCATCAACGCGCACAATCCCCCGCAGCCGTACACCAGCGGCCGCGTCGGGGTCCATCTGTACATCGCCGATGGCATTTTCGAGGATTGGGTCTACGGCGTACACGGCGAGCCGGGCGTGATCGTCGAGCTGCGGCCGGTCGGTTCGCCGGGGTTCGTGCTGCCGCCGGAGCAGATTCTGCCGACCTGCGTGGAGAACTTCCCCGCCGCGCTGTACCTGATTGATGAAGCGCTCGGGCTTTCGCTGGTGGGCGACGTGAATTGCGACGGGCTGGTGGATTTCGGCGACATTAACCCGTTTGTGCTTGCGCTGACGAACCCGACCGGCTACGCCGCGGCGTTTCCGGACTGCAACATCATGAACGGCGACATCGACGGCGACGGGCTGGTGGATTTCGGTGACATCAACCCGTTTGTGCGGTTGCTGACGCAGCCGTAGCGGCCGAGCGTGGGAACGTGGGAAGGTGGGAACGTGGCGGCCGGTGCCCCGCCGGTAAGCGAATCGGTCGTGCGCAAGCACACCCGGGATCTGGACTTGGCGGGGCTGAATGGGGCTGGTGTGGCACCGGCCAATGGCCGGTGGATCGGCGCTCCGAGCCGCGACCGTCAGGGAGCGGGGCTTGCAGGGGCCGGCCCCGGCGGCGGCGACCTGAACGCCGGGTACACGTAAGACGGCAACGGGAGCCTCGTGCAGACCTGGGTCGCCGGCGACCTGAATTGCGACGGGTGGGTCAACGCCGACGACATCGACCCCTTCCTGCTCGCGCTCGCCAACCCGGCCGCCTGGCGGACCAGGTACCCTGATTGCCATCTGCTGAACGCCGACATCAATGGGGACGGCCTGGCCGACTTCGGCGATATCAACCCGTTCGCGCAGTTGTTGACCAACCCGCGATGACCGCACCAGCCGGCACTTCACGCACAGCTTCACCGGCCAGTGCGTCCGGCCCCCGGCGCGAGACTTCGCCTTTCGCCGGTCGGGCAAACACGTCGGCCACGCTACCGGCCAGCGCGTCCCACGGGATCAGCCGCGCGCACTGGTCCACAAAGGCCATCGTCCGCGGCCTGCCGAGGTCAGCCGCCGCGCCATCCAGCAACGTTAGGTGAGAAGGTGGGCGTTCCATACGAAGAAGTATGCCACGACTTTATTCAAGAGGCGCGCGGGAAGCGGAGATTCCCAGAAGCCCCCTGGCTTTGAACCATGAGTGACCGCAGCGTGAACACACGAGAAGCCGGGTAGCGCCTGTGCACACATGACTCCGCGCCACCTGCTTGGAACGGTACAATCCTGCCCTCGCGAAGGAGTGTCGTGGCCATGGCTGACTCGGGCAGACAAGCAACGGCTGCTGAACATCGATACCGGGCATTGCTCGGCGTGTCCGAGGCAATCGTCTCACACCGGGACTTGTCCGCGCTGTTCCACGAGCTGGCCGGCCAGCTCGTACGGGTGGCGCACTACGATGCGCTGTGCGTGGTACTGCATGACGCCGCGACAGACACGATGCGCCTGCATGTCATGGAGACCGGTGAGCCGATCGCACCCGGGTTCGAAATCGTCTTGCGACCGGAGGACGATCCGGCCGGGTTGGTCTGGCAGACACAGGAACCGCTCATCACCTCGGACGTGGCCGAGCTGAGGCGCTGGCCGGGCTTCCTGGAGCGGGTGGAGCCGTACGGCGTGCAGAGTTACTGCTGGCTGCCGCTGACCACGGCCCGGCGGCGCCTGGGCACGCTGGTATTCGTGTCCAAGCGGCCCGCCGCATACGACGAGGCGGATGTGTCCTTCCTCCAGCTCGTGGCAAGCC
This sequence comes from uncultured Planctomycetales bacterium, assembly GCA_964462635.1. GTDB lineage: Bacteria > Planctomycetota > Phycisphaerae > UBA1845 > Fen-1342 > JBFMAI01. The sequence continues at coordinate 11,957 of CAYWYJ010000100.1, forward strand.
AAGTTGCCGTCGCCGTCGAGAACGCCCTGGCGTTCCAGGAGATCGAGACGCTGAAGGACAAGCTCACCAAGGAGAAGGCCTATCTGGAGGAGGAGGTTCGCACCGAGCACCATTTCGGCGACATTGTCGGCGAAACCGCGGCACTGCGTGCCGTACTCAAGCAGGTCGAGACGGTCGCGCCCACCGAATCCACGGTGCTCATCCGTGGGGAAACCGGCACCGGCAAGGACCTGATCGCCCGAGCCTTGCACGCGCTGAGCCCGCGCAAAGACCGCACGCTGGTCAAGTTGAATTGCGCGGCGATTCCCACGGGACTGCTCGAAAGCGAGCTGTTCGGCCATGAAAAAGGGGCGTTCACCGGCGCGATCAGCCAGAAGATCGGACGCTTTGAAGTGGCGCACCAGGGAACGTTGTTCCTCGATGAAGTCGGCGACATTCCGCTGGAACTGCAACCCAAGCTGCTGCGGGTCTTGCAGGAGCACGAGTTCGAACGTCTCGGCAGCACGAAGACGATCCGAGTGAACGTACGGTTGGTAGCCGCCACCAACCGCGACCTGGCGGCGATGATGGCCGCCGGCCGCTTCCGCAGCGACTTGTATTACCGGCTGAATGTCTTCCCGATCACGCTGCCGCCGTTGCGTGAGCGGCCGGACGACATTCCGCGGTTGGTCCGGCATTTCACACAGGGCTTCGCGCGGCGCATGGGCCGGCGGATTGAGACCATCCCGTCGTCGGTGATGGATGCCCTGGTTCGCTACCCGTGGCCGGGCAACGTGCGCGAATTGCAGAACGTGATCGAGCGTGCGGTGATCCTCTCCAAGGGCCCGACGCTCCAGGTACCCGTTGCCGAGCTGCAATCAGCAGCTCAGCCGGCCGCGGACTCAACCGCCACGGATTCCCTCACGCTGACCGACGCCGAGCGCGTGCACATCGTGCGGGTGCTGCGTGAGACGAATTGGGTCCTCGGGGGCCCCGAGGGCGCGGCGGCCCGCCTCGGGATGAAGCGCTCGACACTGCACTGGAAGATGAAGAAGCTCGGCATCTCGCGGCCAGAATAGCGCGTCAACCCGTCGGCGCAGGCGCCAAGCCGTTGGCGCCGGGGTGCCGACGACACGCGTGGCCCTCGGTCACACGGACACTCCCAAGTCTTTCCTCCCACGCCTCTTAGAAGAAAAAGGACCATTGCATGCGCCGCTGGCGCTGCCCATGCCACTCCAGCACCAGACGAACGAGCCCAGCGTGAATGGGCCGACCATTGGAAAGGAGTGACGTACAGGCAGCATGAACCGGCTCAACGGCGGCCGGCTCACGAGGTTCATCAGCCGCCCGAGGTATGCGGGTGCGTGGCCCGCAGGCCGGCCGCGCCAGAACGGGCGGCAGGGTCACTGCGAAAGGAGAGCCGCATGGACGGCATCTTCGCCTCGCTGTTCAGCACGCTGTGGGAAACGATCATGGGTTTCTTCGCCCAGATCGTCGAGCTGCTGTTCGGCGGCACCCTCGGTTAATGACGTAGCCGAGGTCGTGGGGCGCCGGCGTTCCGCGCCGGCGCCCCGACGCCTGAAGTCGCGACCTCTCACCCAGAGGCTCTTCCGCAGAATTCGTGGGTCGGAAGCTGGGGAAACCGGCTCCGGAGGTTCTCCCGGCCCCCTTCGTCGGCGTTCTTTCATCCCATGGGGCTGCGGCTGGCCGGCCGCAGCAAACCGGCGCTCAGAATCAGGGCCGCCAGCACAAACCCGCGGAATGGCAGGTTCGTCGGTGCCCTGGGGCGGAACCTCTTCCGGCAGACACGGAAACGACGGATTTGCTGAAGAGGCGGCAACCGGGACGAGGCCTTCGGGAACTTGTCCGTCTCAGCGGCAATCCCCCCAGCCTGAAATCCGTGCCTGCGAGTGGAGTCCCAAGGGGCGACGACGAGACGCTGCCGAAGCTGTTGCCGCGGTCAGTGGATGATCGCGGCGGGGCATCCGGGCCTTCACCGGCGAGCACATCCTGCGGGGCCTCCTTCCATCAATGAGGTTCTCGGCGGTGATGTGGGCACGGCAGCTCGCCTCGGCAGGAAGCGTTCCACCTAA
>CAYWYJ010000101.1:0-13854 GCA_964462635.1 uncultured Planctomycetales bacterium
AGGCGAGCTTCGACGTGGACGACTACAAGGATTACGTCCACATTCAGAGCGAGTCCGCGCTGCGCCACCTGGCCAGCCGATACCCCTACGACACGACGGCTGACAACGAGCTGTCGCTGCGCGGCAGCATGGACGAGGTGTCGCACACGCTCCAACAGGAGCTTCAGGACCGGCTCGCCAAAGCAGGCGTCATCGTCGAGGAGGCCCGCCTGAGCCACCTGGCGTACGCGCCGGAAATCGCCGGCGCGATGCTCCGGCGGCAGCAGGCCGAGGCGATCGTCGCGGCCCGGCTGCGCATCGTGGAGGGCGCCGTCGGGATGGTGGAGCTGGCCCTGGAGAAGCTCGAAGAGAAGAAGACCGTCCTGCTGGACGACGAGCGCAAGGCGACGATGGTGAGCAATCTGCTGGTCGTGCTCTGCGGCGAGCAGGCGGCCCAGCCGGTGGTCAATGCGGGCACGTTGTATACGTAGGGGAAAGCGGCCGCGGGGCCGAGGGACCAAGGGGTTGAGGGGCTGAGGGACTCCGGGGCCCGGGCCCTGGTCTCCCGGGGTAGGTCCTCGCCCCCCATGCCCCGTCGGCCGCCGAAGCGTCGAATCGGAATAGCAGAGCATGACGGACAAGAAGAAGGCCATTCTGTTGCGGATCGCGCCGGAACTCGCGGACGCCCTCCACCGCTGGGCCGGTGACGAGCTGCGGAGCGTCAACGCGCAGATCGAGTTCATCCTGCGCGAAGCGGTCCGCAAGAGGGAGGGCCGTCGGTTGGCCGATGCCGTCGCCGACGACGAGGCGGCGGACCGCGAGGAGTAGTACGGGGACTTGCGCCTCACTCGGCGTCGGCCGGCGGCCCGTTCTCGCTGACGTCTTCGGAGTCCTGTGGCGGGCGTGTCACGTCGCGGCCGAGGACGAACCAGCGGGTGAGTTGGTCCACGATTTGCGCCTGGAGCCGCGGGTCGCCGGTGCGGCTTTCGGCCAATTCATCAAATCGCCGGCGGGCCGTGAGCAGGCGGGCATCGACCGCCCGCAGCAGCTCCAGACAGGCGGACTCGGCCGCAGGCACGTTGACCCAGCCGGATACGCCGACGCTGGCCAAGCGGACGATGAGCTTCGCCTGTCCGGCGCACGTGCAGTCGAGGCGGGCTATGTCTGCGCCGGTCCGCTTGCGGCCGGCCGCGCGAACCTTCGCACCCGCTGTCCGCCGGCCAAAATAGACCGTGTTCGGGTCGAACATGGGCGAAGGCGACATTTCCGCGGGGCGTTCTTCGGGGATGCTCACCGCTTGGACGGCAGTGCCGCCTGCCGCCGCCGTGATGCGCTCGGCTTCCTTGCCGACCCATTCGGCCAGCGGCGTCAGGTCGGGAAGCTCGGCCGCGTCCCAGGCGTCGGCGGCCAGTTCCTTCACGCTGAAGCTTTTGCTCGCAGTGGCCGAACGCTGCTCCTGCTTCTCGATCTCGACCACGCGGAGCTGGCGGAAGTGCTGCGCAGTTGCCTCGTACACATGCTCGAGGATATGCCACCGCTCAGCGCGATTCCCCACACCCAGCAGCTCAATGACCGCGTCGTCCAACGCGCGCCGATCGGGTTCGCGGAGTTCTGCCGACACTACCGGCTCTCCGGCGGCGAGACGACGCGCCCGCCGCGGATCGTGGCAGTCCACGAGTTGCTCTTCGATCAGGCGCCCCGCCGAGCGTCGGCACATGGACTTGAGCGCCTCGGCCAACCTGCCAGCGAGATACGCGTCGATTCCTCGCGGGTCTAGAACTTCCAGGAGATTCACATCTACGATTTCAGTCTTCAGATTACCTTCGGTGCCAGCCCAACGTCCGTAGAAGGTCTTGAACAAACCGACCAGCGTCGAGTTGAGAATGGCAACTAGGCTGCGCCGCTCACGTACCGTGAGCGCGTCAGAGTGGATGTCGTAGAGATTGCAGTTGCAGATCACTTGCTGCGGATTCGCCGGGATGATGTGTCGATAATGCTGGGCCTTCGGCCAGAACGCGAAGCCCGGCTTCACGAGGTTCGTCAGGTCGTACCAGGGGTCGCGCGCGGCGCACGTCGAACGCTGCGGGACCGGCACGGCCTTCGACTTCTTCGAGGCAAACGGCGCCTGCTCGCCGTACTTCAGGTACTTGTATACCCACGTCCCGCGCAGGTCCTTCATCGGCTGGCCGACCAACAACACCACGCGGTCCAGGTCCTTGGCCCGGACCACCGGGCGATCGATCAGCATCGGTGAATGAAGCTCTGGGGCGAGGAACTCGGCTTCGATCGGGTGGATGCTACCGTCGCCGGCTTTCACGATGCGGAGCTTCCCGCTTTCCACGTCCTTCCGCGGAGCGCCGCTGGCCCGCCGTTTGAAGGCTGCGCCCGTGCCGAATTCGCGCAGGGCCCGCGCGGTGACGTCCGTCGGCATGAAGAACGCGTCGCAGCCGCTCTTGACGCCGAACCGCACGGTAGCGATTTCGCCGAGCGGGACGAAACGCCGGCCAAAGCGTTCCAAGATCCGGAAATAGATGCTGGGGGCGCGGACGTAGCGTCCCCACTTTCCGGCGACGTACTCGCCTTCGTGAAAGGCCATGTGGTTCTGGTGGTTCGACGAACAGGCGTCCTGTCCGGCCGTGTCGTCGTCCTCCACATCTTCGTCGCCGGCTTCGGCCGGGGTGCTCTCGGTCGCCAGGTCGGGGACGATGGCCCCGGCGCGCACCCCCAGGCGCCACAGTTTCTCCTGGCGCACCGCGACGAGTCGGTATCCGTCGCCGTCTTTGTCGAACTCGGCCTTGAGGAGCTGGTCACGCAGCACATCGAAGGCCGCGTCACGGTCCGCCAGCGGGCCGCACAGCCCCTTGATGATCTCGCCCAGCGGCTTGTCGAAGCGGACAAAGTGCACGGTGTTGGCCATGCGCTGCGCTTCGTCGTCGCAGCGTTGCAGGATGGTCGCGACGGTCTTCACGCGGGCGTCGGTGAACCACGGCTCCGCGTTGCTCTCCATGACGGCCAGCAGCTTGAAGTGCCGCAGAATCCAGCCCTGCAGGGCGAACCCGTATTCCACGTCGAGCCACGATGAACTCGTCAGGAAACCGAAGTAAGCGTCCGGCTTCAACAGCTTCGCCGCCACCGGCCAGAAGTAGCAGTGCAGGTCCGCGCGACCCGAGAGCACCAGGTCCGGCCACGCCCGTGTCGCCAGCGCCCCATAGCGCAACTTGTCCTGCTTGTCGACCTTCTCCTGCCGAACGTACGGGGGATTGCCGACCACGGCGTCCAGTCGCGGCAAGGCCACGTCGGCCATGCCGCGATGCGCGTCCGGCAGCGTGCAGAACGGCCGCGGACGCTCCCCCCGTTGCCGTTGACGGGCAGGTACGTGTCGAAGAAATCCCGCCGGACGATCCGCGGGTAGTTCGCTTCGTCGTTGATCTCGCGGGCCGCCAGGTTGAGCGTCGCCAGGTGCGCCGGGTACAGGGCGATATCGCAGCCGAAGAGCTCGCCAAGGACTTGCTGATGGGTGCGTCCGGGATCGAGCCGGCGCTTGCGGTAATAGGCGCGGACCAGGAAGCTCCCCGAGCCGCACGCCGGGTCCAGCACGCGGTCGCCGCCGTCACGGAGGCAGAAGGCGTTGATCAGGTCCACCACGTCATCGCCGGTGAAGTGCTGGCCGTAGCGGTGGCGCTCTTCGGGGCCGATGAGCTTCTGGAAGATGCGGCCCACGATGTCGGACGGCACGTCGCGGAAGTCCACGGATTCGATGCCGCGCAGCAGCCCACGCCAAGCGTCCAGCGCGCTCGGGGCCTCAAAGACGAGGGCCGACGCCCAATCGTGGGCGTTCGGGAACAGTAACGGCTCATAGTCGCCGCTTCGTTCCACCGCCTTCTGGAAGTACACGTCGAACGCCGTCGCCGCGTCATCGGCCGTCTTGACGTTGCGTCTCAGTTCCAGCCGCGGAAGGTCGGTGAAGCGGGCGCGGAGCGCCTTGTAGAAGATGAGCCGGTTCGCCCACACGTAGGCGAGCGTCTTGGCCATGTTGGCCAGCGCGGCCCGCCACTGGTCAGGGCCGTGGCGGACAAAGAGCCGGTCTTGATCGGCCAGCCACTGCTGGACCCGGGCGTCGAACACCCTGTTCCGGTCCGTGCGGTCGATCAGATACGCCGTCGCCAGTTGGACGGGCCAATCCAGGTGGCTTTCCAGCGAGCGGAGGAAGATGTCGTCCGCCGGCATCGCCCAGTCGCGCCGGCGGCCGGTGTAGATGTCGGCCAGGTCGCGCAGCAGGTCGGGCAGGAAGTGCGTGCGGACGAACTCCAGGTTCTCGGGGCGGGCCACGTCCGCGGGACCGACGAGGGTCCGGCCGAGCCGCCACTCCCGGACGCGACGCTCAAGGAGCGGTTTCTCCCACTGGCCCCGGTCCCACAGCACAAAGGTATTCACATTCCAGGTGAAGAAATACTGGGCCCCGGCATTGTCGGCCTTCTGGTGGGCGTCCCAGACGAGCACCTCGTCATAGGGCGAGCGGCCTTCCGGCGTGCCGGGTAGCTTGACCTCGCCGCACAGGGCCAACTTGCCGCCGGGCTCGAAGAACCGCAGGTCCTTCCGCTTCCGCTTGGCGGCGCCGGTGCCGAAACCTTCCAGTCGCGCTTCGGCGAAGGGGAAGTTCGGGTCCTGCGCGTGCATCGCGGCTACGGCCGTCGCGACTTGGCCGCAGAAATCCACCTCGTGAATCGTCGGCGCACTGGGCCGCGGCACGTCCAGCTACTCCCCTGGCCACACCCCCCCGGCCAGTCGGACGGGAGGATACCCCGGAACCGGGCGGGGCGCAATGGGGCGGGCGGCGTCGCGGTCCTCGTCGTCGATCGGGACCCTCCCCCAACCCCTCCCTGAAAGGGAGGGGAGTCACAGCTTCTTCTCTTCCCCCAACCCCTCCCTGAAAGCGAGGGGGGGTCAGAGCACGGCCTCCGGCGAGGCGTGGGTTTCGTGGCACTCCGCCGGCTACTGGTCAGCGCCTCCGGTGAGGCGCGGCGGCCAGCTCGGCGTACAAGGACTCCAGTTGGTCCACCATCCGCCGCCAGTCGAACCGCTCCAGACACAGTTCCCGCCCCGCGTGCCCCAGCCGGCGCCGGGCATCCGCGTCGGCGGCCAGCTCACACAGCGCGGCGACGAAAGCGTCCAGGTCATTGAGCGGCACGAGCCGGCCGGTACGCCCGTCGAGGACGACTTCCGGCGTCCCGTCGATGTCGAACGCGACGGCGGGAACCTGCATCAGCAGGGCCTGCACGACGACACGCGGCAAGCCTTCCCATTGCGACGTGTGCGCCAGAATGTCGCAGCCGGCCAGCAGCCGCGGCACTTCCGTCGGCGGCACGAGGCCCGTCAGGATCGTCCGGTCGGCCAACCCCAGCCGCGCGAGCTGCGCCGCATACTCGGCGCGCTGCGCCCCGTCGCCGATCCAGACGAAGCGCAGCCGCGGTTCGCGTTGCACCGCGGCCGCCATGATCGGGATGAGTTGCTCGTAGCCCTTGCGACGAAAGAGGCGGGCACAGGTGCCCACGACGATGTCGTCGTCGCTCACGCCCCAGCCGCGGCGGGCCGCGCGGCGTTGCTCGGCACTCGGCGTGAACTGCTCGACCTCCATGCCGGAGTAAACCGTTCGCAGCTTGTGTCGGGGACAGATGCCGGCCGCAACGCTCTGCGCGATCATCGCGTCGGCCACGGTGACGATCGCGTCCGAGCGGCGGGCCGCCCACCATTCCAGGGCGGCGTACGTGCGGCGGACGAGCCACGGCTGCGTCCGGTTGAAGCTCATGCCGTGGATCGTGTGGACAACGAGGGGCACGCGGGTGTCGCGTGCGGCCAGCCGGCCGAGGATGCCGGCCTTGCTGCTGTGGGTGTGAACGATGTCGGGCCGCAGGCGGCGAAACTCCATGGCCAGGTAGCGCCGGGCACGAAAGTCCATCCAGGGATTGACCGGGCGAATCAGCTCGGGCAGCTCGATGAAGGTGTAACCTCCCTGCCGGGCCCGCGCGACCAGGCTGCCCTCCGGGCCGCGCGTCGGGCCGCTGATGAGCGTCACGCGGTAGCCGCGCTGGTGCAGCCCCTCGCAGGTCAGGACCGTGTTTTCCTGCGCCCCGCCGACGATCAGCCGCGTGATCACATGGCACACGTGCATGGGCGGCATTATGGGCGCGCAGGCAGGCCCCGTCATGCCGGTGCGGACCGCGGGTCCGTCAGGAATCGCGGCCGGCGTACCACCGCCGCCAGCGCTCGCGCTCGAACCCGAAGTTCTCCCCGGTGATGCGTCTGAGGGCTTCGAGGACCTCGGTGCGGCGGACGGTGACGCGGCGGTAGGCCCAGCGGTTCTCGCCCACCGCCCATTGGCCGCAGAGCGACCCGCGGCAGACGCCCACTCGCGGCTCATGGGACGCCAACGTGACCCCGCTGTAACAGGAGATCACGATCGGGGCCGCGAAGGCGTGCGGCCAGAACTGCACCCAGCGACGGGTGGGTACTTCCACCCACTTGTTGCGTGCCACCGTCAGGGCGTCGATCAGGTCGGGGACCGCTTCGTCCGCGGCGAGGAAGCCGAGCGCCGCCGCCGCCCGGGCCACCAGCACGTCGTCGCCGGTGCGCAGGGCATCGCGGTACTGGGCGACGACGCGCGCGTCCCGGCGTCGGCCGATCTCGTGCAGGGCCTGCTCGCGAACGTCGGACTCCGGGTCCAGCAGCCCCAGGATCGCCAGGTTCATGGTGGCTTCGTCGTCGGGAAACGCGGCGAGGGCCTCGACCAGCACCTGCCGGCACAGTGGGCTGCCGTCCCCGAGTGTCTCGGCCAGCGGCAGGATGGCCAGGGGGTCGCGGATTTCGAGAATCCGGAGGCGCCCCTCGTCGATCAAACGCGGGGTCGAGCTGTCCAGGAACGAGCGCTTGATCGCGCGAATCCGCTGCCGCCACTGCGCTTGTATCATGCGGGCGACGCGGGCCGGGTCGTCCACCGGAGTAGTGGTCACTGCGGGGTCGCGTGGGGCGGCGGCCCGCCGGCGGCCATCCACCCACAACTCGCCCACGCGGACGTACCCCAAGGCGCGGCGGGCAGGGGCGTAGTCGGGGTCGAGTTCCAGGGCGCGTTGCCAGTGCCGCCGGGCTTCGGTTCGCAGACCCTGCTCGTCGCACCATTCCGCCAGGGACGTTTGGTCCGCGGGTGTGTCGGCGGCCCGTTGGACGCGGGCGTCATACTCCTCGAACGGGGTGTCCGCGACCTCGACGCGTTTGACGGACAAGATGGGAATGCGGATGAGGCCGACGGTCGTGCGAATCGTGTAGTGCCCGTCGGCGGCCGAAAGTAACTGCCCCTCCAGCGTCCCGCCGCTCTCTAGGTGGAAGATGTCGGCCACCGCGGGCGTCACCGCCGGGCCGGCCGCAGCGCAGGCCGCCATCAGGCCAATGAGCCGCGGGCCCCAGGCCATGATTCGGCGATCGCCCCGGTTTCGCGTCATGCGCACGCCTCGCACCGGTTGGGGTGGGCAAACGCCGGACGACCGCGTGCCGCAGCGTCGCCGCGAAACGCCGCACCCCGGCCATCCCATTATACCCGGGGACCACGGGCCCACGTCCGAAGCGCCGGTTTTGCCTCGACAGGGCGGCGGGCAAATCGGTAGGATCAGGGGACACCGCGGCCTCGGCCGCCGCCGGGTGACAACGATCGGGACGTTGCGGTGGTCGGCCGGTTCCCCGGGCGGAAGGAGAGAATCATGCCCGCGTGTTTTCGTTCGAATTGGGGGTGGCCCATCGCCATCGCGGCGCTGTCGCTGGCCGCCGCCCCGGGGGTCGCCGCCGACCGAATGGTCCTCGGCGAGTACTTCACGATGCTGAGCTGAGGGACCTGCGCCACCGCGGGTCCCGTGGTCAGCGGCCTCATCAACCAATACCCCAACACGTTTGCGGTCGTCGAATACCACGTGCGCGACGCCTATGCCACCGCCTGGGGCGAGGCGCGGGGCGTGTTCTACAACATCTGGGGCGACGGCGTGCCGTGGTTCGCGTACGACGGCCTCTTCGACGCCTGGCCCATCAACACCTACCAGAGCAAGTTCATCCAGCGCCAAGCCGTGCCCACGCCCGTCACGCTGACGGTCGAGATGGCCCAGGTGTCCGGCGAGAACTACCAGGCCACGCTGCGCGGCTGCCTGGAGGCGGGGGCCAACCCCCTGCGGCTGCGGGCGTACGCGGTGATCGTGGAGGACTATTACCCCACGACGCCGAGCTACTCGCGCAACACGTTCCGCGCCGCGGCTGAGACGATCGACATTGACTTGGTTCCCGGCCAGTGTACGGTCGTCCAGCGCGGCTTCACGCTGGACCCCGCGTGGATCAAGAACAACTTGCAGGTCATCGCCTGGTTGCAGGTGCCCAACGCCGGGATTCCCGCCGAGGTGTACCAGGCGGCCAAGGACCCCTGGCCCTGGGGGCCGGCGATCCGTAAGGGCGACGTGAACTGCGACGGTTTCGTGGATTTCGGCGACATCAACCCGTTCGTCCTGCTGCTGACGAACCCGGGCGCGTGGCAGATCGCCTACCCCGGCTGCCCGCTGCTCAACGGCGACATCAACGAAGACGGCGTGGTGGATTTCGGCGACATTAACCCGTTCGTGCGGCTGTTGACGAACCCGTAGCCGGCGAAGTGTGAAGGGCCTGCCGAGCACCGGGTGGGGGGCCGGCACGGTGGGGCTGCGCGCGTCACGCCCGTTGCCCGGCGTCTGCGGTGAATTGCCACCCCGGTTCACGAACAGACGCCGCGCGCAGCGGCCCAAGGGGGGTAGTGTGTCCGTTTGCGCCAACGTTTCTGTCGAAAACTGCTCAGCGGGGGGGGCGGGGCGCGGTACAATGTGCGCAACAGCGTTGACGACGCGGCCGCCCCGCGCGCCCGGGGCAGCGCGGCGGGTCGGTAGGCGCGTCGTTCGGACGCACGTCCGAAGCGAAGTGGAGGAGGCACGATGCGGCGCACCATTCTGAGCTTTCGCTATGTGACGGCCGGCGTGGTCCTGGCTTGGGGCGCGGCGACGAGCGGGGCGGGCGGCGTGGTCCCCAAGCTCGTGGGCGGCAACTTGGTCCTGAATACCGGCGTGACGACGAATGTCGGCGGGGTGTCCGTCGCGTACAACGGCGTGGACCACGAGTACCGCGTGGCCTGGTTCGACTCGCGCATCAGCGGGCAGAACGACGTGTACGCCCAGCGGGTCTCCGCCGATGGGAAGCTGCTGGGCGACAACGTCCCTATCGTCGTCGGGACGGACTCCACGACGGACACGTCGATCGCGTACGATCCGATCAACAACCGGTATCTGATCACCTGGCGCTACCAGGGCGGCGGCCCGGGCAGCCCCGGCTTCAACCACACGTACGGGGCCTTGGCGTCCGCCACCGGCGGATTGATTACGTCGCCGCTGGACCTCTCCAATGGCGGCCTGGAGCCGACCTTGGTCCGCAACGCGATTAGCGGCGAGTTCTTCCTGGAGGCCCGCAATTTCGCGGGCGGCGGGGTCGCCGGCATTCGCGGCCAGCGGATTGACGCCAACGGTCAGCCGGTGGGGGGCGGGATCGCGATTGCGACCACGGGCGCCCCGGCCCCGGCCGGGCAAGTGGCGTGGAACCGCAACGCCAACCAGTATTTGGCGACCTGGCGGGACCAGACGGCCGAGGACCTGATGGGACGGATCATCAACGCCGACGGGGCGCTGGCCACGAACCCGTTCACCATCAGTCCGATCTTCCCCGAGTCGGGGCTGGCCGCGAGCGTGGCGTTTGACCCGATCAACGATCGCTATCTCGTCATCTTCAGCCGCTTCTCCGCGGGCGACATCCTGGGCCAGTTCGTGGGCCCGACCGGGACGCTGATCGGGTCGCCGTTCACGATCGTCAGCAGCCCCAACCGGCTGGCACCGTTCGTCGTGTACAACGCGGTGCGCGGCGTGTTCCTGCTGGCGTGGTGTGACTACGGCACGGGCGAGCTGTTCGTGCTACTGCTCGACGACGACGGCGCCGAGCTGGGCAACGTGCTGCGGCTCAACGACGCCGGCACCAGCGCCCCGCGCATCGAGACCGGCACCCTCGCGGGCCTGTTCCTGGTCACGTGGGTGGACTACTCGAGTTCGCCGACCCGGACCGACGTATTGGCGCAGCTTGTCGCCGTCAGCAGCAACCGGGTCGGCGACCAGAATTGCGACGGGCTGGTGGACTTCGGCGACATCAACCCGTTCGTGCTGGCGCTGACCAACCCGGCTGGCTACGCCACGGCGTTTCCGTACTGCGACATCATGAACGGCGACATCAACGCGGACGGTTTTGTGGACTTTGGCGACATCAACCCGTTTGTGCGGCTGCTGACAAACCCCTGAATCGGCGCGCGCGAATCCGCGCCGCGGGTCGTACGGCAAGGCTCCGCCTTGCCGCAGTCGCAAGGCAGAGCCTTGCGGTACGGTTGGCGCGACAGTGCGCACGGTGATATCGCCGCCTGGAGGAAACGACATGCATCGCATTGCGCTGGTTGGAATGGGCTTGGTCGTCGTGGCACGCAGAATTGCTGACAAAACCCACCACGCACAGGGCGGGCTGCTGGGCCCCGCATTGGCGTGCGGCGCCCTGATGGGCCTGCTTGCGGCCCCGTCGGCGGCGGCCCCGCCGACCGGGTTTGACGGCCATCAGGTGGTCCACATCGTCGTCCGCGACGCCCTCGACATGGACACGGTCCGCGGCCTGCAATCGCTCGGCGACGACTTCGAGGTCTGGTCCGAGGTCATCAAGCCGGGGCTGGTCGAGGCGCGCGTCGCGCCGGCGGCGCTGCCGATGCTGGATTTCAGCGGCCTGGAGTACGCGGTCGTCATCCCCGATCTCCAGACGTATCTGAACAACGCCTTCGGCGGCCCGCAGGACGCGGGCTTCTTTGATGCCCTGCGCACCTACGACGAACACGTGCAGTTCATGCAGCAGCTCGTCGCCACCTACCCCAACCTGGTCTCGATGGAAAACCTGGGTCTGTCGGTCGAGGGCCGCCCGCTGTGGGCCCTGCGCCTGACCGGCCCCGGCTACGCCAAGCCCACCGTCTTCTTCCACGGCGCGGAGCACGGCAACGAATCGGCGACGTCGTCGATCGTCGCGTACATCGCCAACCACCTGCTCACCAACTACCAGACCAACCCGCAGGTCGCCGCCCTGGTCGATCGCGTCGAGTGGGTCCTGCTGCCCATCATGAACCCCGACGGGTACGTGCGGAACCGCCGGTACAACGCACACAATGTGGACCTCAACCGCAACTGGGACGGCCCCGGCGCGGGGCAGGACCCCTCCGGCGGGGCGTACCCCTTCTCCGAGCCCGAGACGCAGCACCTGCGCGATCTGATCCTGGCCGAGCCCGGTATCCGCGTCCACGTCGACCTGCACGGCTACGTCCCGTGGATCATGTGGGTCTGGGGGCACATCCCCGATCATTGCCCCGAGCACGCCACGTATCTCCAGCTCGGCGGGCAGATGCGCGACCGGATCGCGGCGGCGGGCGGCGGCACCTACGACATCGGCACGATCTACGAGGTGGCGTACCCCGTCTCAGGTTGCTCGACCAATTACAGCTACGCCGTCGGCGGACGCTGGGCGTTCGGCATCGAGGTGCGAAACAACACCATGCCCGCCATCTGTCAGCAGTTCCTCAACGCGATGCTGTACCTGGGGGCGTGGATCTGGAGCTACGACTGCAACGCCAACGGCGTCCCCGATGCACAGGACATCCTCGCGGGCACCAGTACCGACGTGAACCACGACGGAACCCCGGACGAGTGCCAGGGAGTAGGGGACGTGAACTGCGACTACGCGGTCGATTTCGGCGACATCAACCCGTTTGTGCTCGCGCTGACCAACCCGGGCGGCTACCAGCAGCAATACCCCAACTGCCCGCTGCCGAACCGCGACATCAACGGCGACGGGCGGGTGGATTTCGGCGACATCAACCCGTTCGTGCGGCTGTTGACCAGCCCGTAGCGTTTGGTGTCACGCCGGTGGACGCGGCGTCTGTCCGACATGGAATGCGGTGGGGAGAGTCTGAGGAGGTGCGACGATGCAACGCAGATGGACGCTCATTGTGGTCCTGGTGTTCGCGGTCGGTGCGACCCCGGCCGCGCTCGCGCAAGTGGCCCGCGTGGTGAATCCGCCGGACCCCGCGCAGTTCTACCAGAACACGTCGTTCGCCATCGACGGGACCGTAGGCTACGTACCCTCGTTCGACAACGACACGCTGTGGTCGTTCTCGCTGGTGACCGGGGCGCTGCTGGACCCGGACGGCCTGCCGCTGCCGGCGCCGGGCACGGCCAGCGATGCGTACCTCTTCCCGAACGACCGGCTGGTGATTCCCGGCTGGTTCCCGGCCCAGGGCGTGTATGTCGTGGACATCAGTGACCCGCGGAACCTGGTCGCGGTCGGCGCGATCGACTTCGGCCAGGGGGTGAACATCCAAGGCCAGAACGTGGAGGTGGATGCAAGTGGCTACATCGGCTACGTCGCCTCGTTCCCCAACGACACGCTGTACTCGTTCAACATCCAGGCGATGAAGTTCGAGGACCCCGACGGCCTAACGCTGCCCGGCAACCCCGATCGCATTGCGCTGGCCGGCACGCGGCTGGCCATCGTCGATACGACCAACGGCCGGATCATGGTCGCCGACGTCAGCGACCCGCGCAACCTGACGCTCGCCGGCGTGATCACGCTGCCCGGCGTCAACACCTTCGGCTCCAACGACAACATCGTTTTCGCGGCGGACGGGCGGACCGGCTTCGTGTCGTCGAACGAGCGCGTGCTGTACTCGTTCGACGTGATCACTCTGACGCTGCTCGACCCGGACGGGTTGACCTTCGGCACCCAGCTTTATGGCGACGACATCGCCATCCACGGCAGCACGGTCGCCTGCCTGTGGTCGCGGGGCCTGGCCTTCGTCGATGTCAGCGATCCCTACAACCTCCGCCTGATCTCCAACGCCAACTTCGGCGGCACCGTGGCCCCCCAGGGCAGCGCGACGGTCGCCTTCACCGCGGACGGACGGGCGGTGGCGACGTCGGTCATCTACCCCGACGACTATGTATACACCTTCGACGTGGCCACGGGGCAGCAGATCGCCCCGCGCTTCAAGGTCGACGACGAGCCGAACTACCTCACGATCTTCGGCGCGACCGACCGCGTGGGCGTCGTGTGCAGCGGCACCAACGCCGACAACATCTGGCTCATCGACGGGCTCTTCGGCTTCATCACCGGCGATCTGAACTGCGACCGGCGGATCGACTTCGGCGACATCAACCCGTTTGTGCTGGCCCTGACGAACCCGGCGGCCTACCAGGCCGCGTTCCCGAATTGCAGTCTGCGCACGGGCGACATCAACGGCGACGGCCACACGAACTTCGGCGACATCAACCCCTTCGTGGCGCTGCTGACGGCGCCGTAACCGGTCCGCCTTCGCGTAGCGGAACCACAGAGGCACCGAGACGCAGAGGAAGGCCGGAACTGCAAAGCCTTGACGATCATGGGACCAGGGACGGCGATCCCGGCGCGCCGGGACTGCCGAGCCGCGGCCCGCCGGGAGGCCCGCCCTCCCGCTCGGCTCGGCGGGACGCTCGCGCTCCCTTCCAGTGTGGCATGTCCCTCAATACCCACAGAGTGCCGTAGCGCCGGGGGCTCCCGCCTCATGTGGAGCCGGTCACCGGCGTCGGCCGCGCAACGACAGCTTGCGGACGCCGCGTTGACGCCCGGCCCCCCTCCGCTACGCTAAATGGGTATTCGCAGTTGTGCGGCATGGGAGGGCGAGGCTCCTGCCGAGCCGCGGCTCGCCGGGAGGCTCGCCCTCCC
>CAYWYJ010000102.1:0-13704 GCA_964462635.1 uncultured Planctomycetales bacterium
TCCGGCTGGAACTCCGCGTCGGTCTGCACCACCACCGGACGGGCCCCGGCCTGCTCCGCGTAGAAACGATACTCTGGGAAGAAGGGGGCCAGGATCAGCACCTCATCCCCCGGGTTGCAGATCGCGTGCAGCACGACGTTCATGCCGCCGGCGGCCCCCGTGGTAAGGATGATCCCGGCCGGATCGACCTCGACGCGGTATTCGCGGCTGACGAAGCGGGCGACGGCGGCCCGCGCGTCGTCAAACCCCGGGTTAGGCATGTACCGGTGCAACGCCGGCGCGCGATCCCGCGCCACCGCCGCGAGCGCCTCGAAGAACGCCGTCGGCGGCGTTGCGTTCGGGTTCCCAAGCGAGAAGTCGAAAACGCGGTCGTCGCCGAGCTCGGCCTTGAGCCGGCGGCCCTTCTCGAACATCTCGCGAATCCACGAGGCCGCCCCCATGTCCGCCGCCACCTTGTCCGCAATCACCTTGGCCATGATCGGTCCCTGCCTCCGCGTCGCCGCGCGGCACGACATCACGCCGCGCCGCGAACGCTGCGCGCAGGTTACCCCGCCGGGACCGGGCCGCCAACCGGGTGCTACTCGTTGGGTAGCTTGTCCAGGATGACCTCGAAGTCGATCCGGAACCCCCCGGGTGCGTCCGGGTCCTGGACGAACGTGAAGATCAGCTCATCGGCACAACTGTAGTGCACGCCCAGCAGCTTCTCGATCCCCGCCGCCGTCCCCTCGGTCGCCAGGCCGCCCGTCCCGGTCCCCTCGTCGCCGCTGGAGAAGTTCACCACCTCGGTGAAGGCATCCGGGTCAAAGTCCTGCACCGACTCGTCGGCCTTGGTGGCGATGGCCCGGGCGATGAACTCCGGGGTCCCGATCGACATGTTGCGGGCACAGGGCAACGTGCCGGCGTCACTGGTCGTCCGGGCCGCCAAGCGCAACTGCTGCATGTTGACGGTCCCCGGGGTCTTGTCCCAAGCGTCCCAGGTCCCGTAGGAGAACGACGCCGTGTAGGGCGTGTCGTTGACGAACACGACGGTGATGTTGCCAGTGCGTTCCTTGGTGAGGTTCAAGATCAGGGTCTTGGTGCAACCCGGCCCGCCGAGCCCCGCCGCTAGTCCGCACGCCAGCCCCGCGACACCGATCCACTTGCCCGTTGTCATCGTTACACCTTCGCCGGCCACGCCGTCCGCCCGTGACGGGCCTACCGCCGCCACGTGCTATCCCATTATCGGGTCTATCGGCAAGTCCCAAACCGGGGATGTTAACGCCCGGGGGGCCGGTTGCCAACTTGAGGGCCGCAAACGGCTTGATCGGGACACCCGTCCGTTGAATAATGAAGTGTGGGCAGGCTCGGGCTCCCGTGGTCGCCACGGGTAAGGCCGTTCGCGCGGCCCCGATGGACCGACCCGGGATAACCGGCCGATAAACGAAGCGGCCCTGTCTCTGGTTGCACGGGTCGGCGCTGCCTGCGAAAGGTAGGAGACGAGATGCGCACCGCGTTGGTTCTCTCGGCTGTGGGTTTGACCAGCCTGTTGCTCGGCACCACGTGCTTCCCTCTGATCGACAACACCGCCCGCGAGCCGGTCGCCGGCCAGACGCTCGCCTTGGCCATTGGCAAGCCGGACGCCGACAAGACCGTCGGCGGCGGCACGACCGTGAAGATCGAATGGTCCGCGGCCAACCTCTCCGGCGCGCCGGCCACGATCGCCATCCGCGTCGAGTCGCGGACCGCTTCGCTCAAGACCACGACCGTCGCGACGTTCGAGCTCCAGGGCACGGGCGACTCCGGCACCGTTAACTGGGACACCGCCGGATTCTCAGGTCCCTACGCCATCGTCGGTCGCATCGCCACCACCGGCCTCGCGCGTGAAGTGACGGCCGCCGGCAAGATCACGGTGGATGCCGCACCGACGTTCGTGTTCACGAAGCCGAAGGCGGATGTGACGTTCCGCCCGGGCGTGGACCCGGACCTGGTGATCGCCTGGAAGGCGAAGGACGAGTCGGCGACCATCCGCATCGGCCTCGACCCCGACACGAACCACGACAACGACAACGAGATCTACATCCACGAAGTTGACCTGGAGGGCTCGAGCACCGACAAGGGCGACCAGAGCAGGTCTCCCACGTCGGGCACCGACGACGAAGGGACTACGCGGACCGGCGACGGCTCCGAGACCGAGACCGAAACCGGGGGGACTGGTCCCGGAACGACCACCGGGGAAACCACGTCCGGCAGTTCGTTCGAGTGGGACGGCAAGGATATCGACAACGATGACGTCCCCGTGGGAACTTACAATCTGTTCGCGTTTGTGACCGATGACGTCAACCCCGCGCTCACGGTCGAGGGCCTCGGCCAGATCACCGTCAAGGAGGGCAGTGGGTCGCAATCCGGGCAGCCGGAAATCACCGAGCCCGCCGAAGACGTGACCTTCCTCACCAGCGACGACCAGCTGACCATCGAGTACAAGACGAACCAGACCGCCGACTGCCTCGTTGACATCAAGATCGACACGGACGACAGCCACTCCAACGGCAACGAGAAGACGATTCTTTCGCAGGAGTTCGTCAAGAAGAACGCAGACCCCGATCCGTTCGACTGGAACGGCAAGGACTCCGGCGGGGCGAACGTCGGCGCCGGCATCTACCGCGTGTTCCTCTCGGTCAGCACTGGAGAAGGCTCGCCGAAAACCGCCGAGGCGGAGGGCCTCGTTTTCCGCCGCACCACCAAGAAGCAACCGCTGATCGCCCTGCTCAACCCCGCGTCGGTTACTAAGGTTGACCCGGGGGCCATGGTCACGATTCGGTGGCGCGACGACGACCCGAACAAGAAGGCCACGATTCGCCTGGTGGTGGACACCAATCCCTCGCCGCTGACGCCGACCGAGAAGCGGCTGGAGATTCTCTCCGGGCGGAAGGCTGATCCCGACGATGTCCAGGACAGCTTCGTCTGGCAGGTTCCCAACACGTTGGAGCCCGGGACGTATTACGTCATCGGGTTCATCGATGACCATGGGTCGGGCAACAACTCCGTCGCCCCCGGCAAAGTGATCGTCAACGACCCGACGAAGCAGTAAGGGCCGTAGTCCGAACCCGCCCCGCCCCGCCCCGCGACTAAACGGGCATTTGCGATCACGCGACACGGGAGGGCGAGGCTCCCGCCGAGCCGCAGCTCCCCGGAAGGCTCGCCCCCCTCCTGTTCAACGTTCCATGTCGCTGAATGCCCGTATAGCCGCGTGGATCCGGGCCCAAACTTAAGTGAGCTCACTCAAAGTTATAGGACCACGCGGACCGGCGCCAAGAAAAACTCGCCCCCCGTACCCATTGCACCGTGTGCCAATCCGATGTATTATATATAAAGCAGTCGCTAACGTCATCGGCTTGTCCGCCGCTTCCTTTGGGAGTGCGTCGAATGTCGCTCGATCTGGCGAAGCCCGGCACCCGCTTCCGCGTCACCGGTGTCCGAACCGACAACCCCCTCTCCCGTAGGCTCATGGAAATGGGGTTGATCTGTGGGGCCGAGGTGCAGGTGCTGCGGCGCGCCCCGTTGGGCGACCCCTTGCAGCTCCGCGTCGGCGACTACGAGCTCTCCCTGCGTTCGACCGAGGCGGCCCTCCTTGATGTGACGAGCCTGTAGCCTCCCGCCTCGGCCGGGCATGATCCGAGACGAACCCGGTGTCCACCCGCCAACCTCTCGCGGCACACGCCGCCGGTTCATCCGACCCCGCGGACCAAGATCACGCTAACGCGCCGGTCATCATCGCGCTGGTGGGCAACCCCAACACCGGCAAGACGGCCCTCTTCAACGCCCTGACCGGCTTCCGCCGCCATGTAGCCAACTACCCCGGCGTCACGGTCGATGTGGCCCGCGGTCTCATCCGGCAGGCCCGCCGACCGCTCACCCTCGTTGACTTGCCCGGCACTTACAGCCTCGTGGCGGCGTCGCCGGATGAGAGAATCCTCTGTGATGCCTTGGCCGGGCGAGTGCCTGGGCAGCCGGCGCCGGCCTGCATCATCGCCGTCGTCGACGCCTCCAATCCCACGCGCAACCTGTACCTGATCAGCCAGCTCCTGGAGATCGGCAAGCCGCTGGTGATCGCTCTCAACATGACCGACATCGCGGAGGCCCGCGGCCTCGTGATTGACGCGGGCGAGTTGTCCCGGCGGCTGGGTGTACCGGTCGTTCCGGTCGTCGCGGTCCGCCCCAAGACGGTGCCCCCCTTGGTTCGCGCCGTCGAGGGGTCGCTCAGCGCGCCGGCCCCGTCTCCAACGCTTGCGCTCCCCCAGGGGACAACAACGGTGAGGGGGCGGCTGGCTTGCACGTCGCCGGAACCGCCGACGCCGGACGAGGTGCAGGCCCGCTACGCCTGGGCGAGCCGCGTTCTGGACGGCGTGGTGGCGCGCCGGCGTCCGTCGGGGATCACTTGGTCCGAGCGACTGGACCGCGTGCTGACCCATCGCGTCTACGGCGCGCTCGCCCTGGCGCTGGTTCTGTACGCGCTCTTCTACGCCATCTATGCCGGCGCCGCGCCGCTGATGGACCTCGTCGACGGCGGGATCAACCTCGTGGGGCGGGCGGCGGAAGCGTTGCTGCCGGCCGGTTTCGCGCGGAGCCTCGTCATCGACGGCCTGTTGGCGGGGGTCGGTGGCGTGGTCGCGTTCCTGCCGCAAATCCTGATCCTGTTCCTGTTCATCGCGGTCCTGGAGGATTGCGGCTACCTCGCCCGCGCCGCGTTCATGGTGGACCGGCTGATGCGACCGCTGGGGCTCAGTGGCCGGGCGTTCATCCCCCTGCTGTCGGCCTTCGCGTGTGCCGTCCCCGCCATCCTGGGCACGCGGGCGATTGCCGACCGCCGCGAGCGGGTCATCACGATCATGCTGGCCCCGTTCATGAGCTGCTCGGCCCGGCTGCCCATCTACATCCTGCTGATCGGGGCGTTCGTGCCGCCGCGACAGTGGCTCGGCGGATGGATACGTCTGGATGCCCTGGTGATGCTGGCCATGTACCTGGTGGGCGTGGTCGTTGCCATCCCGGTGGCCCTGCTGCTGCGGCGCACGGTGCTGGCGGGCCCCGACCCCGCGTTCCTGATGGAACTGCCCAGCTACAAACGGCCGGGGCTGAGGACCATCGTGCAGCGGATGACGCATGCCGGCCGCAGTTTCCTGGTCCGGGCCGGGACGATCATTCTGCTCGTCAACCTCGTCGTGTGGGCCCTGGGATACTTCCCCCGCGATCCGCGGATACTGCAACAAGTCCAGCAACAGCGCCTCACGGCGGATTGGGACGACGCGACCTACGAG
The DNA here is from genome assembly GCA_964462635.1 of uncultured Planctomycetales bacterium. Lineage (GTDB taxonomy): Bacteria > Planctomycetota > Phycisphaerae > UBA1845 > Fen-1342 > JBFMAI01. The sequence goes on from CAYWYJ010000102.1 coordinate 5,292, forward strand.
GCGCAACTGGCCGGAGCGTACCTGCGCGACAGCTACCTCGGTCGTTTGGGACGGGCCATTGAGCCCGCGATTCGGCCGTTGGGGTGGGATTGGCGGATCGGCATCGGCGTCATCGCGTCGTTCCCGGCCCGCGAGGTCATCATCGCCACGCTGGGCACCGTGGCCAACCTGGGGGCGGACGCCGACGCCGAGACCGAGTCGTTGCGCGACGCCGTGCGGCGCATGACGCACCATGACACGGGCCGGCCCCTGTTCACCCTGCCGGTGGCGTTCTCGCTGATGGTGTTCTTCGCGCTGTGTGCCCAATGTGCCAGCACGCTGGTCGTGATCGGCCGCGAGACGGGCTTGTGGGTGTGGCCGGTGGCGTCGTTCGTGGGCATGACCACGCTGGCATATGCGGCGGCGTGGGCCGTCTCGGCCGCGGCCTCCGCTTGCGGCCTGTGAGCTCTTGTGGTGCGAGCTTCACCTCGCCGCGCATTGTTCGCGCCGCCCGTGCGTGAAACGACGGCGCCGGGGCGTTCCGCTCAACGCGCGGACGCCCTGCTCGCCGGCCCCCCCCGCCCCCGCGCATCTGTGAAATCGATCAACGAAGCGGGCGTGACGGACCAAGTCGATCCGCCACGCCCGCTCACGATCGAGAATGTCCACCGTCAATTAGGGAACGATGAACGAGTCCGTCTGTGTGAAGGGCCCTTTTTGGTTGGCCGGGCAGCTGCCGTACAGCGCGTCCAGTAGCTCATAAGAACGCTGGACCGTGTAGATATTGTCCGAGTTCACACCCACAATCGGCTTCTTTTGAAACTCCACGTGCCCGTCACCGTATAGCACGTTCTGGCCCTCGCCGGCGTGGTTGCGGCTGTTGTAGTCCTTCCATTTGTCGGCGCTAAGACGAAGCGCATCGTTGATGGTCGATCCACCGGTGATTCTCTTCACCTCAGCGCCCTGCGCGCCCAATGTCGAGATATACGCATCCTTCGTCCACCACTCCGTGCCGGTACCGCCCGCGCCGGACTGGAAGAACGGTCCCTTGTCGGCCATCAGGACGATGCGCGGATCGAGGCCTTCGTTCGGCTTGGCCTTGGGGCCGAACGGCAATTGATACCCATAGCTCACGTACGGGTATCCTTTGAAGTCCCAACGGTTGACGCCCGGCTGCGCGGATACGATGGTGGTACCGCTCCCATTGCGCATGTCGTCTTCCTGGTCGCCAATGCTGGGGCAAGTGAATTGCTTCGGAGCGCAACTGCCGTTGATCACCAGCAGAAAGAGCGACCGGCTCGGATGCGTCTCGGTGATATCGCCGCTGGTGAGCGGCGAGGTCAGATTGAGCGACATGCGCTCGATGTAGGTGATTCCGTTCCCCTGAGTTGTGCTCTGGCTCACCTTGAACGGCCCCGCCGGGTACCAGTCGTTGTTGTCGTTCGCGTACACCTTCATGGACTGGCCGATGCCGCGCAGGTTGGACGCGCACACGGCACGCTTGGTGATCTCGCGTGCGCGGGCCAGGCTGGGCAGCAGGATGGAGATCAGCAGCGCGATGATCGCCACCACGACCAGCAACTCAATCAGCGTAAATCCTCTCTTGCGTTTCACAGAGAACCTCCTGTGCCTTCCCATGTGCCGCGAACTCGGTCAGTCCGTCTGACGAGCGATTCGGCGGTTCGGGTTAACCATAATGGAAAAGAGCGAAACTGCCAATGGCCGCCAACCGGACGGCCCGTCATTCCGCCGACACTGCCCAGAACAGCGTCAACCGGGCGGAGAACCGACCGCTGCGCCTCGAAGTTCCCGGTCGAACACCGACCGACAACCCGGCCGCCATGGGAGCACGACCGCGGCGCAGTGAATGCTCTTTGCAGGGTGACGGGCAAGCATGGCACTTACACTCCCCAGGTTCGACCGCAAGAAACGGGCAGACCCAGAGCGTGTTGCATGACTTGCGAGGCGGGAACGAACGCGGAAGCGTTATGAAGGGCGAGGATGAACAACGAGGCGAAGAATGAACTTATGATGACCTTCTATGAAATCCTCATCCGATCCCGTCCAACTCACCCTTCTAAGCATAGCGACCCCAGCCCGGGTGTCAACGGCTTTCCCCGCGAAACGCGACCGCACGACAGAACCGGGAACGCTCACGATCCCAACGTGGCCGGCAGGCGGTCAATCCCGTACGCGGCGCATCGCCCCGCCCCCAACTCCCCCGCTGCCGCGACGGACGGGGCCTGAAGCCGACCTGTGACCCCCAGATCGCGGCGTAGTCGCAGGAGCACTTCCAGCCCCACCGTGTCGAGCGCCACCGGATCAAACCCGAACAGCAACCGACCGACGTCCCCCAGAGTGCTGGGTTTCTCCCCACCTCCCGGATCCACGAGTACGCGCAGCGCGTTGACGATCGTGAGCTTCAGACGCGAGCTAAGCTCCTTGTTTGCAATCACTTCGCCAATGTACGGCGAACAGCCGCTGTCATGGTACCGCGCCGGGTGGCGAATGGCAGCGTACGAGATGTTCTTCATGGCCCCGGACATGCCCGCGATAGTATGGGCCTTGAGAAACGGCACGTTGATGATCGCGTCGCTCTCATATACCCAGTTCGCTACCCCTTCGAGGCGCCCGCTAACCCGTATAGCCGGCCCCCAGCCTGACGGCGGCGGGGCCATCTTCAGCTCACCGGCCAGCCCGCTCGGGGCCTCGACGAACGTGACGGTGTCGGAACCGTACCCGGCCGCCGCCAGAGCGGCCGCCAGTACCCGTGCGACCGCCTCGTTGGTTCCGATCCGCTCCGCGTCAACGTGGTTGAACTTCACCGCGATTCGCCGGGCCGGGCCGAGGACGTGGCGGAGGGCTTCCGTCGCGGTTGGAAGCCCCGTGAGCACGCGCAAGCCGAGGTCGATCAAGTCGGCCAGGATCACCTCGTCGGCACGCCCGTCCACCAGAACCCGCGCGTCCTGAATCTCGACCACGCGCGACCGGGGGTACCGCGGCCCCAGCCACCAGGGACGCGAGTCGGAGGACGAAGCGGCTGGCGCCGGCTGACTGGCCGGCTCCGGCTCCTGCCCGGACGTCGCCCCGGCGAGGCTGCCCAGCGCCAAGCCGGCGGCGGCGCGCAGAACCTCCCTCCGCGACGGGTTCCGGAGGCGTTCGCCCGACCGTTTGACCCTGCCGTGCCGCATGTATAACCTATCGCGTCACCGGGGTGCCCCGCTTTGACGGAACTTGCCCATGTCGTCGATTCAGCAACGTTATGAGGCCCACCGCCAGCGGCTGGAAGCGTACGGCCAGCAGCACTTGCTGGCTTTCTGGCCCCGCCTGACCGACCCGCAGCGGTCCGAACTCCTGGCCGACCTGGACCTCATCGACTTCGACCGTTGTCGGACCCTGATTGATTCGCACGTCCGACGTCGCCCGACCGTCTCCGTACCGGCCCGCATCGAACCCCCGCTCTGCTATCCCCCCGAGCCCGCCGCGGACCAGATTGAGACGTACCGCCGAGCCTGGGAGGCGGGCGTCGCGGCGATTCGGGGCGGGCAGGTGGCGGCGTTTACCGTGGCCGGGGGGCAGGGGACGCGACTTGGGCACGACGGCCCCAAAGGGGCGTTCGAGATCAGTCCGGTGCGCAACGCGCCGCTGTTTCAGCTCTTCGCCGAAAGTCTGCGGGGGGTCGAGCGTCGCTGGGGTCACCGGCCGCGCTGGTACATCATGACCAGCCTCGCCAATCACGACGCCACGACCCGCTTTCTCGAGGAGCACGCCTTCTTCGGCCTGTCGGCGGAAGACATCGTGTTCTTCCAGCAAAGCGAAATGCCCGCGTTCCTGCCGGACGGTCGCATCGCCCTGGCCGCCCCGCACCGCATCGCCCTGGCGCCGGACGGGCACGGCGGCAGCCTGTGGGCCCTGGCGCGGAGTGGCGCCCTCGATGACATGCGTCGACGCGGAATCGACACGATCAGCTACTTCCAGGTTGACAACCCGCTGGTGCGGACCATCGACCCGCTGTTCATCGGTTTGCACCGAATCACCGGCGCGGAGATGTCCAGCAAGGCCGTCCACAAGGCCCACGACGCGGAGCGTGTGGGCGTGTTCTGCGTCGTGGACGGCCGGCTCGCGGTCATCGAATACAGCGACCTGCCCGCCGAATTGGCCCGCGCGCGGAACCCGGACGGTTCCCGTCGTTTCGATGCCGGCAGCATCGCCGTCCACATCATCGACCGGGCCTTTGTGGAGCGACTGACGGCCCCCGGAGCGGCGGTGAGTCTGCCGTGGCACCGGGCGGACAAGCGCGTGGCCACGGTCGATGCGACCGGCCAGGTCGTCACGCCGACCGAGCCGAACGCGGTCAAGCTGGAGATGTTCGTCTTCGACGCGATTCCGTTGGCGCGCAACCCGCTGGTGCTGTACACCCGCCGCGAGGAGGAGTTCAGCCCGGTGAAGAACGCGGAGGGCGACGACTCGCCGGCGACGGCGCGGCGGGACCTCGTTCGCCGCGCCGCCCGTTGGCTCGAGATGTGCGGCTGTCACGTGCCGCGCAAGCCGGACGGCGAGCCTGCCGTACCGATCGAGATCAGTCCGGCGGTGGCGCTGGATTGCGATGATCTCCGCGCCCGGATGCTGCCGCCCCTTCGGCCAGACCGGCCGTACTTACTGACCTGAGGCCCGCAAACCGAAACCACCACGCAAGTGGTGAGCCGCTTGGCCCCGCGCTGGCGTGCGGGGTTCCGATGGGCGCTCGGGGGCCCGCCGGCTTCAAGAAAACGGCATGTGCGTTATCGGGCGGCGCCGCCCGCGCGACGGGTTTACGCTCTCAGGACTTCCAGTCGAAGTATTAACGGCCACGCCTGGCGCCGATGCCGGCCCCCCCGCAGTGGCGCGGGGCGATTCCGCGCCCTTTGGCGTACACCGCCGCGCGGGGGCAGCCGGCGTCCGCGCGGCGACGTGCGCCGGAGTTTCGCTGTCGATGTCCCTCCTGTGCCGCAAGCCTGCCCGTACGTTCCTCGGCCTCGGACTGGGTGTGGCGGTCGTCGCGGGACTGATCATCGGAGGACTGCTGAGTGTCCAATCGCTGCGCGCGGAGCACGGTCGCGGCGTCCAGGCGGTGCGGACACGCCAACTCGCGGCCGAGATTGAAGACCGTACCTTCGAGCGATTTCAGGGCCTGACGCGCGAACTGGCCGCGCTGCCGCAAGTGCTCGCCGTCGCGACCGGCCAGGCGTCGCCCGACAACCCGGAGATTCTGCTGGCCTTGCACGCGGTGCGCCGCGGCCTGGGCGACGCGGGCCTGCTGTATGTGCTCAACGCCGACGGGACGACGGTGGCGTGTACGGTCTTCGGCGCGGGACAGACGCTCACGGGCAAGAACTACGCCTTCCGTCCGTACTTCACCGAGGCGATGGCCGGCCGCGAATGCGTGTACCCGGCGTTGGGCGTGACGACCAACATACGCGGGCTGTATTTCAGCGCCGCGGTCCGTGACCCCCCGACCGGACAGCCCGTGGGTGCCATGGTGCTGAAGGTCGACTTTGACGTCATTGACACGCTGATCGCGGGCGCCGAGCACCCGACGGCCCTCATCTCCCCCGACGGCATTGTGCTGGCGGCCAATCAACCCGACTGGCTCTATCGGGCCGTGGCCCCTCTCGAACCCGAGCGGCGGGCTGCCCTTCAGGCCAGCCGGCAGTTCGGCGACATGCCCCTCGACAGCTTGGGTATGTCCGGCACCGGTGAGTGGGTCGAACTCCTGGGGCGGCGCTACCGGAGGCACGACTGTCCGATGGCGGTCGCGGGCTGGAAGCTGATGACGCTCGATCCCGAAGGCCGGACCTACCCCATGACGGGCACGCAGAAGCGCCTGGTGACCGGCGTTGCCGGGCTGGTCCTGTTCCTGCTGGCCACCATCGGCCTGCTGATCGTGAACGCCGCGTCGCGGCGGCGGGCCGAGGCCGCGCTGCACCGGGCCAACGAGGAGCTGGAGAGCCGCGTACTGGAGCGTACGCGCTGCCTGGCGGCGGCCAACACGGACCTGCGGGCCGAGGTCGCCGAGCGGCAGCGCGTCGAGCGCGCTCTGCGCGATTCGCAGCGGCGTCTGGCCGACATCATCGACTTCCTGCCGGACGCCACCTTCGTCGTGGACCAGGCCGGGCGCGTCACCGCGTGGAACCGCGCGATGGAGGCGCTCACCGGTGTGCCCGCGGCGCAGATGCTGGGCAAGGGGGACCACGAATACGCCCTGCCGCTGTACGGCGAACGCCGACCGCTGTTGATCGACGTGGCGCGAGACCCGCGGTCCCCCGCGACGGAGGGCTACCGTTACCTGGTCCGGCGTGGGGACATGGTGATGGCGGAAGGGGAGCCGCCCGGTCTGGGGGCCCCGTCGCCGGTGACGGTGTGGGCCGCGGCCAAGCCGCTGTACGACCCGCAGGGGCGCATCGTGGGCGCGATCGAAACCATTCGCGACATCACCGAGCGCAAGCAGGCCGAAGCCGAGTTGCAGCGGGCCAAAGAGGCCGCGGAGGCCGCCAGCGTGGCCAAGAGCGCCTTCCTGGCCAACATGAGTCACGAAATTCGCACGCCCATGACGGCGATTCTCGGGTTCGCCGAGACGTTGGAAGAAGGCTGCGCGCGGAGTTGCCCGTTCGGGGCCGCCCACTTTGCCGATCACATCGGCACGATCCGCCGCAACGGCGAACACCTGCTGCGGATCATCAACGACATCCTGGACTTGTCGCGCGTTGAGGCCGGCCAGATGCGGGCCGAGCGCGGGCCCTGCCACCCGGCCGCGCTGCTCGCGGAAGTGCAGTCCCTGATGGCCCCCCGGGCCGCCGAGAAGGGCCTGACGCTCACGATGGAGTACGCCACGCCCCTGCCCGAGACCATTCAATCCGACCCGACGCGCCTGCGGCAGATCCTCGTCAACCTCGTCGGCAACGCGGTGAAGTTCACCGACGCGGGTGGCGTGCGCGTCGTTGCCCGGTTGGTGGAGCCGGGCAGCAGCGAAGTGGACGGCGCGGGGGAGCCGTTGCTCCAGTTTGACGTGGTAGACACGGGGATCGGTCTCACCGCCGACCAGATCGGCCGCCTGTTCCGCCCGTTCACCCAGGCGGACGCGTCCACAACGCGGGAGTACGGGGGTACCGGATTGGGGTTGGCGATTAGCCGGCGTCTGGCCCGGATGCTCGGGGGGGATATCACCGTCGAGAGTCAGCCCGGCGAGGGCAGCACGTTCAGCGTCACCATCACCACCGGGCCGCTGGAGGGGGTGGCCCGCGTGGACCACGCCGCGCGGAGTGTGCCGCCCGAGTCCGGCACACCCGCGCGGCCGCCAGTGGTCGAGCTGACGGGCCGGGTGCTGTTGGTGGAAGATGGGCCCGACAACCAGCGTCTGGTGGCCTACCTGCTGGAGCGGGCCGGCGCGGTCGTCACGATTGCGGCCAATGGACTGCTGGCGTGCGAGCAGGCGTTCGCCGCGGCCGACGCCGGCCGGCCGTTCGACCTCATCCTGATGGACGTGCAGATGCCGGTTATGGACGGCTACGAGGCCACCCGTCGGCTGCGCGCCGCCGGCTACCGCGGCCCGATCGTCGCCCTCACGGCCCACGCGATGGACAGCGATCGCGCGCAGTGTCTGGCGGCGGGGTGCGACGGCTTCCTCACCAAACCCATCGACCGCGATCGCCTGCTGGGCGCGCTGCGTCACCATCTCCAGCCGCAGCCGGTGAACTGACGGGCCGTCGCGTGAACCGCGCGCCTCGTCGCCACTCCCCGCGCACGACGCCCGCCTTGTAGAATGCCACGGGAACCCCCACGCGGGAGTCGCACCGTGAAGGCCCACATCGACTACGAGGCGGCGTTCGAGAACTACTTGCAGCGGCGTCAGGTGCCGTACGTCGCCGTGGACGAAGCCAAGCGGGCCGCCTTCCGCGACGCCAAGCTCAAGAGCTTCGATTTCATCGTCTATTCCACCGGGGGGACGAACTGGCTGGTGGACATCAAGGGCCGGCGTTGGGCGGCGCGCAAGGCCGGCGGGCGACCGGCGTGGGAGAACTGGGTCACCCAGGCCGACCTCGACGGCCTGCGGCAGTGGCAGGAGGTTTTCGGCGTCGGGTTCGCGGCCCTGTTGGTGTTCGCCTACCGGCTGGACGCCGACGGGCAACCGCCGACGGAGGTCGTCCATGAGTACCGCGGGGCGCGCTACGTGTTCGCCGCGGTGCCGCTGGACGACTATGTGACGCTGGCCCGCCGACGCAGCCCGAAGTGGGGGACCGTCAACGTGCCGGTCCGTGAGTTCGCCCAGCGGGTCCGGCCGATCAGCGACTGGCTCTGAATGGTCGCGCGCGATTCGGCGGCGCGCGGGGGGAGGGCGTGCGGCTCCCGGCGAGCCGCGGTTCGGCAGGCCGGCAGGGTCGCCGCAGGAGACAGCCTC
>CAYWYJ010000103.1:0-13511 GCA_964462635.1 uncultured Planctomycetales bacterium
GTTGAAGGTCTGGAAGACGAAGCCGATCCGGCGGTTGCGGATCGCGGCGAGCTGCCGATCGGACAGGTCGCTGACGTCGCGGCCGTCGAGCAGATAGCGCCCTGCCGTGGGCCGGTCCAGGCACCCCAACAGGTGCATCATGGTGCTCTTGCCGCTGCCGGAGGCCCCGGTGATGGCGACGAAATCGCCGCGTTCGATGGACACATCGACGCCGTCCAGGGCGCGCACGATGGACGTGCCCATGCGGTAGAGTTTGGTCAGGCCGTGCGTTTCGATCAGCGGCACGTGGCGCAGCTCCGCGGGCTACTCCTCGGTCAATTCCTGCGGCAGGCGGGTGTAGACTTCCAGGCCCTCCTTGATCTCGAAGCCGCCCAGGGCCTCGATGACCTGCGTGTACTCGCCGTCGCTCACGCCGAAACGGCACGCGACGAACCGCTTGCCCCACTGCTCGCCGCTGCCGGGCGCCGGGGTGGTCTTGACGTACACGCCGCGCTGGTCCTCGAAGGTCTTGACCGCTTCCGCGGGCACGCGGAGAACGCCGACGGCGCTTTCCACCGTGAACTCGACCTGCGCCTGGGCGCCGAGCGGCAGCATGTGCCGCTGCGGGTCGGTGATTTCCACGTGGACGTCGAACTGGATAATGGACGAGCCGGCGTTCAGCTTGCCCTGGGGCTCGACCCGCTCGATCCGCCCCTCGAAGTGCTGGTCGGGGAAGGCGTCCACCGTGACGCGGACGCGGCCGGTGCGCTTCTCAATCTGCTCGGCGTTCTCGGCGGCCGCCTGCCGCAGCCCGGGCATATCCGGCAGCGCGTCCACCGGGGAGATCGCCAGGACGCGGCCGTAGTCGGCTTCATCCAGCCGCGCGATGACCTTCTTCTTCGACACGTCGGCCAGGATCATCAGTTGCGACCCGCCCATGATGCTCTGCGTGCCGGATTGCACGAGGTTGCCGGCCTTGACGAAGACCTGCGTCACGATGGCGTCCCGGGGCGCCAGGACGGTCGTCTTGCGCAGCCGCGACTGCGCGTCTTCCAGTTCCTTGCGGGCCGACTTGACGACGGCCTCCTGCGACGCGACCGCAGCCTCCGTGTCCTGGCGGGCCAGCTCCGCCGCCCGGATCGCCACCCGGGCCGACGCCTGCTGCGCCAGCACGATCGCGTGGCGGGCGCGGGCGTCGTTGAGCGACTGGGCGCTGTACACCTCCGCCCGTCCTTCCCGCGCGTAGCTCTCCTGCTTTTCGAGCTCGAACTGCGTGATGGCGGCCTGCGCCTCCAGTTCCGCCAACTGCGCCTTGGCCCCGTCGATCTTGACCTGGGCCTGTTCGACGGCCACTCTCGCCTGCCGCAACAGGGCTTCGGCCCGGTCGTAGTTCGCCTGGGCCCGATCAACCATCCGCTGCTCGTCGTCCGGGTTGATGACCACCAGTGTGTCGCCCCGCTTCAAGTACGTGCCTTCAATCACCGGCACGTCGGTCACGACCCCGGACGCCTCGGGCTTGATCTCAATCACCTCGCTGGCGTGAATCAACCCGGCGGCGGTGATCGGCACCCGGATGTCCCCGCGCGTCACCGGGCCGAACTTCGGCTGCGCCCAGATCGGCACCATGACCCGATTCCGCGCGACCAGCCACACGACCACCACGAGGGCCACGACGACGATCAAGATGAGCCATTTCTTCATGTGGTCATCCTCGGCACGGAATCTCCCCGCCGGCGGCCGGCCGCCCGGTCGCCCGTTCCGCGCGCCGCACTGCCCCGGGGGCCGCCGCTATTTCGGCTCGTAGGGTTCAAACGGCAGATTGAAAGCCTCGGCCACGGGGCGGTTGGTGATCTTGCCGCGGACCATGTTCACGCCCGCCGCCAGACCGGGGTCGGCCGCGCAGGCCTTCTGCCAGCCCATCCCGGCCAGCTTGACCAGGTACGAGATCGTCGCGTTGGTGAGCCCGAAGGTGCTGGTCCGCGCGACCGCGCCCGGCATGTTCGCCACGCCGTAATGGACCACCCCGTCCACGACATACGTCGGGTTGGCGTGCGTGGTCGGCCGCGTCGTCTCGCAGCACCCGCCCTGGTCCACCGCCACGTCCACGATGACCGAGCCGGGGTGCATCAGCGACAGGTACTCCCGCCGTATCAACCGCGGCGCCCGCGCCCCCGTGATCAGCACGCCGCCGATCACCAGGTCCGCGGTCTGAATGTGCCGGCGGATGGCCTCGGGGGTGCTGTAGACGGTCTTGACGTTGGCGGGCATGACCTCGTCGAGGTACCGCAGGCGATACAGGTCGATGTCCAGGATGACGACGTTGGCCCCGAAGCCGGCGGCCAGACGGGCCGCGCAGGTGCCGACGATCCCGCCGCCCAGCACCACCACGTGGGCCGGTTCGACGCCCGGGATGCCGCCCAGCAGAATCCCGCGGCCTTCCATCGGGCGCTCCAGGTACTTGGCCCCCTCCTGAACGCTCATCTTGCCGGCAACTTCGCTCATCGGCGCCAGCAGCGGCAGGCGGCCCTGACTATCGTAAATCGTCTCGTACGCGATCGCGATGCAGCCCGAGTCGCGGACGCCCTCGGTCAGCTCCCGACTGGCGGCGAAATGGAAGTACGTGAAGACGACCTGGTTCTCGCGGATGCGGGCGATCTCCTCCGCCAGCGGCTCCTTGACCTTGCAGATGAGCTCGGCCCGCTCCCAGATCTCGCGGGGCGAGGCGGTCAGCTCCGCCCCGTACGACTCATAATCCGCATCGGCGATACCGGACCCGACCCCCGCGCCCCGTTCGATAAGGACCGTGTGGCCGGCCCGCTTTAGTTGCTCGACGCCGGCCGGCACAACCGCGACGCGATACTCGTCAGGCTTAATCTCTTTCGGAACGCCGATGATCATGCGGACAACTCCTGGAAGGGCGGGAATGGGTCGATATAGACCCCGCAACCATGCCAAGGCACAAACAAGACGTGAAGGTAAGGAGAGTCCGCGGGGTTTGCAAGCATCCCCCCCACGCGGGACACCGCACCCTGGCGCGGGTACTCGGACTGACGCTCGGGGCGACGCTGTTGCTCGGCTGCCAGCCCAATGCCACCCCGCGGACCATCACGGTAGCCGCCCTGGAGGGCGCCCCGCCGGCCCGCACGACCGCCCAGAAGAAGCTCGTCGTCCCGGACACGGCCGCGCTGCAACGCGTGTGCTACCCGCTGGGTCCGCGGCTCGGGCTGCTCCAGGTCCGGTCCGCCAAGGAATGGGAACTCGTGTCCCGAGCGGTCCCCCAGATCGGTCCGTGCCCCGACTTGGCCCGCGGGGCGCTGGTCGGACTGGCGTGCTGGACCGGCACGCCCGTCGACGGCACATGGCCGGTGTCGCTGGCCACCGTGCGAGTCTGTGAGGGAGCGGGGCTCCTCGAGGGCGACTTCCATCCGGGCACCTACCTTCCCGACGGAACCGCCTATTTGGAAACAGCTTACGTCCCCGGCCTGCGCAGCGTCCTGATCGTCGACGTCAGCGGCACCACGTTCTACCCGGACTGACCGCCAGCCCCATCCTTTCCGACAGTGGCGCGCTTGCCGGCAGCGCTGCCCCAGGGCATACATCCTTTCAGATTCAAACCCGCCGTCTCCTAATCAGAAGCGCCTGAATCGCTCGTCGCGGCGCCGAGAAGTCCGCCGAAGCCCGTCAATCCTGTTGACCCGCCGGCGTTTTGTGGCATGATGTTGCCCACAAGCATCATGGGACGTTCACGGCGAGCAACGGGCGTGGCCGCCGTGCGTGTGGCTGCCATTCGGGAACGGTTTTAACGGGGTTAATGTGTTGTGTGCGGCGGACTCGACACCACGAGGATGCCGCGTCGTTGGGCGATGGGTATCGAGATAGGCCGCGGAGGCCTGTAGAAGTGGGGTTGCCGATTATGGCCGGCCAGGGGTGCTAGCATGAGCGAGGTGCCGCGTACGGAACCGCGCGACCAGATCAAACCCAACGGCATCCAAGCGCTGCGGGGCGCGCGGGTGCTTCTCGTAGACGACGATCGTCTTGTGCTTCAATCGCTTGAAAAGTTCCTGGCATCGGACGGCCACGAGGTGGTTCCCGTGGCGTCCGCCGGAGAGGCCATCACCGAGCTCAAGCGCTCCAGCTTCGACGTCATGATCACGGACGTGATTCTCCGCGACGGCAACGGCGTGGACCTGTTGCGCACGGTCCGCGATCGTTGGCCCGACCTGCTCGTGGTGGCGATGAGCGGGTACGGCACCATTGAGTCCGCGGTCGAGGCGATGAAAGTCGGCGCCTTCGAGTTTCTCTCCAAGCCGGGGCGGCCCGACGAAATCCGCCAGGTGGCCCGCCGCGCCATCGAACAGCAGACGCTCTTGCGGGCCAACCGGTCGCTGCGGCGGGCGCTCGAGGCCCCCGCCAGCCTCGATGCGATCGTGGGCCGCACCCATCAGATGCAGCGGGTTTTCGAGCTGATTGCCACCGTCGCCGATTCCAGGACGACCGTGCTGATTCACGGGGAGACGGGCACGGGTAAGTCGGTCATCGCGCGGGCGATCCACCAGCAGAGCCAGCGCCGACGGGGACCGTTCGTCGAGATCAGCTGCGGGGCGATCCCGGAGACGTTGTTGGCCTCCGAGCTCTTCGGGCACGTCAAGGGGGCGTTCACCGGGGCGCTGGCGGACAAGGACGGCAAGTTCCGCGCCGCCGAGGGCGGCACGATCTTCCTCGATGAAATCGCCTGCGCCTCGCCGGGGCTCCAGGTCAAGTTGCTGCGCGTGCTCCAGGAGCGGCAGTACGAGCCGCTGGGGTCGAACAAGACGTTGACGGCGGACGTGCGGGTCATCCTGGCGACCAACGTGGACCTCCAGCACGAGGTGGAGGCGGGCCGCTTCCGGCCGGACCTGTACTACCGCATCAACGTGGTCAACATCGACCTGCCCCCGCTGCGCGAACGGCTGACCGACATCCCCTTGCTGGCCGAGCACTTCCTGCGGAAGTGCGCCCACCAGTGCGGCAAGCGGCACCTCAGCTTCACGGAGGCGGCGCTCCAGTGCATGCAGCGTTACCGTTGGCCGGGCAACGTCCGCGAGCTGGAGAATTGTGTCGAGCGGGCCGTCGTGCTGTGCCGCGGGTCGCAGATCGACGTGGCCGACCTGCCGCCCGCCGTCGTGCGCGCCGCCGAAGCCGACAGCGCGCTGTTCTCCCCGCGGCACGGTCGCCCCCTGACGCTCAAGGAAGCGCTCGAGGAGCCGGAGCGCCGCATCATCCAGGCCGCCCTCGAAGCGAACGACTGGAACCGGCAGAAAACGGCGGCGACGTTGGCCGTCAACCGCACGACGCTATACAAGAAGATGAAACGTTACGGGTTGCTCGAGCCGGGGGCGTCGCGGAAGCGCTCGACATGACCGCGCGCGGCCGCGACGCCGGCTGCGGGACCGAGCAGGGCAAGTGCCCGCGCATCCCGCACAACCGTGCGCAAACATGTGGGGCGGGCGGGCGGTTCCAGTGCGCCGGGACTGCCGAGCCGCGGCTCGTAGCCGTGCGCGAACAGGCAGCGCGGGAGGGCGAGGCTCCGGCCGAGCCGCGGCTCGCCGGGAGGCTCGCCCTCCCTACGTCCGCCGTCGAATCGCGCACGGACATTCAGTCACAATGCCGCGACGATCTTGCCGAAGTGTTCACCCGCCTCCATGCAACGCAAGGCGTCGGGGAGTTGCTCGAAGCGATAGCGCCGGTCGATGACGGGGGCAATCCGGCGCGCTTCGAGAAAGCGGTTCATCGCCTCGAACGCGGCCCGGCTGTCGACCATGATGCCCTCGATGCGCAGCCGCTTCATCAGGATCAGGCCCGTGGTGACCGGACCCTGGCGGCCCGTCAACGCTCCGAGTAGCGCCACGATACCCCCGGCCCGCGTGGCCTTCAGTGAACGATCGAGCGTGCCGGGACCGGTCGTCTCGACCGTCAGGTCCACGCCGACGCCGCCCGTGTATTCCAGCACGGCCTGTTCCCAGTCGGGCGTCCGCGCGTAGTTGATCGTGTGGTCGGCCCCGAGCGCCCGAGCGCGGTCGAGCTTGGCGTCGCCGCGGCTGGTGATGATGACGCGGGCCCCCAGCGCCTTGGCGAACTGGACCGCGAAGATCGACACCCCGCCCGTCCCCAGCGTCAGTATCGCCTGCCCCGGCTGAACGCGGCCGACGGTTTGCAGCGCGCTCCACGCGGTCAACGCCGCGATCGGCAGCGTGGCCGCTTGCTCAAAGTCGTAGCCGGCGGGAACCGGGACGACGGCCTCCGCCGGCAGTACGACCTGCTCGGCGGCCAGGCCGGCGGCCGGCGTGCCCAACGTCGTGCCCAGGTACTCCTGCTTGAACGGCCCGTCGATCCAGCCCGAGACGAAGTGCGACATCACCCGGTCGCCGACGCGGACACGCGTCACGCCCGGGCCGACGGCGGAGATCACCCCCGCCCCGTCGCTGAGCGGGACGGCGGGCAGTCTCAGCCGCGGGTTGTAGAGCCCCTTTATTACCAGCAGGTCGCGGTAGTTCAGGCTGACGCTCTTGACGTCCAGCACGATCTCGCCGGGCCCGGGCCGCGGCGCGGGGACTTCCTCGAGTTTCAGGTGCTCCAGACCGAACGCGGCGAAACGGTAGGCACGCATGGGCTATTCCCGCTATCTAAATGGGTATCCACGGTCGTGCAACATGGGAGGGCGAGGCTGTCTCCTGCGGCGACCCTGCCGGCCTGCCGAGCCGCGGCTCGCCGGGAGGCTCGCCCTCCCCTTCCGCGGCTCGCCGGGAGGCTCGCTTTCCCGGCGGACGTTTCATGATCCTGAACACGCATTTGGCCTCACTCGGTTTCGTCGGCCAGGGCCGGTGCCGCCTCACCAGGCTGCGGGAGACCGACCAGCGGCAGTCCCTCCGCCAAGTCCATCAGGTGCCGCGCGTCGCGGCCGGCGCCCACCAGCACGAAACTGGCGTTGTTCACCGTGGCACAGACCACGCTCACCTCGCCCTCGCACGACGACCGGTATCGACGTTCCCCGTGCGTACAGCACGGGCACACTCGGCCGGCCGCGCAGAGCGCGATCGGGCCATCCGCCGCGAACGCCGAGACCATCTCGCCCTGTTCCGAGCGGAAGTAGGCGTGGACCACGCGTAGCTCCGGGCACGGCGAACAGGTGCAGGCCCCGACAAGTTGCAGCCCGCGCCGGGACAGATCGGGAACCGCCGCCGTCATCGCCGCCCGCGTGCGCAGTTGCGCGACGGCGACACCGCCATCCGTCGGCGTGAAGTCGGCCAGGGCCTTCCCGCCACGGACGCCCAACGTGTCATGTTGGTGGAGCAGCGCACAAACGCGGTGGATGTCGGCGAACCCGCGGGCCTCGACCGGCCGGGCCACGGCGCCGCGCGGCCACAGCGTGAAGCCCGCCACCAGCACCGCGGCGGCCGCCAGACCGGACAACCCGAGGCGATAAGCGCGTGGGTGGTGCCGCGGCCCACCGGCCTCGGCCCGCAGCCGCGCGCGGATGCGCTCCGCCAGCCCGTCCGGAACGCCGACCGCGTTGATCCCCCGTTGCGCACAGCGTCGCAACGCCTGCCAGCGTTGGACCTCAGCGCGCAGGCCCGGATCGGCGGCCAGGTGGCCCTCGAGCGCCGTCCGCCGGGCCGCGTCGAGCTCGCCGTCGGCGTAAGCGGGAATCAGGTCTCGCACATCGCTTGGCGTCATGGTCTTGCTTGCAGCCGCACCAGGCGGCGCTGTCGGGCGTACGCTTGAAGCGCCCCGATCATCAGCCGACGGGCCCGGTGCAGCCGGCTCATCACGGTACCCACGGGGATTTCCAGCACGTCCGCGATCTCCTGGTAACTCAGTTCCATCGTGGCCCAGAGCAGCAGGACCGTTCGGAACTCCGGCGGCAACCGGTCGAGCGCACGGACGACCTCCTCATCCAAGTCCTCGTAATCGAGGTCGGGCGGCACCAGTGACGCGGAGTCGGACGACGCCTGATCCAGGAGCTGCTGGTCGACGGCCCGCGGGGCCCGCTTCTCCCGCGCCAAGCGGTTCAGGAACGTGTTGTGCAAGATCTTCAACAACCACGGTTTGATTCCGAAGTCGCGGACCTCATAGCTCGCAAACGCCCGGTACGCCTTGAGATACGTTTCCTGGACCAGGTCCTCCGCCTCGTGCTCGTCGCGCGTCAGCCGCCGCGCGAACCGGTATAGCGACTCCAAGTGCGGCAGCGCCAGGGCTTCGAATGACGTGTCACCCGCGCGAGCCATTCACCCTCGTCGCCGCCACTCGGCGACTGCCACCCCAGTCAACCCGTACGTCCCCGCTTTCATTCCCGAGTCCGGCAACGTCTGAACGGGCCCTGGCGCTCGGGCGCCACGGGGAGGGCCAGGCTCCTGCCGAGCCGTGGCTCGCCGGTCCCGGCGCGTCGCATTCGCCGAGCCTGAGTTCGCCGGGAGGCTCGCCCTCCCGTTCCGCGTCCCATGTTCCCGGATACGCGCACGGGGATTATCGGCGCCCGGCTGGTGAACGGCCAGGGGCCGTCGCTACAATCGACGGTCATCCGGGATCAAGGCCGTTGCTCGCTTCTCGGCGCGGAGCGACAGCGGAGGGTGTGCCGTGCGACATCGCGGGCGGCTGAGTGCGTGCGCGTGGACGGTGGCGGGCCTGCTGCTGGCAACGTGGCCGGCGTCGGCCGTCGAGCCGCGGCCGGTAACGTTCCCGGCGACCGACGGTCTGCGTCTGGCCGCCGACTACTACCCGCCGCCGGTCGCCAATCGGGGCCCCGCCCCGATGGTCATTCTGCTGCACGGCGCCGGCGCGGACCGGCATGTCTGGGAGCCGTGGATCGCCCCACTGCACGAGTCCGGATTCGCGGTCCTGGCGCCCGACCTGCGGGGGCACGGCGACAGCGCCACGACCGAAACGCGACAGGCGGTCGCCGACGGACGCGCCGACGCGTTTCGGCACATGCAGGAGGACGTGCGCGGCGCCTACGACTGGCTGGCCCAACAACCGGGCCTCGACCGCGCGCGGTTCGCCCTGGTTGGTGCGGAACTGGGGTGCAGCGTCGCGTTGCAGTACGCCGCCAAGGACCGCAGCGTCGATGCGATCGTCGGCGTATCGCCGGTCCTCAACGAGCGCGGCCTGGACGCTGCCGGTGACATCAGCCAGATCACGGGGCGCGCCGTGTTGTTGCTGGCCCCTGAGGACCAGCGCGACGCCCCGTACACGTTGCAGCAGCGCGGCCGCGGCGTGGAGGTGCGGCTCCTGGCCAAGGACGGCACCGCGTCCAGGCCGGCTGGCGTGCCCGCCGGACACGTGGCCGAGGCCGCCCGCTTCCTCCGGACGGCGGTCGGTGACCCGACGGCCACGGTCGTCTATGGCTCCATCAACAGCCACATCTATCATCAACCCGAATCCGCGTGGGTCGAGCGCATCCTGCCGACCAACCTGCGGTACTATTCCTCGGCCCAGGAAGCGGAGAGCCGCGGGCTGCGCGCCGCCCGGGCCGGCCCCTCGTCCCGCGATCCGACGCCGGACGAAGAGCGGCCCCGGCGTCGCCGCGCGCGGTGAGCCGCCCGCTCCCACGTGACGCCACGAGGTCCAACATGCTTCGTATCTTCTACCCCGCGGTGATGGTCATGCTCTGGTTGCCCCCCGCCCCCGCTGAAGAGAACCCCTGGAAAGCCAAGGTGGCCGACGCCGTGCAACGGGCCGAGGTGGATTCGTCACCCGCCGCGCTCCGCGAGGCGTTCGACACGGTGTGGCGGGCCGACGACTGGCTGGCCGGCTTGCGCCTGGCGACGCGCGTGCTCGGCGAACCGCGCCGGGTGGACGAGTTGCGGCCGCTCATCGTTCGCGCGCTGTGGCGGGCCGGACGGATTGAGCAGGCGGAAGAGTTGGCCGCGCCGCTCGACGCCGCGACCTCGGACCGCGTCACCCTGCGCGTCCTGATCGAGATGCACTTGGCGCAGGGCGACGTCGAGAAAGCCGAGCGCTGGGCCGATCGGCTCTACGGCCTCGACGCGCTCACCGCCGAAGACCTCTACCTCATCTTCGCCGCTCGTTTCAGCGCGCAACGTCTGGCCGACTTGCCGGCGTTGCTGCGGCGGGCCGAGCGCCTGACCGACGCCCGCCACGGCTACCCCCAGACCCACCTGTCCGAAGCGATCGAGGGCCTGGCCGACTTTCTGGAGGCCGTTGGCCCCGCCCCGCTCAACGAGGTGGCCGAGTACGGCGCCGCCCCCATGCCCCCGCTGGTCATGTTCAACCTCCCCAGTTGCGACGTGTGGATCAACGGCCGCGGCCCCTACCGCATGGTCGTGGATACGGGAGGCAGCATCATGATCGCCCTGGACGAGCAGGTCGCCGCCGAGATCGGCCTGAAGTCGGTGGCCAAGGCGAGCGTGCGCGGCGTGTCCGGGCGGACCGAGACCGGGCAGGCGTTGATCGACGACCTGCGGATCGGGAGCATCCGCTGCCGCCGCGTCGTGACCCGCATCTTCGACGTGCGGGGGGCGATCATGAACGCGGCCGACGGCATCGTGGGGACCGGTATCTTCGGCGCGGCGCGGATGACGCTGGATTTCGCCGCGGGGCAGTTGGTCGTGGCCCGCTCGGGGCCCGAGGCCGCGGCCGGCGTCCCGGTCAGCCTGCGCGTCGTCGCCGACGCGAAGCTGGTCGCCCCCGTCCGCATGGAAGATGAGCCGGCGCTGGCCCTGCTTGACACGGGGGCGGACGTCGTGGCCGTGGCACCCAGCCGCCTGCGGCTGCTGTTCCCCGATCGCAAGGTGCAGACCTTCCGCCCCGGGGTGGCCATCGGCGTCGGGTCGGACCAGGCCCCCTCCGTCTCACTGGGGTCGGGCGTCCGGCTCACGGTCGGCGGCCGGACATACGCCAACTACGGCGGCGTCGGGCTCGACGTGCTCGACGAGATCCTCGGCCCGGTGCTCGGCGTGCAGTCCGACATCCTGTTGGGCATGCCGACGTTCCGCGACATGCGCAGTTGCACGGTCGACTTCCCGACTTCACGCATGTGGATTGATTGGCTCGATCGACCGAGCCCGCCCGCGACCCAGCCCGCTGGGCCGGGTCGCCCCCCGTAAGGCGTTGGCAACCAAGTGACGCTCCGACGCGTGCCTAAATGACCGTGCGTGAATCTGCGGCGCGGGAGGGCGAGGCTTCCGCCGAGCCGCGGCTCGCCAGGAGACTCGCCCTCCCCAACAGCGCGGCCGAATCGCGCACGGCGATATAGTGCCGTCAGTACGTCAGCAACAGCCGATCGGCGACGATCTCGCTCTCGAGTGATTGGCCACCCATTTGGAGACGGCGGAGCATGGATCGTCCGCAGTCCACCAGGATCTCGCGTTCAAACAGACCATCGGGGATCGGCAGGCGACATACGCGCCGCCCCGATCGTTTCGTCCCGTCGATACTCAGGGCCACGTACACGCCACGGGCCTTGCACTCGGCGATTGCTCTGAGCAAGTGCCCTAGCTGGAACCGCTGCGCCCCGTAAAGGATCGACTGGCTGTGAGCATAGGGCGGGTCGCAGTAGACGAGGTCCCCGGGGCTCGCCCGCGACATCGCCTCGCGGTAGTCCAAGCACTGGAACTCCGCTCCCCGTGTCCGGCGGCGCCACTCGTCCACGCGCCTGGCGAAGGCATCTGGCGCGACGGGTTTGTGGGGGCCGCACGGAGTGGACATGTGACCGTCCGCCCGGCGGAAGCGGACGACCCCGGCGTAGCACGAGCGGCAGAGGAAGAGCAGATCGGCGCCGTTGGGGGAGCGGTTGTACGAGGCCTTGACCCGTTCGTACTCGGCCGTCCTGTCGCCGGCCATCATGCGATCGTAGCGTTCCGCATACCAGCGCTTCAGCTTCTCCGGCTCCGCACGCAGCGCGTGCCAGATGTCGATTAGCGGGGCGAAGGCGTCGGAACCGAGGGCCCGTCGCGGCTGGAGCGTTCCCAGAACGGCGCCGCTTCCCAGGAACGGCTCGAAGTACGTGCCGTAACTCGCCGGGAAGTACGAGACGATCTCGTGCGCCACGCGCTGCTTGTTGCCGATCCACTTGAGCAGCCCCGTGGTGAAACGGGCGACTTCGACGCGGGAACCATCACCGAACAGGAGCGTCTGCATGCGATTGTCCTGGCCGCGCGCTCGGCCTTGCCCTGCCAAGGCACTGCTGTTCATATGCTAACTTGGGATTCGTGTCAAGCCTGCGTACGCTGCCGGTCATGGCCCGTCGCGCGCCAACGGCCGAGAGGCAGCGCGTCCTGGCGCTGCTCCGCGAGTTGAGGCTGCGAGCGCGCTTGCGCCAGGCCGACCTGGCCCGCAAGCTCGGCCAGCCGCAGTCGTTCGTGAGCAAGTATGAATCCGGGGAGCGACGCATCGACATTCTGGAACTGCGGGACATTTGCGCGGCCCTGGGCGTGTCGCTGACGGAGTTCGCGCGGCGCCTGGAAGGGGATCTCGATTGAAGCCCGACCCCCGGTTCCTCAAGCAACCCAAGTCGTTCTGGGCCTACGTCCGGCTGATCAGTCAACAGGTGGGCTACACGTCCCGCGGCTCCGGTCGCATTCTCGCGCCGGATCTGCCGACCGTCATCAAGGCCCTCGACGCGATGGGGCTCGACGCGGCGTGCATCGGCCGTCCCGCGGGCGGCCCCACCAAGCTGGGACAAGCCCTCACGACGTGCTTGGCCCATCGAGCCAACGTGCTGAGTGACGCCGTCGAGCCGTGTCTGATGAACGCCGCTCAGGCCGCCGCGGCGTTTGCCCGCGTCCGGGCGCAAACCAACTCCGCGCGGCCCGTCCCGATGAACAAGCAGAAGGGGGCCAAGAAGAAGCCGGCCTGCCTGACCGGGATAGTGAACATGTTGATCGACGATCACATCGGCGAACTGCCCTGCGACTACGATCCGCGCGAGTTGGCGACGTTCACTCGCGGCGGGACCCTTCTCCGCACACTGGCCCGGCGCGTCGACGGGGCGTTCCCTTCAACGGTCGACCCCATCGCGCTCTGGGAAATCAAGGAGTACTACCACACCACGACCTTCGGCAGCCGCGTCGCGGATGCCGTCTACGAGACGCTGCTGGATGGGATGGAACTGGAAGAAGTGCGACACTCGGAAGGAGTCGACTGCCGACACTACCTGATCATTGATGCGCACTACACGTGGTGGGAATGTGGTCGGTCCTACTTGTGCCGAATATTCGACCTGCTGCACATGGGGTATGTGGACGAGGTACTGGTCGGCACCGAAGTCCTGGAGCGTCTGCCGGCGCTGGCGCGGGAGTGGGCCGCGGCCTATCAAGCACGCCATCCCGGTGCCTGAACGCCACAGCTCTCTCGGCTGGACAGACCGCCCCTGTGACGACGCGTCCCGGTGAACTTTCTCCCGGCCGGGCTGCCTGCGGCGGCACAGCGTTGTCGTGTGGAGCTGGCGTGTACGCGTCCCCGCGCGCATCAGGGCTTGAAATTCGGCGTCCAGGGCTCGTCCAGGGCGTTGCCGGACCACTGCGAGTTGTCGCCGT
>CAYWYJ010000104.1:0-13187 GCA_964462635.1 uncultured Planctomycetales bacterium
TGGCTGGTTTTCACCCGCCCGCTGCTGGCTGGTTTTGCCCGCCCGCTGACAGTGGCTGAGCACCCGGCCAAGAAGCACTGGCGGACAAGCCGCCAGCGGCACGCGGCGACCGGGCCCCGCACCGGCCGATGGGGAGTGCGGGCGTCTCGCCCGCCGTTGCGGCCAACGCCTCGTCGGCCGTGGCTGAGCACCCGGCCAAGAAGCACTGGTGGACAAGCCGCCAGCGGCACGCGGCGGCCGGGCTCCGTACCGGCCGTGGGGCTATGGGTGGCGTCGGCGTCCCGCTCGCGGCGGTACGCCCGTGCGCCCTCGCGGCCGGCAGGGCCCTCGACGGGTCTCACCGGCGGGGGTATAGAATCCGATAGAAAGAGCGTTTAGTTCGCGATAGGTGCCCGGTGGAAGAAAACGGCCCCCTGAAAATCGCCAAAGACCATCAGCGCTTCCGGCAGATCGTCAAGGGGCGCATCCGTAAGGACTTGCGCAAATTCCTCACCCGCGGCGAACTGCTCGGCAAGGAGGGCAAGCACCTCGTCAGCATCCCCGTCCCCGGCATCGACCTCCCCCATTTCCGCTACGGCGACAACAGCGACCAGGGCGTCGGCCAAGGCGACGGCCAAGCCGGCCAGACGGTCGACGGCGACGACAGCGGCATCGGTCCCGGCGGCACCGAGCCCGGCCGCCACATCCTCGAAGTCGAAATCTCGCTCGAAGAGCTGGCCGACATCCTCGGCGAGGAGCTCCAGCTCCCCCGCATCCAGCCCAAGGGCAAGCACAACATCACCGCGGTCAAGGAGCGTTACAGCAGCATCCGGCAGAGCGGCCCGGAGTCGCTGCGACACTTCAAACGGACGTTCCGCCGGGCGCTGCGGCGCATGATCATGACCGGCGCGTACGACCCCAGCAACCCGTGGATCGTGTTCGAGCGCTCGGACAAGCTGTACCGGAGCTGGAAGCCGGTGCGCAAGCCGCAGTCCAATGCCGTCATCGTCTACATGATGGACGTCTCCGGCTCGATGGGGCACGAACAGAAGGAGCTGGTGCGGCTGGAGGCGTTCTGGATCGACGCGTGGCTGCGGCGGAACTACGAGGGGATCGAGAGCCGCTACATCGTCCACGACGTGCAGGCGGGCGAGGTGGACCGCGAGACGTTCTTCCACCTGCGCGAGGACGGGGGGACGAAGATTTCGAGCGCGTTCCGCTTCTGCCGGGAGCTGCTGGACAAGCACTACGCCCCGGACGAGTGGAACGTGTACCTGTTCCATTTCTCCGACGGCGACAACTCGTCCGAGGCGGACTCGCGCGAGTGCTGCCAGATCCTGCGCGAGAACCTGCTGCCGCGCTCGAACCAGTTCGGCTACTGCCAGGTAGCCAGCGCGTACGGCAGCGGGCACTTCATCAACGTCCTGCGGGAGCAGCTTGGCGAGGCGGAGAACATGGTCACCAGCCGGGTCAACACCAAGGACGACATCTACGACAGCATCAAGGAGTTCTTCGCCAAGGGCCGCTGAACGCGGCCTGGGGGGCTGGCGGGGGCGCGGGGATTCGTCTTAAATAGGCGGACGCCGGTCGCCCGTGCCGACCGGCCCACAAGTATGGCCCAGCAGCGCCGCAACACCGTCGCCGTCTTCCAAGGGTCGTTCGACCCGGTCACGTTCGGGCACCTGGACGTGATCCGCCGGGCCGCCCGCATGTTCAACGAGCTCATCGTCGGGATCGGGAAGAACCCCGACAAGGAGCAGCTCTTCACGCCGCAGGAGCGGCTGGAGCTGCTGCTGCCGCACTTGGCGGACCTGCCGAATGTGCGGGCGGCGACCTACGACGGGCTGACGATCGACTTTGTGCGGGAGTGCGGGGCGGACGTGCTGGTGCGCGGGATTCGGGACATGGCCGACCTCAACCACGAGGTCCAATTGGCCACGCTCAACCGGCTGATCGGCAACGTGGAGACCGTGTTCATCCTCACCAGCGATCAGCACGTGCTGACCTCCAGTACGTACATCAAGCAGATCTACGAGATGGGCGGCGGGGACATCAGCCGCATCCGACAACTGGTGCCCGAGAACGTCGCGCAGCGCCTGGCGGGGCGGCTCAAGGGCCGAGGAAACGAATGAGCGTGCCGCGCGCGGACTCGCTTCGTCTTCGTCCGGGCGTGGCGCGACCGCGGGCCGTCCTGGGGTGGGTCGCGCTGGCCCTGCTGTTGGCGGCCGTCCTGTACGCCGTCGCTCCTTGGATCCTCCCCGTACGGGTCTACGAGGGGCCGATGGTGCAGGACGCCGGCCCCGACGGCCTCACGCTCGTGTGGTTCACAACGCGGCCGGCGACCTGCACGGTCGCGGTGGAGCCGGGAGCGGCGGAGCGCGTTGAGCCGGCGTCGGCCGACGGCTGCCGGCACCGCGTGCGTCTCCTGGGGCTGGAGCCCGGACGCCGGTATCCGTACGAAATCCGCGTGGGTTCGCGGGCGCTGACGCAGGGGTTGGAGCTGAAGGCGCCCGTTGACGCCGGTGACCCGTACAGCTTCTTCGTCTTCGGGGACAGCGGCGACGGGAGCCGGGCGCAGTACCGACTGGCCGCCCGGATGCTGGCCGTTGATCCGCCGGACTTCGTGCTCCACACGGGCGACCTGGTGTACATGGACGGCGCCCGGCATCGGTATGAGGAGCGGTTTTTCGCCCCTTACCGGGCGTTGCTGGCCCGCGTCCCGTTCTGGCCGGCCCTGGGCAACCACGACATCGACAAGAAGACCCGCGAGGTGGTCGCGTACCACGAGGTGTTCGAGCTGCCGGACAACGGGCCGCCCGGCGCGGAGCCTGACCGCAACTTCTGGTTCGATTACGCCTCCTGCCGCGTCGCGGTGTTCGACAGCAACCTCGACGAGGAGACGCTCCGGCGCGACGTGGCCCCGTGGCTGGGCACGGTGCTCGCGGAGCCGGGGCCGCGCTGGCGCTTCGTGTGTTTCCATCACCCGCCGTACACCGGCGGTAAGTACAAGCCCGACGAGCGCATCCAACGCGTCATCGTCCCCGTGCTCGACGCCGCCGACGTGGACCTGGTGTTCAACGGGCACGATCACATGTACCAGCGCACAAAGCCGTTACGCGCGGGCCAGGTGGTCGAGGAAGGCCGGGGCGTGGTGTACATCGTCAGTGCGGCGGGCGGGGCCAAGCTCTATGAGCCGACCGCCAACCGGCCCGAGTACATCGCCGTGCTGCACAACGAGACCCACAGCTTCACGCAGGTGCTGGTGCGCGGCGACGAACTGACGCTGCGGCAAATCGACGTGGACGGGCGCGTGCTGGACGAGTTCGCGCTGCGCAAGTCGCCGGCGGCGGTGGTGGATGAAGTCCCGGCGTCCGAGCCCGCCGAGCAGCCGGTCGGGGGCAACTGACCTGCTACGCGGGTACTCAAGCACGTGGGATGCGGGACGCGGGGTGAGTCGCCCGGCAAGCCGCGGCTCGGCAGGAGCCTCGCCCTCCCGTGTTCCCCGATCGTGAATACCTGTTCAGCGCGGCTCGTCGGCGGGTTGGCTCTCGGGCGGCGCGGCTTCCGCCGGGGCGGGCTCGACCACGCCGGCCAGCCCCCGGCAGGCCGCCAGCAGCTCCTCCCCCGGCACCTCATATCCGGCGATTCCCAGCGGGTCGAGCGCCTTGGGATGATCGCCGCCGACTTCCAATAGGAAGGTGCGCAACTGATTGGCGGTCGCGCCGTCGAGCCCTGGAGCGGCGATCCACAGCCGGTCCGGCACGGCCACCGTCCGGGCCACCACGCGCAACCGGTCCCGCGCGGGCTCCCCCTCTTTCGTGCCGCGCTCGGCGAAGCCCTCCCAGGCGGCTTCGTCGATGAAGCCGGCCGCGGAAGACCCATTGATCACCGACTGGGCGACGGAGCGGCTGTCGGGCAGGTGCTTCAGCGACCCCGGCACGGGGAGTACCTCCAGCGCCAAGTCCGTGCGCGAAAGCCCCGCCTCTTTGAGGAGTTGCAGCGCGGCGACGTGCAAACGCGAGTCGTCCGCCGGGCCGAACGCCACCGTGAGCCCGCGTAGGTCCGCCGGCTGCTTCACCGGGGAATCCGGCGGCACCACCAGCAGGGCGCTGCGGGCCGGCCGCCCCTCCCGATCCACCGTGACCACCAACACCCGCGACCGCGTGGCGTCCGACAGGCGTGCGTATTGGGCCGGCGTCACGATCGCCGCGTGATACCACCCGGTGTCAAAACCCGTCTGTATCTGAAATGGGAAACACACGTCGATGGCGACGGGGCGCTGGAGGGAGCGCGTCATGGCTTCCTGAAGAGGGCGATACGAGTTGAACGGGTTGATCGACTGGACCGCCGCCTGGGCCGGCTGGTCCATGACCGTGGCGATGGACAGGGGCTTCTTCTGGAGGCCGATGAGGCCGAGGAGGTGCAGACCGGCCGTCCGGCAGGCGATCCCCGGCCCCGCCAGTACAACGAGTGACCACCCGACGACGTGCGGCAGCGCGCTCCTTCGCATGGCCAGCTCCTTCGTGACCGCGGTGCGATCAGGCTCGATGCACCTCGCTATAGTCGAGAAGGTCGTCCCGGTCAAACACCGGGCCGTCGGTGCAGGCGAGCTTCCAGCGCCAGCCGTGTGGCGTCGCGGGGTCGCGGACGCGGACACAGCAGGACAGGCACGTCCCCAGGCCGCACCCCATCGGGCGCTCGATGCACAACTGGCACGCCGTCCCCGCCACCCGCGTCCAGCGGGCCACGGCGTGGAGCATTGCGTCCGGGCCGCAGGCGAAGACCACACCGGGACGGCCCCTTTTCGCTCCAGACCACCACGCATCGAGGGCGTCGGTGACAACTCCCGGCCGACCGATGGACCCATCGTCGCTGGTGACCGCCAGCGCAAAACCTGCGCCGCCGGGCCAGGCGTAGCACGGCGCCGGCGTACCGTCGGGTCGCGGCTCGGCGGACAGGGACACGGGCAACAGCTCGCGCCGCGTGACGCCGAAGAAGGCCGTCACGTCGCGTCGCCCCAGTTCGTGCAATCGGCGCGCGAGGTATAGCAGCGGCGGGATGCCCACGCCGCCGCCAACCAGGACCAGCGCGACATCCGCCTCCGGGATTTGAAAGCCGCGCCCCAACGGACCGGTGATGTCCACGACGCGTCCCGGGCGCAAGCGTTCCAGCCAGCGTGTTCCGGGCCCCACGGTGCGCGAGATGATTCTCAGGTGGACGCGGCCGTCGGGGCCGGTCCAACGGCCCGCGATGCTGAAAGGCCGTCGCAAGAACGCGCCCGGCGGCGTCAGCGCGCTGGCCGACAGGGACGGAAGACCGTCTGCGGGCCAATCCACGACGGCGTTGTGCTCATGTTCCGAGTCGCGGCAGAGCACCTGCAAGAACTGGCCGGGCGCGCTGGCCGGGAATCCGGGCAGCGCGAACTCGACCTGCACATGTTCGCGGCAAACCGTGTCAGCCGCTACGACCGGAGCGAGTGAAGCACATGCGATGGGAGCAGGCGACTGCGCACTCATCTGGCACCGTGGGATGGCATCATAGACCCGGCGTGCGAGATGCGCTGCGTGGCGGCGGCAAAAAAACTTCCGGGCTCGAACCCGCAGGTCGAACCCGGAAGCGCGCCACGGCTAGAACAGCCGTTATTTCCAATTGCTGAGACCAACTGGTCCGCTCGACCCCCGGACTATATCAGATCGAGGGGGGGCTGTCCACCGAATCGCCAGGTTTTGGCGGCGGGGCGAAACTTGCTGTATTACTTTTATTTGCAATGGCTTATGATCGTGCGTTTTGCCCGTCCAACAATCGGCGCACACCTCCGGGAGCGGTTTCGTAGTCAAGGCGTGACGGCGGTGGGGGCGTCGCTCCTGGCTTGCCGGTGACGAGCCGCGAAGCCATGCTCCGCACATGGTCAAGCCGACACATTGCGTCGCGTTGGCGCTCGTTCGCCGCGGAACACGCTGGCTGGTCGCGCGCCGCCCCAGTGCGCTGCACGTCGGCGGGGTGTGGGAGTTCCCCGGCGGCAAGCAACGCCCCGGCGAGTCCGCGGCGCAAGCCGCGCTGCGGGAGTTGTGCGAGGAGTGCGGCGTGCGCGCGGAGGTGGAACGGGTGGAGGCGACCGTCGAATGGGAGTACGACGATCGGCGGGTCCAGCTTACGCCGGTGGTTTGCCGCTGGATTGCGGGGCACGCGCGGCCGTTGGGCAACGCCGGTTGCTACTGGGTCACCCGCGCGCGGTTGCGGGAGCTGCCGATGCCGCCGGCTAACGCAATCATCGTGGCGCGCGTGTTGGGGGCGGCCTGAGGCCCGGGTTCAACCGTCGCCGCGCTTCCAACGTTCGAGCTCTTCGCGGAGCAGCTTCTCGTCGCGGAGCTCGAGGACGTGCGCCAGGTCGATGGCCTCCTGAAGTGCCAGGAGTGCCTTGTCGCGGCGGCCGAGCTTCATGCGGGCCGTGGCGATCTCGCGCAGGCAGGTGAACTGGGTCATCAGGTCTTCGTCGCGGCGCACCTGCTCGTACGCCCGCTCAAATTGGGCCAGCGCTTCCTCGTGCAGCTCCATCGCCTGATAGATGCCGCCCAGGGCGATCCGTACCGCCGGCTGGGCCGATTCGTCGGCCAGGGCCAGACAGCGCGTGGTCGCATCGAGGGCGTCAGGCCAGCGTTGCAGGCGGCGGTACCATTGCCCCAGATAGAGCCAGGCCGTCGCCTGATGCCGGCGGGAACCGAGGCGCTCCGCCAACTCGAGCGTGCGGCGGTGCACGCGGCTGGCGTCCTCGGGCTGATCGAGACGCTCGTAGATGAGGCCGAGCTTGTTCAAGGCCGGCATGGCCGCGATCAGGTCGCCATACTGCTCCAGTTGCTCGACCAGCGCGGCCTGCCATTCCGCCGCCTCGCGCAGGTTCTGCCGCGCGAAGCGTTCGAGCGCCGCGTCGGGCAGTCCCGCGCCCGTTGGCGCGGGCCGCAGGAGGAAGGCGTCGGCGATCGCGGTGAGCGCCGCGAGTTGACCGTACTGGTCGCGCTGTTCAAACGCCCAGGTGAGGGCGTTGGCGGCGCGGGTGTAGGCGGCGTCGAAGGCACCGTCAGCCTGGGAGAACAGCGCCAGGCCGATTTCGGCGCGAATGCGGTCGTGCCAATCGCTCTCGCGCGTGGCCAGCTCGCTCAGGGCCCGCAGCCGCCGGGCCGCGGCCCCTCGTCCCGACGGGCCGAGTTGCAGCTCCGCCTGCGCCAGCAGGGCCAGCGCCGGGCGAAACGCCGCGTCGTGATGCACGGCCTGCGTCGCGTAGCGCAACGCGTCGCGCGGGTTGTCCGCCCGTGTGGCCTGCAAGGCCCGGGCGTGGTACTCCAGCACCGTCGCCGACCGGGCCGGCGGCGCCAGCACACGCTCCGCCAGCGCGGGCTCCAGCGCGGCGAGGTCAAACTGCGCGAGAATCCAGCGTGTGGCGGCATCCAGCGCGTCGAAGAGTCGCTGGGTGGGAATCTCCGTCTCGCGCGCCGCCGCGCCGTCCTGGTCCAGCCGGCGCAGGGTGAGGTGCAACGTCACCGCGGCGTCGTGTCCCGCGCACGTCCCGCTCACCTGGTAGTGCAGTCCCAGGCCGCGGGCCACCCGCTCCCAGCTTGGCGGCGGCGCGGTCGGGTCCGCGAGTTCCTGGCGGGCCGGATACAGGCGCACAGACGGCGCCACGATCAAACCGGGGACATACCGCAGCCGGCGCGCCAGCACTTCCTCGACCGCCACGGGGATCCACGCGTCGCGCTCGTCGGCCCCGGGGACGCTTTCGAAGCCGACCACGGCGAGTCGTGGGCGCGGGTCGGGGCCGGTCGCCACCGGCCGCGTCTGGGCGGTAGCCAGGGCAGCGAGGGTCACGGCGAGCAAGGGAGTCGTCACGTGCCGCACGAAGTCGGAACGAGGGGGAATCGCCATGACCTCCGTCCCTGTCGAAGGTACCCAGACCGGCCCACGGTCGCGTGACCAGCGGCCACCAGCAGACGCCGGTCATCAGCAGAACCGCCCGCCGCTCGGGAGTCAACACGGGCGGGCGAGTTTCGCGGGGTCGGTTGGGAACACGGGGCCCGGGGGCGCGACGATATCGTCCGCCGTGCGCGTGGCCGACGCCGTGACCCTTCGTCGGTGCGCCGCCGCGTTGCCGGCGGCCAGACGCCAGGGGCGCGGGGGGCGCGCGCGGGCCGGCCGCGCGGGGCGACGGAGGTACTTCAGCGGGCGGACAAACGGCTGGTAGATGCAGTTCCGCACGATCTTCCGGCCGACCTGGTAGCCCACAAAGACGGTCGGGCAGAACCACCCGCGGTCCAGGACGGCCCGCGCGACGCGGCTAGTCGCTAGATCGACGACCCGGTGGCAGAGCCAGCGCGGGACTCCCACGTTGCGCAGCCACAACACGAGGCGGAGCCAAACGGCCAGGTAGTCGTGGCGGGCGAACTGGAGTGCCCCCGTGCCCATGTGGTCGTACGCGGCCTGGTCGTGGTCCCCGATCAGCCCGTCGGCGCGGGCCCGCTGATACAGCGGCGTGCCGGGGTAGAACATCAGCGGAAAGACCCGCAGCACGGCGCGGCCGCGATGGTGTGACGCGATGAACCGCATCGTCTCGATCACGTTCGCTTCCGGCTCGTACGGATTGCTCACGATGTAGTGGTACTCCGCCGGCACGCGATAGCGGGCGAGCGTGTCGATGGCCGCGGCGATCCGCGGCGGCGGCGTCGGCCGCCGGTAGATGTTCCGCAACGTGTCGTCGCTGGCGCTCTCGATGCCCATGCTGATGAGCTCCAGGGGCACCCGGGCCAGCGCGGCGACCTTGCGGTCGGTGACCGTGTTGGGAAACGCGTCCAATTGCAGCGGTCGCCGGATGTCGGCGTTGTACTTGGCGGCGAAATCCTCGATCTCCTCCGCCGAGCGAACGAAGAAGAGATCATCGACGAAGTTGATGGTGCGGATGGTCGGGAAGCCGGCCAGCGCCTGGCGCAGCTCGGCGAGCACGTTGTCCAGCGACCGCGTGCGCAGCCACGGCCCCAGGCCTTCGTGAATGTCGCGGAGGGCGGCGTTGTTGCAGAACGTGCAATGGTACGGGCAGCCGCGGGCCGTAATGACGCGCAGCGTGTGCAGCGCCCCGCGGAGGTTCTCCGGCCGCGCCGGGACCAGGCCGTTCCGGTCCGCGACCCAGTGCGAGTCCAGCTCGTAGTCCGGGAACGGCAGGTCGTCGAGGTGCGTCTCCAGCGGCCCGGGGCGGTTGCGGACCTCCCGGGGGTTGCCCAACGGGCCGCCGGCCCGGTACCACAGCCCGGGGATGGCGGTGGGGTCGCCGCGAGTCTCGAGCCGCTCAACGAGCTGGAGCAGCGGCTCCTCGCCTTCGCCCACGCACACGACGTCAGCCAGCGGCAGGCATTCCTCGGGCGCGACGGTCGGGTGCGTGCCGCCCCAGATGATCGGGGCCTTCAGGCCCGCGGCCCGGATGCGCTCGGTCAGGGCCACCGCCCGGTGGAACGTGTTGGTCATGAGGCTCAGGCCGACTACTTCGCGGTCGCGCAGCCGCTCGATGAAGTTCTCCAGCGCGGCGGCGGTGTAGTCCACCGCCGCCGTGTCGCGTTTCGAGGACATGAACAGCATGATGACGTCGTGCCCCATCGTCTTGAGATACGACGACAGGTAGCGCAGGCCCAGGGCGAAGGGGTGCGTGTGCGTGGAAATGAGCCCGATCTTCATGCCCGTCCCTCCCGCGGAAGCAACCCACCAGTACCGGCGACGCTCTCGCCGCGCTTACCCTAGCTTGCCGCCCCGGCCCGTCAAGGAAAATCGCCGTTCCTTCGAGCGGCTGTCAGAACCAGGCACGCTGGTGCGCGGGCCAAGTGGCCCACCACTTGCGTGGTGGGCGCTGTCAGTCGGTCTCAGACGGCCGGGGCGGGACGCCGCGTGGGGCCGCAGGGGCGCGTGTTACGGCGTTTCGGCGGCCGGCGGCGGCTCGTAGAACGACACCCGGTGGACGAACGCGCAGAACTCCCGCTGACGGTCCCGCGGCACGATGTACCACGTGTCCACCCCGCGGCGGGTCGAGCAGTACGCCCCCATTCGCTCGGTGAAGCTGCGCGTCACACGGAAGAAGCGCTCTTCCGGCGGACGCTCGACCTCGGCCTGATACAGGGCGAGGATGGCCGACTGCGCGGGAGCGGGCGAAGCCGTGAACCCCAGCCGCGCCGATTGCGAGTGTGAAACGGTCGGCGAGTAGCTCTGCTCAAAGAGCCCGATAACCAGATCCTGGTTGTCCTCCGCCGTGTTGGCCCGATTGCCCCACAGCGTCACCTGGGCCGTAAGCGAACCGGTCCGCGTGATGTCGCTGCCGAAGTTGCCGAACGTCATCTGCACGAAGAACTCGTCGTTGTCGCAGCGGGCGAGGTTATTGAGGACGTGGGTCTCGTACAGCCGGCCGATGGCCTGGTCGAAGCCGACGCTGAACTGCTCGGTCACCTGCTGCGCGTGACAACCCCCGATGAGAACGACAAGAGCCGCCAGCCCGACGCCCCGACACCCCGCCTTGAGCCGCTCACCCACCGTCATAGACCTCCTTGTACTACAAACGATCGAGTTCCTCGGGGCGCGACAGGATTTCTCAGCGGCCGACGGCCGGTACGGAGCCCGGCCGCTACGCTTGGAGGCGGCCCAAGGCCGCGATGAGACGTCCGTCGCGCCCCGCCGCGCCGCGGGGGCATTGTAGCAGACAAGTTTGGACCCCGGGCGTTGGGTGCGACCCCCGGATTCCGATGATGGGCCGTCGGTGGGGCGGACGGGTCGCCCGGACCGCCGCCGCTACGGCGATTCGAGGGCCGGCGCGTAGCGGGCGGGGTCCACGGCGCGGTACTCCTGGACCGCGTCGTGATAGGCCCGCGAGTCCATCATCGTCAGCCCCACGAACAGCATGACGAACAGCAGCGCCGCGATCAGGATGACCGCGTTGAACGGCCGGTCGTAGCGGAGGTGCATGAAATACAGGGCCACGAGCGTGGCCTTGACCGTCGCGATGGCCAGGGCGATCCACAGGTTGACCGTCGGCCCGAAATCGAGCCAGGCCACCCGGGTCACGCCCACGGTGATCGCCGTCAGGGCCAACAGCGCGACCAGCGTGGCCGCCAGCACCCGCAGCGGGACGTGGTGCCCCACCTCGTGGCCCGCGGTCGTGGTCGGAGATTCGTGCGACATGGGCGACGGTCCTCTAGTGGATCAAGTACAGGAGCGGAAACAGGTAGATCCAGATCATGTCCACCACGTGCCAGTACAGACCAACCATCGGCACCGGCGTGAAATAGGCCGGGCCGAAGTGCCCCTTCGCCGATCGGACCAGCAGCCACGCGATCAGCACCAGCCCCGCGATCACGTGCAGCCCGTGCAGCCCGGTCATCGCAAAGTACACGGCGAAGAACGTATGCACGTTCCGCACCGGCGGCTCGTCGGCCAGCACCGGCGCCGCCCGGCCGGGCGCCAGCAGCCCGCGCGGTCCGTCGTCCGCGGGGTGAAACACCCACCCCGGATCGACCTCGCCGGCCGCCTCGACCGGCGCCGACCGCCCGTGCTCCTCCGCCGCGTGGGCCGCCAGACTGATCGGGTGCTCCGGCGGACGGTAGTGCTTGCCCCAGAGCAACCCCTCTTTCCACTTGTGCTCGTACTCGACAACCTTGATGCCGAGGAAGCCGCAACCGCAGGCGATCGTCAACGCCAGTAGCGTGACGAGCAGGCGACGGCGTCCCTGCTGCGCCGCCCACACGCCGGCGGCCATTGTGAAGCTGCTGACCAGCAGGATCACGGTGTTCACGGCACCGAGCGGCTTGCTCAGGTACACGTGGGCGTGCTCGAAGACCTCCGGGTGGTTCGCGCGGTAGACCGCGTAGGCGCAGAACAACCCGCCGAACAGCAGAATCTCGGTCGCCAGGAACAGCCACATGCCCAGCACGGCGGATTCGAACTGCTGGACGGGCGTGTCGAAGTGGTGCGCAAGGTGCGGGTCGTGTCCCCCGGGGGCCGCAGCCTTGTGACTGCTAAGTGTCGTCATGGCCCTTTGTCGCGTGGCCGGCGCCGACCGGCCGGCGAAACCGTACGTACCCGGGGGCGCCCCGTCAACGTGCCACGTCCTGCCCTCGCCGGTCGCCTGCGGGACCGCGCCCAGTTCACTGAGCGTAGGCCGGTCGCCGCCGGAAGTCCAACGGGCGCCGACTCGGCCTGGGGCTGCGGGTGTGACCACGGATCGTGGCAAGCGACCACCACCGAGTATGTACGTGCACACGAGCGAGCGTGTCCCGTCACCCACCGCCCCGTGGTTGGCCTCGTAGGCCCGCGCGTCGCCGCGCAGGCCCGCGGGTAGCCCCGCAAGCACGTGGGTAGCCCCGGAGGGGCGTTTGAGTGTAGCCCCGGGCGCGAGCCCGGGGACTCGGCGTGGCCCCCGCATGGGAGCCCCGGAGGGGCGACTGAAGCCTCAATCGCCCGCGGCGCACGCTCGGGGTGTGGACGCCGCGGCCAAGGCCCGCTCCCGCCGCCAGGTCACCAAGAGCCAACCCGTCACGCCCGCGAGGATGAGCGGGCCGCCGAGGAGGGTGGCCGCAGGGGGAGTCTCGCCGACCAGGAGGTAAGTCCAGATCGGGTTGAGGATCGGTTCCAGCAGGAGGATCAGTGCGGCCCGGTGGGCCCCGATGTGCTGGAGGGCCCACGAGAAGAGCACGTACGGCGTCGTGAACTGCACGAGGGCCAGCGACGTGAACCCGTTTGTGGCGCTGGTGGCCGGCGGCGGGAACGCGGCCCTGGCCCAGACGCTGACGTGGGACGCGGAGAACCGGCTGGTGCGGGTGGAGCCGACGCCGGGGCAGTATTCGCCGCCGCCGGACGGGGCGAAAAAGCTGGTGTTCGGGTATGATCAGCAGGGCCGGCGGGTTGACAAACGGGTGTATGATTGGGTGGGTTCCGACCCGAACGATTGGGCAACGACGCCGGCGGTCCGGCGGAAGTTCCTGTGGAGCGGGTATGCCCTTGACTCGCCGCATTCGCCGTAGGCGAACCGGTCGCCCTGCGACCGCGCGGCTTCGCGGCGAGCGGCGTGTCAAGGGTGCGCTGATGCTCCTGGAGCTTGAGGGGAGCGTCGGCGTCCCGCCGGCAAGCGAGTCGATCGTGCGTAAGTACACCTGGGGCCTGGACTTGGCGGGACTCAATGGGGCCGTAGGGCA
>CAYWYJ010000105.1:0-13125 GCA_964462635.1 uncultured Planctomycetales bacterium
CCGCGGCTCGCGGGGAAGCCGGCCTTCTCGTCCGGTGGTGCGAGGTCGACGCGCGTGAATCAGCCTTCGGCGGCCCGCGAGTGGCTCGTGGCCCTGGCGTCCTACGCCATCATGGTGGCCCCGTTCGGCTGCCAGCTTCAGCTCCCCTGGCTCACCCCGGGCAACTTGACGACCACGTCGCCCGGCCTGTTCCTCAACTCGGACCTCACCGCCCCCCTGATCGCCGCCGGCCGCGGCCCCGCGGGCGATACGTTCTACGTCTTCGGCACCCGCCAGGACGACGGGGCCATCGCCGAAGTCGATTCGATCCTGGTCGAGACGGCGGCCGGGCAGCGCTCATTCGTCGTGTTTGAGTTGGGCCGACCGGTCTACGTGCAGGGGCCGGATGGTAGCTACGTCCAGATCACCTACACGGAGGTCTCGTCGCAACGCCTTGCCGCGACCGCGAAGGTCTACGACGCCCGGACCGGCAAGGCCGAGACCGTGACGGCGGAAATCGACTTGCAGGCGGCCGCGGCGGAGGTCGCCGCCGCTGTCGAACAAGTGACCGGCCGCCCGCTCGCGGTTCCCGAGGCCCCCGCGGCGGGCACGGCGAAGGTCCGCGACCGCGCCGGCCTGCTGAGCACCGCGTTGGCCGTCGTGCCGCTGTTTCTTCTCGGTCAGGTCATGGTCGTGATTGCCGGGCAGCTCGTAACGTTGCTCTACGACGCCGTGGTCACGGTGGCGCGGGCCGCCGTCCTGGCCGCGTTCACGCCCGTGTTCCTGCTGGCGTCGCTGCTGGGCGAAGTCACCGTCCGGCTCGAAACGGTGCCGTTGCTGCAAGTGCTGATCGAGCTCCCGCCGCGGCCGCTGGTGGAGATTGTCGTTGAGTAGTGTGCGGCTGGATGTGCATGTCCTGCGGCGAGCCGCTCACAAGAACGCCGGAGACGCCGCCAAGACCCGGTCAAGCGGACGGCGAAGACGGGGTGCGCGCATTGTCCTGGTCAGCGTCTTATGGGCCGCAGTGCCGGCGTCTGCGTACGCGCAGGCCCCTCCGGGGGCGCTCCGCCCCGAAGCCCTGGAGAAGTTCGTGGCCTACCGGGCCGGCCTGCTGACCGGTCAACTGGAGATTGCCGAGACCGATTACGCCGGCTGGACGGGTGACCAGCCCGGGCGCACTCGCTACAAGACCATCCGGTTTGCCGGGGACCGAAGCGTCATCATCGATCGGGGCGACGAGGAAGGCATCGTCCTCCGGACCACGGAAGGCACGCCGGTGACCAACCTGGATGCCGGCACCTCGCCGTACTTCCAGTTCGAAGCTCCGGGCGAGGTGTGGAACCGCTCCGAGAACCCGTTGAGCCTGGTCCGTGTGTACGGGCGGGCGCCCGAGTTGTGCGCCGACATTCGGACGCTGGGCGCAGCCCCCTGCCCGCGAGCTTCGACATCCACGACCTGATCTGGCGTGACAACGTCCGCAACCCGGCGGCCAGAAAGTACGAGGAGAGCGTGCAGGACGGCCTGCACGTCGTGCGGGTCCATGGCAGCCTCGGGACAACGACCTATTGGCTCGACCCCGCGCGCGGCTGGTCGCCGGTACGGGTGCGCAATGACTCGCCCGACGGCAGTTGGGCCGAGGCCCGCTGCGCGCTCGAACGTCTCGACGGGGTCTGGTTCCCCGTCGCGGTGGAGTCCTACCTGAGCCGCTTTGCCGACGGCAGACAGCCGGCCCGCGTGGTGCAAGTCCAAGCGGCCACGTTCAACCGCCCGGAGCACGCCCCGGAGCTGACGATCGCCGACATCGGCGTGGAAACCGGCATGGTGATGGTCCGCACCGACGCAGGCGGCCAGGAAAGCAGTGGGCGCTGGGATGGCACACGTCAAGTCCCCGAGGAGGAATTCGAACGGCGGCGGCTCGCCGGGGAGCTCGAACCCAGTCCCAACTTCGTTCGGGCATTGGCCGCCGAGGCCCAGCGCCAAGCACAGGAACGCGCGGGCGTCGGCTCGGAGGCGGACGTGCCCCTGTGGCTGACCCCGCCGGCGGCGGTCGAAGCAGCGCGGCATCCGGTCGGCGCGGGGCTTTCCCTCTGGGAGGACTACGTCCGCAAGTTCATCGAGAAGTACCGCCTGGACGCGGCGCAGCAGCAGCAGGCCGTGCGAGCGCTCCGTAGTTGCCAGCACCAGGCGCACGCGTATCTGCGTCGGAAGAAGGCGGACTTCGAGCGACTTGATCGGCTGGACGCGGCTGCGGGTGCCAATTCAACGACGGCCGGGCCCGACAGGGGACCGGCGAGCCCGGAGTTGCGGCGCCTGCTGATTCCGATCGATGACATCTTCAACAAGCAGTTGAAGCCGCGGCTGGACATGATCCCCACGCGCCGACAACGACTGGCCGTCGATCAAGGGGGGGCAACGAACGCCGGTCGCCAACCGGACACTCGGCCTGCCGCTGGGTTGCCCCACCCATAAGGTCCACGCGGGAAGAGGACTCGGTTCGGTCGCCCCACCGACCATGGCGCTGGGCGCCCACGCCGCGGGGCTCACGGCGTGCCGGCGGTTGGGGCGGCGGGCTCGAACACCTGTTCGGCCCGCCGGACGGCCGCGGCGATGAACGCCTCGAACGACGAGATCGTCGCTTTCTCCGCCAGTCGCAGCACGTAATCCGTGGACAGCTTGGCAAACCGCCGCTCGGACAGCTCCGCCCGAATCTGGTCCTGCACTTCGGCGAAGGTCTTCTCGGCGGCCGGTCGCACCTCCCCGCACTTCACGATATACCACCCCACGTCCGTCTCGATCGGCTCGCTGACCTGCCCCGCGGCGAATTCAAAGACCCGCTGGCTGACGACGTCGTACGGCGGCTGCAAGGGGCGGCCGACAAACCCCCACGATCCGCCCGCGTCGGCGTGCAGCCCCAGCGAATACTCGCGGGCCACGTCCTCGAACGGTCGCGTGGCGAGGGCCTCGTGGGCCTCCCGCGCCCGGCGCATGGCCTTCAGTTTCGCCTGGGCCCGCGCCGCATTCGAAGCCCGTGCCCAACTGGTCCCCTCGGACAGACACTTCTCGAACGGCACCTCAATAATCAGCAGCTCGCGCGTCTCCGGCGTGACGTACCGCCCGTGGTTCCGCCGGTAATGGCTCAGCAGGTCATGCCGGCCCACCTGGACCTGGGGCATCAGCTTCTCGCGCGTGTACTGCCGCACGACCAGGCTCCGTCCCAGCATGGTCCGCAGTTGGTCCTTGGTCAGGTCGTGGCGGCGTAGCAACGCTTCCAGCCGCGCCTGGCTCCCCCCGCATTCCATCACGCGGTAATTCTCCAGCTCCTTATCGAGGGCGGCATCCAGGGCCTTGCGGTGCTCTTCCGAGAGCTGGGCCACCGCCTCGGCGTAGATGAGCCGCGTCCCCAGCTCCTCCTGCGTGGCCCGCCGAATCGCCCGGCGCGCCTCTTCTCGGAACCCCGCCGCCGTCCGCGTCCGCCGCAACTCCTCCAGTGTCTGCCGCAGCGGAAACAGCACCTCCGGCACGGTCAGGACCGTGTCGTTGACGACGAGAATATCGGCCTGTATGGCCCCCGGCGTCGGCAGCAGCGGCGGCGGCACGCGCGCGGACCTCGGGGACCGATCGGTCGGCGGCGTCGCGGGCAAGCTGGTCGGGACGACCTCCCCCGCTTCAATTCGCGTCGCCCGCGCCGCGGCCAATTCCGCCTCGGTCTTGAGCTGCGGTCGGCGGGCGTCCGGTGGGGCGGTCGGCGCCGCGGGCTGCCGGCAGCCCACTGTCAACCAGGCCGCCAACAAACACAGTGCCCCACATAGGCCATTCGCTCGAACCATGCGTGCCATAATACTGCATGGGACGCAAGCTCCCAAGCGCCGCGACCCCGTGCCTGCCGGCCCGCCGCAACAACCTCTGGAAGACCCCCCCCGCATCCTGCTACATTAAGGGCAGACCCCGCGGACGCGGGGCCCCGGGGGGTATGGATTCTGGCAGACCGCCGCCGGCCCGCCGCAGGATGCTTCGCCACGAGGAACCGCGCATGCAGGACATCATCTACCTCGACAACGCTGCCACCAGCTTCCCCAAGCCCGACGCCGTTCACAACGCGGTACGCGATTTCTACCGCAGCTACGGCGTCAACCCGGGCCGCACCGGGTGCGATTTGGCGCTGCACGCCGAGGAGATGATCCACAGCACGCGCAAGCGGCTGTCCGCCTTCTTCAACCGCAGCCTCGTGGCCGCCGGCAAGCCGAAAGACCCCAATCGGCTGGTGTTCACGCTGAACGCCACGATGAGCCTGAACTTGATTATCAACGGGACGATCGGCCCCGGCGACCACGTCGTGACGACGATGGTCGAGCACAACTCCGTGATCCGCCCCGTCAACCACAAGGTCCGCGAAGGGGCCGAGGCCACGTTCGTCCGCCCCGACAGCGAGGGCTACGTCGATCCACAGGACATTCGCAAGGCCATCCGCAAGAACACCAAGCTCGTCATCGTGAACCACGGGTCAAACGTCATCGGCGTCGTCCAGGACCTCAAGGCCATCGGGGCCGTCTGTAAGGAGGCCGGCGTGCCCTTCGCGGTGGACACCGCCCAGACCGCCGGCGTCCTGCCCATCGACATGGCCGAGTGCCACATCAGCTTCCTGTCGTTCACCGGTCACAAGGGGCTCATGGCCCCCACCGGCACGGGCGGCATCTGTGTCGCCGACGACGCGGAAATCCGCGGGACGATCTACGGCGGCACGGGGGTCCGCAGTGCCGATCCCTACCACCTGACCGAGTACCCGTACCGCCTGGAAGCGGGCACGCAGAACCTCGCCGGCATCGCCGGGTTATCCGCGGGCCTGGACTGGATCGAGCAGCGCGGGTTGGAGAACATCTACCGGCACGAGATGGAGCTGATGACGCTGCTGCAAAACGGCCTGGCCGAGATCGACGGCGTGACCATCTGCGGCACGCGCAGCCTCGTCCGCCGCGTCGCCACCCTCTCGGTCACCGTGGAGGGCTACGACCCGTCCGACATTGGCACGATCCTCGACGTGGATTACGGCATTCAGACGCGGACGGGTTTGCACTGTGCTCCGCTCATTCACGAGCACATCGGCACCACGCCGCGCGGCAGCGTCCGCTTCTCCGTCGGCCCGTTCAACACACGGGCGCACGTGGAGACGGCGATCCGCGCGGTGACCGAGGTGGCCGCGGACCGTTGCTCCTCGGTGCGCGGATAACCGGTCACATTGCGGTCGGGGCGGCAGGGCGACGTGTCGCGCGAAGACGCGGGCTCCGGATCCTGCGTGCGCCGGGGCCGCACTCCCGCGGCCGGCGTCCGTCGCGTCGCCCACGGCGGCAACTTGCGTGTGGCGGCAGGCGTCGGTATCTTGGTAACGAGCTTGGGCGTGTGTCCGAGTGGCCAAAGGAGACGGGCTGTAAACCCGTTGGCGTCAGCCTACGTAGGTTCGAATCCTACCGCGCCCAGTTCTTGCCGCTCTAGATTTCCTCGCGTAAACCCCGCTTTTCCCGCTGTTTCCCGCCCGTTGGCCCCACCGCCCGCCGTGCCCCGCCGCGCACCCGAGCGCACTCCCGCGACGGGGATTTGGTCCCGTATTTGGTCCTGAGGACCAACCGGACCAACCGGCAGGTCGTCGGTGCCGGTGCGGCGCGCCTCTTGGGCATCGGGGATCGGGTATTCGGGCAGCTTGGCCACCGCTCCGGCCGGGTCCAGCACGCGCCGATCGGTGTATGTACCGGCGGTCAGTTTGTAGTCCCGGTGGCGCATTAGCTCCATGATCGTTCGGGGCGACACGCCCGCCCGTTCGAGTTCGGAACAGAACGTCACGCGCAAACTGTGGAACCCGACGGTCAAGACGGGGCCGTCGCGGTACTCGATGCCCGCCCGCTTCATGTCGGCTTGCCACGTTGGGAATCGCGGGACCGTGCGGAACACCCGGTCGGTCGGCGCGCCGTCGTCCGGCCGGGCCTCTTTCAACCGCGCGGCCAGCGCCGCGGACAGCGGCAGCACGTCCGCGCGGCGGCCCTTGGTGGCTTCCGGCCGCAGTTCCAGCCGGGGCCGGATGGTGTTGTCGACGCGCACGTCCCGCCATTGGAGCGCCGCCAGTTCCCCGAGCCGAAGCCCGGTCCCCAGCGCCACGCGGTACAGCAGTTCACGCGGTCCCGCCACGCGCAGCAGCCGCCCCACTTCGTCCGGCGTCAGCGCGCGGCGTTGCCGTCGGCGGTCCGTTCGGCAATCGGGCAGGGGGATGCTGTCAAGCGGGTTCGCGTCCAGGCGCTTAGCCGCCAGCGCCCAGCGGCAGAACGCCACGGCCGCGGCGCGGATGTTCTTCAGCGTGCGCGGGCTCGCCCCGTCGGCCTTGCGGTCGGCCAGGTGCCGCGCCAGCGCGTCGCGCCCCACGTCGTCCAGCCGCTTCCAGCCGCACTTGTCGCCCAGCGCCGTAAGCGTGTTCGCGGCGTTCGCAATGTACTTGGCGTCCCGTCCGGCGGTTCGCAGTTCCGAGACATAATCTTCCACGTTCTCCGCGTAGCTCCCCCGCCGCTTGCCCGCCAGGGCCGACACCAGCCCGAACGCTTCCAGCAGCCGCCGGGGCAGGGCCTTGGCGGTCTCGGGCTTGACCGGCTCGCCCGCCCGATGCCGGTCCACGGCGGCCTGAAGCAGCGCGAACCACGCCGCCGATACGTCCCGGTCGCGGCAAAAGCGGGCTTTCTTCTGGCGGTAGGGGCCGAGCTTGATCTTGCCGAACCAGTCGTCGGCGCCCTTGAGCTTTAGCAGCTTGCTCATGGTTCACCGTTCCTTTCTCACGCGGGCACCGCCACGCCCCGCCGCAGGGCGGCCTTGCGGAGCCGTTCGAGGCGGGCCAGCGCGCCGCGGCGCGGGCCGAACTCGCCGCGTTCCCACCGGCTCACCGTCATCGAGTCCACGCCGACCGCTTCCGCGAGTTCCTTTTGCGTCAGCCCCAGCGCTTCCCGCAGCGTCCGCAGGTAGGCGGGCGTCAGCGGCCGACTCAGCACCGATTGAAACGCGGCCTGCACCCGGTCCAGCAAGGCGACGGCTTCCGGCGTGAACAGCGGCGCCCCGTCCCGGTCCAGCGTCACCCACCGGCCCGGCACCTCGATCAGCAACCGGCGGCCGTCCGGCAGCTTCATCGAGAAGGGGAAGTCGTCGGCCCCGTCGCGGCCCCCGGGTGAATCGTGCTTTGGGCGGTGGTTCGGCATGGGTCACCTCACGTACAGGGTAATGAACACCGTTACGATGCCGCGCGCGTCCCGGTCCAGGGCACAGACAAACTCGACGGGCAACCCGTCGGCGGCTTCGCCCGCCAGCCGCCACTTGGGGCGCCCGAACCGGTCGGCCCCATCGTCGCGCACGTCGGCCGGACCGTCCAGCACGGCCAGCACGTCGGACCAGAGCAAGCCGCGTTCGGCCAACCGCTCGCGGAAGTGGACGCCCAGCCGGAACCGTCCGGCGCCCACGCTCGCCCGAATGTCCAGCAGCGCCCGGCTCGTTCGGCGGTCCATGATCGTAGTATACGATATGTTAGGCGCTTTGTCAAGTGGTTTTTTCGACATTGGCGGCCCAGCGGCGGTAGGCGGCGGCCAGTTCGGGCCGGAGCGCCGCGCAGCGCTCGGCCAATTGCCGGAGCCGGGCGGCCCAGGCCCACGGCGACCACCCGGGGTTGACGTAGCCGCGCTCGACGCGCTCGGCGAGCGATAGCTCGCGGGGCGCGCTGCGGCGGCCTTGTTTCGCCGGGGGCCGGGTCACCCTACCGGCGGGCTGCGGCGCGTTCGTTGGCGGGGCAGGAATGGCCACTGCCGGGCCTTGTGGCGGCGGGGTGACGGCCGGGGGCTCGTCGAGGGCGCC
Source organism: uncultured Planctomycetales bacterium (assembly GCA_964462635.1). Lineage (GTDB taxonomy): Bacteria > Planctomycetota > Phycisphaerae > UBA1845 > Fen-1342 > JBFMAI01. The sequence goes on from CAYWYJ010000105.1 coordinate 7,849, forward strand.
GCTCACAGCCGCGCCTCGACCGCCGTTGCCAACTCGCGGATCGACGCGGCCACGTCGCGCAGGGCCTCGGCGACAAGCTCCAGTCCGCTCGGCGTGCCCCCGCCGACGCCGATCGACCGGCCCAGGCCGGTCAGGGCGTCCGCCAGGACTGCTGAACCTGCACCGGCGCGGTTCTGTTTCGCCGTGGCGGGGGGGCCGCCGGTGCTTGACCAGGATTTCCGCGCCTTGGGTTCCAGTAGTTTCATCGCTTGTTTCCTTTCTTCTGTTCTGTGTATATATCGCGCGCAAACACCCGAACCCCGTACGTCTTTCAAGACGTACGGGGGGGTGTGGGGGGGCGCGCGCGATATATATATCTCGCAGTCATAACGTCGCTTTAAGAGTTGCTGCATTTGTTACTCCCGGTTGTCGTATTGTTGCGAAGGTCACACGGCGCCGGTCGGCGGGGTCGGCCCACGGGAACGCCAGGCCCGTTTCAAGGGCGGCTGTCAAGAGTCGTTCGGCCCGCCGGGCCGGCAGCCCGGCCTCTTCGGCCAAGGTCACGACACACGCCTTGCTTCGCGGGGTCGCCGCCAGAAACGTCCCCGCAAACCGCTCAGGCGACCACGGCGGGTCCGGCGCGCGCTCGGGCGACTGCTCGGGCTTGGGTTTCTTTCTCCCGCCCGCCGGAAGCAGGTCGGCCGGGTCGAGGTCGGGGGCGTCAACCCATACCGGAAACGCCCACCGGAGGCACCGCGGCGCCAGCGGCGGAAACGACCTCACCGCGGCTTCCAGGACCACGGCGCCCAGCTGCTCGTGTCCCCGCAGGACGACATGGGTATCGGTCGCGCGGCCAATTGCGCCCGCGCCGGAGCCGACATCAGCAACGGCCTTTCCTGATTGATTCCCCTTTGAAGCGTGATGGATCAAAATGAAAACGCATCGCAGTCTCTCGGCCCACTGGTCGAGTGCGTTGTAGGCGGCCGTGATTCCGGCATTGTCGTTTTCGTCCGTGCCTCGCGGCCAAAATCGGTAGAGCGCGTCGAGGATGACAACTCTATACATGCCGCGCGCGATGCCAGAGAAGCATTTGTCCAGCGTCAACAGGTCTACATCTTGCCCGCGCACGGTCTGTACATCGAGCGCGTCGAGGTACTCCTCGGCGCGAATTGACCGCGCGTCGGCCACTTGCGGTATTCGATGAGCCAAGGTCTCGGGGTGGAGCTCGTTGTCAACGAGCAGCGCGCGCCCGGCGCGCGTGCGGTGCCCGAGCCACGGGCGGCCGGCGCCGACGGCGAGCGCCAAGTCCAGCGCCAGCCACGACTTGCCGGTTTTCGGCGGCGCGATGACGTTGACGAGTTCCCCCTCGCGGGCGATGCCCTCGACAACGGGATCACGCAGGCGCGGATGAGAACTCAACAGTTCGCGCGCGCCGGTTCGGCGGAAGGGGTCTTTCTCGGCGGGCGCGGCGGCGCACAAACTCTGTATTTCGGCGCGGACCGCTTCCGCGTCCTGCCCGTCGCGCAGATCGTTGACGAAATCGTGAAGGTCGCCGCTCGGCGGCAAGCCGGGCAGCTCGATCACGCGGACGGTCGCGGGCGGGGCAAGCCGCCGGAGCGCCTCGACCACGGCGCGCGCGTATTGTCGTCCGGGATCATCGTTGTCCGGCAGGACCACCGCCTCGCGCCCCGTCAGCGGCCCCCAATCGCCGTCGGGCGCGCTGGTGCAGCCGCCGCTCGTTGTGCAGGGCAGGCCGATTGACCAGCCCGCGTCGGCCGCTTTCTCGCCCTCGACGACATAGACCGGCCCGTTCGGTGGAAGTTCGGCTACGCGGTACAGCGGGTGCGGCCTGTCCGGGGCGCGGCAGGTCCAGCCCAAGCGCCCCTTGGTCAGCGGCCGAAATGTCTTCCCGCCGTCCGGCAGGGCGACGCGCACCCGACAGAACGTCGGCGACCACCAGTAAATCGTCGCCACCACGCCGCCGAGTTCGACCGCCAACGCTGCGGCCGCGTCCTCCGGTGAGCGGTGCGCACGTCGGAGCGGCCGCGGCCGGGGCTCGTCGTCGGCATCGCCGCCCGGCCGGCGGTAGACGGCGAATCGAGCATTGCCAGTCGTGCCGACCCGGCGGTAGTCGCCGACGCTTTCATCGACGACTCGGTGACACTCGACCGCGCCGGACGAGTTTGAGCGACACCAGTCGGGGCGGCCGCATATAGGGCAGGGGTCGGCGCGGGTGACCTCGCGCCAACTGTTGTCGGGCGACGCGGCCGGCGTCGCCCGGTTCATCGCGCCGCCCCCTTCGCTTCCCACACCGGCAGACAGCCGGCGGCCAGCCAGTCCATGAGTTCGGCCCGGCGCCAGCGGCGCATGCCGGCGAGTTTCAAGCCCCAGGGCATCTTGCCGGCAGCGGCCAGACGGTAGACGCTACGCCTCGTCGTCCGCAACAGGGCGCAGACATCCTCGATCCGAAGCAATTCCGCGGGTACGGCCGGCCGCGGCTCCGACCCGACGGCGCGCCCGTCGGTTCCGTTTGCGAGTGTGGTATTCACGCTCGGTACTCCATTGCGAGCGGCCCCATGCCGCCCGACGTTGGCACCGAGTCAACAGGAAGTGGCGTTTCGGTGTGTGGCAGGAAAGTAGCGCGATGCTACTTTCCTGCATAGCAAGCTCAGAATGGGCACACAATCGCTACTTTCGGAAGTGCGCGGGAAATGGAAAATGTCACTTTCCGGCGTGTCTGGCGTCGCGAACCGCCGCCTTGCGACTCTCAAGCTCGGCTTCGGTCAGCCGCGGGAACCCGTCTTCCTCAGCCGGCAAGCGCCGTTTCACGTATGCCGTCCAGTCGCCCAGGTGGACGCTTCGGCGATTCCGGATCGGTTGGCCATTCTTGCCAAGCGGGCGAGTCCAGCGAACGCGGTTCGTGTGGTAATCCTCAAGGATCGTCCCGAGTTCCTTCATCGAAACCGACAAGGCGGCCGGCGTGTGCTTCACCAAAACGTCAGCCGCCGGCGCGTACGCCGCCGGGTCGGCCGGGAATCCGACGTAACCGTGTTCGTCGGGTTTGTCGCCTTGTGAGACGGCATCCGCGGGCAGTACGTTCGGCGATTGTGAGCCCGCCGACAGCACCGCCTTTGGCCGATTGCGGTTGTACTCTGCTGTGAATCTCAGGTGTGCCCACCAAGCGCCTTCGGCGTCGAGCTTGGCACGCAGCCGGGCATCGCCGCGTGCGGCGTCCCACATTTCCCTCCCGTCCACGCGCCGTCTGTGCGTCTTGAGCCATGCTTCAAGCCGGGCGAGTTCATCATCGGTCAGCAACAGCGGGTTGGGTTGAGCAGCACGAATGCGGTCGAACAGATCGTCCATCGCCGTACCCCATCACGGCCCCGAAGGAAGTAACGCGGGCAGGCGGTCGGGATGCCGCTTTTCGGGAGCGACCCTAGCCCGCGAAGCACCTCAGTTGTCGTCCAGCGTCACCATTGGCGTTCCGTCGATGTTGCGTGTTGCCACAACCGCGCTTACTCGCTTTACCGCCGAAGCGAACAGGTCAAGCAGTTCGGCCGGTTCGATTTCGGCGTCGAACGGGAACACCGGTACGTGTTCGTGCTCCTTCGCGTACTTCGCCAGGTCGTTTGCGCCACACGCGATCGAAGCGTCCACGGCGTAGACGGTCAGGTGAAGAAACCAGCCCCGTTCCGTCTGGTTGGGAACGTGCCGTTCCTTCGCCGCGGCGCCGAGAATCCAACCGGCCAGTATACCTTCGGCACTTCGGCCGTAACGTGCTCGGCGAACAACCGGTGGTGCTCGGCATCCGCGCATTCGTGGGTTAGTACGATTCAAACCAATATGGCGGCTGTTCCCTTGGTACTCTCCGGGCCGGCCGGCCCGTGGTAGTACCTTTCGTCCGGCGGCCCCCTCGACCCCGATGCCCTGGCGTCGATTCCCGGCCCGTGGCGCGATCCGGCCGACCGGGGGTACCACCCGGGCCCGTTCTGATGGCGGTTTACGGGCGCGGCTCCGTCTTGTCGAGTCGGCCTTCATCATGTCGTCGTCAGAATTTCTAGGCGCCGTTTTCCGTTTCTTCGGTTGACCGTGCGAGCGCACACTTCGCCACACGTGTACAGAACGTCGGCCAACTGGAACAGCGGCGTCTGATGCCGCCAAAGCATCGCCAATGTTCGCTCTACGTGCCGTTGGCGCCGGGCCGAGCACAGCCCCGCCGCGTTTGCCAAAACCGTGTCGGATTCGAGTTTCCCGGTTGCTGACGCCGCGCGGCCACGATGCCATTTAGACCGCAGTGCCAAGGCCGCGGCCGACCAGCCGTCGTCTGGCAGGTCTGGCACCGGCCCGGGTGGCGGGCGAAGATGGGCGAGGTAGGCCGCGGCCAGGCCGCCCGCCAACGTGGCGCACGTGTTTCGCCAGCCCCTCAGCGGCGGTAGCTCGCTCACCCCGTCGCCACCGTTGAATAACACGGCAACGGCCAGCGTGCGCGGCTTCGCGTACACGAGCCCGGCCAGGAGGTGACCGCATTCATGTACGGCCGTCGCCCAGCGCAATCGGGCCCGCAGGTCGGGGGTCATTGCCCACCTCCCGTGACATCACGGAGCAGCCGGCGCACCGCTTCGGCCTTCTCCCCCTCGGTCAGTGGCAGGCGGTCAATCATCCGCAGTGCAGCGGCCAGCGGGGTTTCAGGACCGCTTCCGGGGGTTAATTTGGTCCCGTATTTGGTCGCGTCACCGGGGAGGGATTCCGCAAGTGTGGTGTCGTCAACGCCTTGCGACGGCCCAGCCGTAGGTTCGAATCCTACCGCGCCCAGTTCTTGCCGCTCTAGATTTCCTCGCGTAAACCCCGCTTTTCCCGCTGTTTCCCGCCCGTTGGCCCCACCGCCCGCCGTGCCCCGCCGCGCACCCGAGCGCACTCCCGCGACGGGGACTTGGTCCCGCCGTTGGTCCCACGGCCCCGCCGGCGTGCGCCGCGGGTCGGGTTGCCCTGAGCATCGGCCCCTGGCGCCGGGAGCGTGTCGCGCCGACGCTGCTGCAGACGCGCGAGTGGCCGACCTGCGCCCGATGTAACAGACGCAATTCCTCTTGATTTGCGGACCTGTCCGCTGCATACTCCGCTTTGTGAGAACCGTTTCTCGGTTATCCTTGACCGAGTCGGGTTCAATCGCGTGGGGGTTGGCCGTTCGGGACACCCCCGCGTAGACCCGCTCTTCGGAAACGGCGATCAAAGACCTGCCGACCGCTCATCCATTCGTCGGCAGGTGGTTCGTTGATCGGGGTGAAGACCATGTCGTCGTCG
>CAYWYJ010000106.1:0-13013 GCA_964462635.1 uncultured Planctomycetales bacterium
CAACGGTCTGGCCGTGGATCAACAGATCGAGGTCAAGCGTCCGCGGGCCGTTGGGGACGCCGCGCCGTCGCCCGTGGCGGGCCTCGACGGCCAGCAGCCGCAGCAGAAGCGCGCGCGGATCCAGCTCAGTGGCCAGCTCCGCGACGGCATTGAGAAAACGCGGTTGCCCCGGCGGGCCGCCGACGGGTTCGGTCTCGTACAAGCGGGAGCGGGCCACGATGCGAATGTCGCCGGCTTCGGCGAGTTCGCGCAGCGCGTCGCGGATGTGCCGCGACCGGTCGCCCAGGTTGGAGCCCAGCCCGATGAACACGCCGCCCGTCACCATCGAACCGCCCTCAGGCGATCGAGGGCCGTCCGGATGCGGTCGGTGGCGACGTTGAGGGCGAAGCGGAGGAAGCCCTCGCCCGTGGGGCCGAACCCGACGCCGGGGACCGCCACGACGCTCGCCTCGTCGAGCAGCCGGTTGCAGGCGGTCATCGAGTCGGTGCCGGGCGGCACGCGGGCCCAGACGTAGAACGTGGCGGTGGGCGGGCGGGCCTGGAAACCGAGACCGTTCAGCCCCTCGCACAACAGCGCCGCCCGCTCGCGGTAGAGCGCTCGCATCCGCTCGACCTCCGGCCCGTCGAAACGCTCGTACGCCGCACAGGCGGCCTCCTGGATCGCCGCGAACACGCCGCTGTCGAGGTTGGCCTTCACGCCGGCCAGGGCGGCGATCATGTCGGCGTTTCCGACGGCAAAGCCGACGCGCCAGCCGGTCATGTTGAAGGTCTTCGACGCGGAATGGAACTCGATCGCCACGTCGCGGGCCCCGGGAACCTCGAGGATGCTGGGCGGCCGCTCGTCGGCCAGATACAGCTCGTTGTAGGCCGCGTCCTGCGCGATGAGGAGGTTCCGCCGCATGGCAAACGCGACGGCCCGTTCGTAGAACTCCCGCGTGGCCACGGCACCCGTGGGGTTGTTGGGGTAATTCAGGAACATCAGGACCGCGTGCTTGGTGACCTCGGTCGGAATGGCGTCGAAGTCCGGCAACCAGCCGCCCGCTTCGGTGAGCTCCATCAGATACGGCTCGCCGCCGGCGAAGATCGTGCTGGCACGGTAAACGGGATAGCCGGGGGAGGGGACCAGCACGGTCTGCCCCGGGTTCACGAGGGCCAGCGGCAAGTGCCCGATGCCCTCCTTGCTGCCGATCAATGCCAGCAGCTCGCGGGCCGGGTCCACCTCGACGCCGTAACGCCGCTGGAAGAACGCCGCGACGTGCCGGCGGAACTCGGTCCCCCCGCCACCCAGGGGGTAGACGTGGTTCTCGGGCCTGCGGATGGCCTCGGTCATGCGGTCGATGATGAAGGCGTGGGTGGGTTGGTCGGGGTCACCCACCCCGAAGTCGATGATGTCGCGGCCGGAGGCCTTGGCGGCGCGGCGCTTGCGGTCGATTTCGGCGAAGAGGTACGGCGGTAGGGCCTGGAGGCGTTTGCTGCGTGTCAGGGCCATGCGGTGACTCACATTCGCTGGGGCTGCCCACACCCCCTCAACGGGCAGGCTGACGCGCGAAAGTGTAGGCGGGGTAGCTGGTTGGGGCAAGCGGCGGGCGGCGGGCGGGATGGGCCGGGCGCAAACCCGGGATTGGGCTGGTAGTGGTGGCGGCGGGGCAGTACAATTCCTTGTTTACGACAGACACGCGCGGACGAGCCATTCCGTGAGGGAGCTCGCGCGACGGTGATGGCGAACGACTCTTCCCCAACCCAACCACACACGACGCCGCGGCACCCTGTGACCCGCCGTCGTGTTTTCCCTTTGCGAGAGGAGCCATGGGCAGTGTGACCTCGGCCGATGCGAAGACCGGACGGAAACCGGCCAAGCCGATCAAGGACATCCCGCGGGCGGCCATACGCTTCGCCGGAGACTCCGGCGACGGGATGCAACTGGTCGGCAGTCAGTTCACGGCCACGTCGGCGGTCTTCGGGAACGATGTGGCGACGTTTCCGGATTACCCGGCGGAGATTCGGGCCCCGATGGGCAGCCTGGCCGGCGTGTCCGGCTTTCAGGTGAACTTCGCCAGCCGCCCCATCCACACGCCGGGAGACCGAGCGGATGTGCTGGTGGCGATGAATCCGGCGGCGCTGAAGGCGTGCCAAGCGGACCTTGCGGAGGGCGGGCTGCTGATCGTCAACAGCGACGAGTTCAACGAGTCCAATCTCCAGAAGGCCAAGTACGATCATAACCCGTTGGTGACAGACGAGTTGCGACGCTTTCAAGTGGTCCCCGTGCCCATGACGGAACAGACCTTGGAGGCGGTGAAGGAAACGGCGCTGGGGCCCAAGGAGGCGGGACGCTGTAAGAACTTCTTCGCCCTGGGGATGACGTATTGGCTGTTCGACCGGCCGCTGGAACCGACCCTGCGGTGGATCAACTCCAAGTTCAGCCGGGTACCCACCGTCGCCCGGGCCAACGCGCTCGCGCTACAGGCCGGCTACCAGTTCGCCGAAGCCATTGAGCTCCTGACCGTCCGGTATCGCGTGCGGCCGGCCGCCCTGCGGCCGGGAACCTACCGCAACGTGACCGGGAACCAGGCGGCGGCCCTGGGCCTGATCACCGCGGCGCAACTGGCCGGCAAGCCGCTCTTCTACGGCAGCTACCCCATCACGCCCGCCAGCGAGATTCTGCACGAGCTGTCCGGTGAGAAGCGCTTCGACATTCGCGTCTTCCAGGCCGAGGACGAAATCGCCGCCATGTGCGCGGTCGTCGGGGCGGCGTTCGCGGGAGCGCTCGCGGTCACCGGCACCAGCGGCCCGGGCATGGCGTTGAAGCAGGAAGCCATCGGGCTGGCGGTCATGACCGAGCTGCCGTGCGTCATCATCAACGTGCAGCGCGGCGGACCCAGCACGGGCTTGCCCACCAAGACGGAGCAGGCCGACCTGTGGCAGGCGCTGCTCGGACGTAACGGGGAGTGCCCGTTGCCGGTGTTGGCGGCGCGGTCGCCCGCGGACTGCTTCTGGACGGCGATCGAGGCCGTCCGGGTGGCCATCAAGTACATGACGCCCGTGGTCATGCTGTCGGACGGCTACCTGGCGATGGGGTCGGAACCGTGGCGGATTCCGGACGACTCGGAGCTGAAGCCGATCCCCGTCCGCCACGCGACGGACCCCGCCACGTTCCAGCCGTACGCCCGGGACGAGAATGGGGCCCGGCCGTGGGCGATCCCTGGGACGCCAGGCTTGCGGCACCGCATCGGGGGTCTGGAAAAGGCCCACCTGACGGGCGCCGTGAGCCACAACCCGGAGAACCACCACCGGATGGTCACGCTACGGGCCGAGAAGGTCGCCAAGGTGGTGCAGGATGTTCCCGACCAGGAGGTGTTCGGCGACGCGGAGGGCGAGCTGTTGCTGGTCTCCTGGGGCGGGACGTTCGGGGCGGTGCGAACGGCGGTGGAGCAGGCCCGCGAGACGGGGCGGCGCGTGTCGCACGCGCATCTGCGCTGGCTCCATCCGCTGCCGCGGAACCTGGGCGACGTGCTGAAGCGTTTTCGTCGCGTGGTGGCGTGTGAACTGAACATGGGGCAACTGCAATGGCTGCTGCGGGCGCACTACCTGGTGGACGTGCAGGGGTTGCACAAAGTGCAGGGCCGCCCGTTCATGGTGAACGACATCACCGACAAGATTGACGAGTTCCTTGGAGGGCCGCGCGCGTGAGCTCCACTCCCGAAGGCTCCAGTCTGACGTTCAAGGATTTCAAGAGCGACCAGCAGGTCAAATGGTGCGCGGGGTGCGGCGACCATTCCATCCTGGTCCAGCTTCAGAAGGTGCTCGCCGGCCGGGCCACCGACCGCGACCATACCGTCTTCGTGTCGGGGATCGGCTGCTCTAGTCGCTTCCCGTATTACATGGATACGTACGGGTTCCACGGCATCCACGGCCGCGCGCCGGCCATCGCCACCGGCGTGAAGTGCGCCAACCCGAAGCTCGACGTGTGGGTGGTGACCGGGGACGGCGACGGGCTGAGCATCGGCGGCAACCACTTCATCCACACGATCCGCCGCAACGTCGGCCTGAAGATCGTCCTGTTCAACAACCGCATCTACGGGCTGACCAAGGGGCAGTACTCGCCGACCAGCGAGTTCGGCACGCGGACGCGGTCGTCGCCGCACGGCAACATCGAGCACCCGGTGCATCCGATTTCGCTGGCGATCGGGGCCGAAGTCAGCTTCGTGGCCCGCACGGTGGACGTGGACTTGGCGCACCTGCAATACGTGCTCCAGCGCGCGGCGGACCATCGCGGCACGGCATTCATCGAGGTGTTTCAGAACTGCGCCGTGTACAACAACAACGCGTACGCCTGGGCCACCGACCGGCAGACCAAGCACGAGCACATCATCTACCTGGAGCACGGCAAGCCGCTGATCTTCGGAACGGCCCGCGACAAGGGGATCCGCCTGAATGGCGATGAGCCCGAGGTGGTCAGCCTCAGCGACGTATCACCGGATGACCTCGTCATTCACGACGAGAAGGCCCATGACCCGTCGATGGCGTTTCGGCTTTCGCGCATGAGCCACCCGGAGTTCCCCGTGCCGCTGGGGGTCTTCCGGGCCGTCGAGAAGACCGTCTACGAAGACCTGCTTATGGAGCAGATCGAGGCCGTGCGGACCAAGCAAGGCCCCGGGCGGCTGGCGGATTTGTTCCACGCCGGAGAGCTCTGGACCGTCGGCGGGTCCGCGTAGCGAACGGGACGGAAGCCGGCCCTGGAAAGACCGCGTGTTCCGCCACCCCGCCCCGGGCGGAGGTAGCGGGGGATTCGGGACCACGCGACGCCGGCCGGGAGGGCGCGCCTTCCCGCGAACCGCGGCTCGGCAGGAGCCTCGCTTTCCCGGGGCGCACCACCGTGAGTACTTGTTTAACCGCGCAGGCGGCTGTTGATCGCCGTCTCGTACTCCCGCTTGTGCTTGGCGCCGACGATGCGCTCCACGGCCTGCCCCCCGTGGAACAGCAGCACGGTCGGGATGTTCTGGATCCCGTACTGGGCCGCCAGGCCCCCGCAGGCGTCCACGTCCACCTTGCCGACCTTGGCGCGGCCGGCGAACGCGGTGGCGAGTTCGTCAATGGTCGGGGCCAGCATGAGGCAGGGGCCGCACCACTGGGCCCAGAAGTCGACGAGCACCGGGGCGTCGGACTTGAGCACCTCGGCCTCAAAATTGTCTTCGTTGAAGGTCAGCGTGTGCGCACCGGCCATGTCGGACTCCTCGTCGTTGATCTTCGGAAAACAGCGCGATTCTAGTCGCCGAGGTTCCGCTGTCAAACACGGCGGCGCATGGACGGGTGGCGGGCGGCCGTGCCACGATCGGCCGAGAAGCTCGCGCGGCTCCCGGTCCCGCCGGGAGGTAGCGCCGGTCCTCCCGACGCGCCGGGACCGACGTAGAGCGCCGCGGACGCCCCCACACCTCATGTTCCCCACGAGCGGCGGACGCCGCGGTGGGTTCCGCGGCGGACTGATAGGCGGGGTGGGGCAGCCAGCGCAGAGACAATTTGGCCTTGCCGCGGCGGGTGGCGGCTGGATATATTTGAAGTGGACACGTCGGGGTTGGGTGTAACGCCTCGGCTGAATGACTCGCAGCGCAGCCCCGGCGCGCCAGTAGCGCCGGCGTTTCGGCCGGCCCCGAGCACGGAGTACGGCCGGCGTCGCCGCCGGCCCCGGCAGACACAGTGCGGCCTGTGGCCGCAACCAGACGTAGCGGCTCGCCACAGCGAGTCGCCTTTGGCGACCGGGCTCCGTACCGGCCGTCGGTCGCCGGAGGATCTTGTCGCGCGGCGAAGAGTTCGAGCGTTTGCAATACAGAGGTCTGCCCTACTACGAGATTGGGTCCAGCACATGGCGGCCAGAACCAGCGGAGGGCATCATGACGACGAAACCGAGGGTCACTGACAGATCGTGGCTGAGCGGATCGGAGTGGACTTGGGCGCGCTTCCTGCGCTGGGCGGTGCTTGTCGCCGCTACGCTCGTGGTCACCGCCCCCAGCCCGGCGCAAGACGGCACGTACGATCCGGCCCCCCTTGCGGCGTTGGAAGACCAAGGGGTGGACGCGGTTCCCGGTGGGCTTCCGTTGGAGACTGGGGGCGACGTGCAAGAGGACGCCGGCGCGGCGGACGATCCGAACGCGGACGGGGAGCCGCCGGGCCCGCCCACCAAACCGGCACCGGCGCACGGTGAGACGGGCGTCCCGCGCTATACCGGTCTGTACTGGCGGCCGGCCCCCCGGGCCGACTCGTATGACGTGTACTTCGGTACGGACAACCCGCCGCCGTATGTCGGCAACACGTCTTACTGGTGCTGGTGGCCGAGTGAGGTTCTCGACTTCGACACGACGTACTACTGGCAGATTGTGGCGAAGAACGCGTCCGGATCGACACCCGGGCCGGTGTGGTGGTTCCACACCATTAAGTCTGTTGAATGTCGAGGTGACCTGAACTGCGACGATTTCATCGACTTCGGCGACATTAACGTGTACGTACTGGCCTTCGCCAACTGGCCGGCGTGGCGTCAGCAGTACCCCGACTGCCCGCCGGAAAACGCGTACATAGAGATCAACGAATTCGCCACTCGCCTGGCCTCGGCCGGCGGACAGCCGATCCCGTGTTCGCCGTCGGCGGGGGCGTGCCGCTTGGCGAACGGCCCGTGCGAACTGAAGACGGAGGCCGAATGCACCGCAGCCAGCGGCGTCTGGCAAGGTGCGGGGACCGTCTGCACTCCGGACGCGGACGGGGAGCCGCCAGCCGAGCCCTCCAACCCGGATCCGCCGCACGGGGCTACGGGGGTCTCAGTTGAAACCAATCTGGGCTGGCGGGAAGCCCCTCGGGCAGACTCGTACGACGTGTACTTCGGTGCGGACAACCCCCCGCCGTATGTCGGCCGCACGTTTAGCGCTTGGTGGTTGACGTACGCGACGCTCCACCGCGACACGACGTACTACTGGCAGATTGTGGCCAGGAATGCGTCCGGATCGACGCCCGGGCCGGTGTGGTCGTTCCACACCACCGTGGTTTGCCGGGGCGATACGAACTGCGACGGTTTCATCGACTTCGGCGACATCAACGCGTTTGTGCTGGCTCTCTCGAACTGGCAGGCATGGTTGCTGAAGTACCCCGATTGTCCGCCCGAGAACAACGACATCAACGGCGACAAGATATTCGGTGGCGTGGTCGGTGGCAGTAACGACATCAAGGCATTCGTGGAGTTGCTGGCCTCGGCCGGCGGACAGCCGATCCCATGTGAGTGAAGGAGGCCACGCGGGACGCACGCCGGGTGTTCCTCCGGGTGCTCCTCGGCGGCCGGAGGTTGTGCGGCGCCGCGGGCTCACGGCGGCTGAGGAACCGAGAATGCCGTGGCTGCCGAGAACCCAAACCCTCCCCTAGCAGCCCGTTGGAGAACCGCTCGTGGCCTTTGAATCTGTAGCGCCGGACCTCCGAGTCCGGCGTCTGTTGGGTCGCCGATGCGGTCGCGCTGGACTCGGAGGTCCAGCGCTACGGCTTTTCAACGGACTGCCAGCCCATCCTCGGCACCGTGAGTCGCCTGTGACGACCTGAGAACGAGAGGGGTCAAGGGGCAGTCGGTGACATGGCGGTCGCTCGTTCCGAGCCGCGACCGTGAGGGAGCGGGGCATCGCGCGCGAAGAACCGCCTCCTCATGGGCGCGGCCCGGTTCTGTCAGGTACTCGTAGACGGCCTCCCGAGGGGGGCCGCACAGCCCGCTCCCCGGCGCGACTAGAATTCGTGTAAGCTGGCGCCGAGGGTGCGATCTAAACAGGGTGGTTATGGCGAATACGCGGACCACGACGACCGGGCAGTGGTCGGCAGCGGCCCCCTCCGGGGCCGAGCGGCTCCCGGCCGGGCTGGTCCGCGGCGACCCGGTGGCGTTCGTCGCCCTGGTCGCGCAACACGGGCCGCACGTGGCCGGGCTGGCGCGCCGGCTGCTCGGCTGGCCGCCGGAGGTTGACGACGTGGTGCAGGACGTGTTCTTGTCGGCGTGGCGCGGGCTGCCGGAGTTTCGCGGGCAATGCGCGGTGTCCACCTGGCTGTTTCGGATCACGGTCAATGCCTGTCGCCGGCAGCGTCGCCGACGCTTTCTGCGCCTGTTGCCGTGGCACGGCCGTCGCAACGTTGCCGAACCCGCCGAGGCGGCGGCGCAGCAGTCGGAGACCGGGGCGCGGGTGCGGGCGGCGGTGCGGGCTCTGCCGCCCCGCTATCGCGAGGTGGTGGTGTTGCACTACCTGGAGAATCTCAGCCGTGCGGAGATCGGCGAGATACTGGGGCTGAAGCCGAACGCCGTCGATGTGCGCCTGAATCGGGCACGCCGGCGCCTGCGGGAGAGGCTCAGCGGGTTGCTGGAGGAGAAGTAGCGTGGCCACGGACCGGCTGGGCGAACTGCTGCGACGGGCCGACGCCGAGGTCGCGCGGCCGGCCCCGCTGCCGACGGACCTGCCGGCACGCCTGGTGCGCATCGCGGAACGGCGCCGTCGCCGACGAGTCATGTTCATGGGGGCGGCGGCGGCCGTCGTGCTGGCGACCGTGACGGCCCTGCCGCTACGGTGGAACGATGTCGGGTCATCGGCCGGTCGGCGTGGATCGACTGGGAACGCGAGCGCTCGCCGCACGGCGACGGCCGACCGGGAACGTGAAATCGCCCGCTTGCAAGCGGAAGCCGATCTGCACCTGGCCGTCGCCCGGCGACTGATCGCGCTGCGCGAACGTGAGCAGCGGCTGGCCGAATTGGCACCGGTGACACGGCAGGTGGATCCGGTGCGGCAGGCCGCGGCCCAGGCCGACCGCGCGGCCATCGTGCTGATTCAGCAGGGGGACCACCTCTGTCATGACCTGAGGTTGCCGCACGCCGCGGCGGAGAGCTATCGCTGCGTCCTGCGGGCCTATGCGGGAACGCCCTGGGCCAGCATCGCGCGGCAACGCCTCGACGAAATCGCAGACTGCCAAGGAGAATCGCTATGAGACCGTGTCTTTCCAAGGCCGCGATCGTCTTCGTGCTCGGCTGGTCGGCGTTGTTCGCGGCAATCCCCGACGAGGCGGCGGCCCAGGACACGGGGCCGGACGTCGAGGCACAGGGCGCCGGCTGCGTGCTGAAGATCACATGCGGCAACGACCTGGCGCTGAATCGCAAGACGCTCAGCGAGCTACTCAACAGCAGCGGGATTCTGGGGGCGGCGCTGGCCGAGGTGCCCGATCTGGATGAGCCTGCCAAAGGCAGCGCGCACGTCCGCATCAGCGAGGACAGCCAGTTGATGACGCGCGAGGGCGAGCAGTTGCTGGCGACGGCGCTGTTCGGGGTGGACCTGTTTGTGCAGGCCGAACGTTCGCAGGCCGAGCGTTCGCACGCCGAACGGATATTGCGGGGTGTGTGCCGACGACTGGACTCTGAGTTGAAGCGGCACAGCGACGTCGAGCAGCAGCATCTACGGACGCAGGTGGCCGAGGTCCGGGCGGCCGTCGGACAAGCCGAGCAGCGTTTCAAGGAGCTTCAGGCCGTGCGGCAGGAGTTGTCGGCCGCCGCCGGTCAATCCGAGTTGTCGCGGGACGTCGTCTCGGGGCAGATACAGACGGACGAACGACAGGAGCGCGAACTGGACCAGCAGCTCGCCGGCCTGCGAGCGCGCCGCGGCGCACTGGCCGAGCAGATCGCCCGCATTGGCAGTCAGGCGGGGGCGGAGGTGGAGGACGACCCCGTGGTGGTTGAACTGGCCAAGGTCGTCGAATTGCGCGAGGCGAATCTCAAGCGTTGGCAGGAGCTGGTCGCCGACGGGCGGGCCCCAACGAATGAACAGCAGACCGCACAGGAAGCTCTGGCACTGGCCAAGGCGGAGCTGGCCCGGCAGCGTCAAGCCGCCAGTCAACGCGCCGGCGGCGACCTGCTGGCCGAGCTGAACAAGGAACTCGTGAGGCTGACGGTGGACATCGCCGCCGCCGAGGCCCAACGCGAGTTCATTCGCCAGCGATTGACCCAGGCGCGTGAGAAGAAGCTCCTGGAACTGGCCGACCGCTACGAGCGGGAAGTGCGCACGCAGCTCGCCGCGGCGGAGCAGGTTCTACGCGACACCCTGAAGCGGCAGGCCGACCTGGAGTCGCGACTCGCCAACTACCGACCGCCGACGGTGACCGTGCTGGGCGGCGTGGGCACCCCGTGAAGTGGTCCGACTTCAGGTTCGTGCGCGGCGCCGACGCGGCAGGCGGGAGGCGACAATGAAGAGCAGATAGACCGCCCCCGCCAGGACGATCGTGGTCGCCCCCGGCGGCAGGTCGGGACCGTAGCTGACCGCCAAGCCGGCCGCGATCAGGACGACGCTCAACACCGCCGATGCCAGCATCATCTGCGCCAACGTCTTGCAGAAGTGGCCCGCGATGGCGGCGGGCAGCGTCAGCAGGGCGATGACCATCACGATGCCGACCACACTAACCAATAGCACCACCGTCAGGGCCGTCAGGCAGAGCAGCAGAAGGTAGTAGAACTCGACATTGACGCCGCGCAGCCGGGCGAATTCGTCGTCAAAGCACACCGCCTGAAGCTGGTTGTAGAACAGCAGCCCAACGACGACGACCGCCGCATCCAGCCCGACCAGCAACCAGAGGCTCTCGCGCGTGACCATGAGGATGTTGCCGAAGAGGTAGCTCATCAGCTCGACCTGGTAGCCGGGCGTGCGGGCGATGAAGAGCACCCCCAGGGCCATGCCGATGGCCCACAACGCCCCGATCGCGGTGTCTTCCCGCTGCTTTGCCCGCAGGCTGACCAGTCCGATGATGACCGCGGCCAGCAGCGCCGCCGCCACCGCTCCGTACAGCGGGTGCAGCCAGGTCCAGCCGTGGACGACGGCGAGGTAGCGCGCGGCGCCCATGCCGCCGAGCACGCAGTGGGCGATACCCCCGGCCATGTAGCTGATCCGCCGGACGACGACGTAGCTGCCGATGACGCCGCAGGCCACGCTGGCCAGGACGCCCGAGAGCAGGGCGATCTGGAGGAACTCGTACCGCGGCAGGGCGTGGAAGAACTCCAACATTGCAGATCCTACTCAGAGTTCAGAGTAGCGAATGGCGAGTAGCGAGTTGGGCAGCACATGCTGAGCATGACCTCTTGGCCACAGGATGCGGCCAATCACCCATTGGCCACACAGTGTCTGCCATTCTCCATTCGCCACTTGCCACTCGCTACTCGCCACTCTTCATTCGTGCTTGTGGTGTACAAGCTGCACCTCGTGTCCATACAGCGCGCGGATCGAATCACCGGTGATCGCCTCGGCCCCGTGCATCCGCACGTTGCGGTTCACACACACCACCGTCTTCACCTGTTGGGCCACGAAGCCGACGTCGTGGGATACGAGGATGACCGTTAGCCGGCAATTCAGCTCGCGCAGCAAGTCGTTCATCTCATCCTGCACCAGCGGATCCAGGTTCGCGGTCGGTTCATCCAGCAGCAGCAGTTCCGGCTCACACGCCAACGCCCGGGCGATCAACACGCGCTGCCGCTGTCCGCCGGACAGCGCCGCGAAGGGGCGCTTCACGTAGTCGCTCAGCCCCACCTCGGCCAGAGCGGCCGCGGCCTTGGCGCGATCGTCGCCGCCGAACGGCCCCAGCCGCGCGTTGCGCAAGCGCCCCATCAGCACCACGTCGCGCACGCGCACCGGAAACTGCGGGTCGAGTTGGGCGTGCTGCGGCATGTAACCGATCCGCCGGCGGGCCTCCACCGGCGACGTGCCGAACACCCGCACCGTGCCACGCGTCGGCGTCAATAACCCCAGAATCAGCCGCAGCAGCGTCGTCTTGCCGCCGCCGTTCGGCCCCACCATGCAGACGTAGTCCCCGCGCCGAATGGTCAGGTTGACCTGGTCGAGCACCGGCGTTGTGCCGAACGCGAAGCTCAGGTCGCGGATCTCGATGATCGGTTCAGCCGTCACGGCGTCGGGTCCTTCGGTTTGGGGCCGTCCCCCGGCGCCGCAGCGGCCGGGGCAAACTTGGCTCGAATCTTCGCCGCCATGTCCTCCAGGTTGGCGGGCAAGTCGCGGGCCAGCGGGTCCAGCGGCACCACCACGCCGCCGATCGCCTCGGCCACCGCCTCGGCGCTCTTCCGCGAGAACTGCGGCTGCACGAAGATGACGCGGATGCCGGCGGCCTTCGCCCGCTCAATCACGGTGGCCAGTTGCCGCGCCGTCGGCTCCTTGCCCTCGATCTCGACAGGCACTTGCTTCAACCCGAACTCGTCCAGGAAGTATCCGAACGCGGGGTGAAACACGAACACCTCCCGGCCTTTGAGGCCGGCGAGGGCGGCCTCCAGGCGGTCGTGCAGACGGTCCAGGTCTGCCTGAAACGCCGCCAGGTTCCGCCGGTAGGTCTCCGCGCCGGGCGGATCGAGGTCGGCCAGCGCGTCGCAGATGGTCTGCGCTTGGATCTTGACGAGTCGCGGCGACAGCCAAATGTGCGGATCGGGCGTGCCCTGCTGATCGTGGTGTCCGTGGTCGTACCCGTGGTCGCACTCGGCGGCGGCCTCGGCTCCCGTCATGGTCCGCAGCGGCACCCCGGCCCGCGTGTCCACGACGCGGAGCTTGGGGAAAGACGACCGCAGTCGCGGCAACAGACCGCGTTCAAACTCAACGCCGATCGTGAAGTACGCCCGCGCGCCGGCCAAGTCGGCCATCTGTTTCGGCGTCGGTTCATAGGCGTGCGGCGACTGCCCCGGGCCGACGAGCACAACCACCCGCACGCGGTCGCCGCCGACCCGTTCGACGAAATACGCCTGCGGCAGGATGCTGACGGCGACGGTCAGCTTCTCGGGCGGCGCGTCGGCGGGCTGGGCCGCGACGGTCCCCAGGATCCAGGCCCCGCACAGCAACACACTCCCAAACAGCCGGTACCACATCGGTCGGTCTCCGTGTCGTCGTCCTCAGCGATATCCGTCCGCGGTGTCGGGCGCCGCGGGCGAAGTGGCCGGCGGTACCTGCTCGCAAACCAAGTGCACCTCGTGGCAGTCCGAGCATT
>CAYWYJ010000107.1:0-6793 GCA_964462635.1 uncultured Planctomycetales bacterium
TCGGCCACAACGGCCACCCGTACGGCGCGGCGAACATCAAGGAACTCCGCATCGACCAGCCGAGCGTCACCGGCGTCATCCAGGCGCTCGACATCTCGAACGACCTCGGCCAGTACGGCCCCATCCGCTCCGCCGCGGTCGGCACCATGACCATCGCCGGCGACGTGCTCAACGACGTGGGCATCTGGACGGACCTCACCGGGAGCCTGACCGTGGGCGGCGACGTCGAGTTCAACATCTACGCCGGCGGCGCCATCGCGGGGCCGGTGACGGTCATGGGCGACCTGTGCAGCGACCCGACCCGCGTCCGGCTGATGTGCGCGTCGCTCGGCAGCCTGACCGTCGGCGGCGACGTGGTCGGCGACATCGAGGTCGAAGGGGCGATCACGGGTCCGGTAACGGTCACCGGAGGCCTCTGCACCCGGCCGTGGGCCTCCGCGACGCCGGACTCCCGCCACGGCGGGCAGGCTCCGGTCCGGCGCTACTGCGGCCTCGCGTGAGCTCCGCCCTGCGCACGGGCGCGTGCGTGCGGCGGATTTCATGCAAGACCCGCACCAGTGCCGGGTATGTGGCCCGGTGACGGCGGCGGTGACGAGCGTGCGATCCGTACCGCGACCGTGAGGGAGCGGCCCCGCCGGAACTGAGCCTGGGGGCGTGCCGGTCAGCACCCGTAGTCCCGCGTGGCGTCCGCGTTCACCGGCCATTGGCCGGTGAGGGGCGGGCGGGACGCCCGCACTCCCCCGCTCACGGTTGCGGCTCGGATCGGCGGGCGGGACGCCCGCACTCCCCACGGCCGGTACGGAGCCCGGTCGCCAAAGGCGACTCGCTGTGGCGAGCCGCTACGAATGTACAGAACCCGGCCGCCATGCCCCAGGCGTGTCCCCAAGCTGGTGTGGCACCGGCCAATGGCCGGTGAGGGGCAGGTGGGACGCCCGCACTCCCCGCGGCCGTCAGTGCATGTTCGGCCCCTCGCCCCAGCGGAGTTTGCGGCGCAGGGCGTGCCATTCCGAGTGCCGCGGGTTGCGCACCAGCAGAAAATCCGCCGGGTAGCGCGTCACGATGATCTGGTCATTGACCCGCAGCCGCCGGAGGATGCGGCCGTCGGTGGCGGCGGTCGTCCCCTCGTTGACCTGGACCAGGCGGACGGCGAGCCGGCGGCCGGCGTCGAGCACGAGGGGGCGATAGGTCAGGGCATGGGGGCAGATGGGCGTGAGGATGAACGCGGCCCCGGTTGGCTCGACGATCGGGCCGCCGGCCGCGAGATTGTGGGCCGTGGAGCCGGACGGCGTGGCGATGATGAGCCCGTCGCCGCGGATGTCGGCCACCTCGTCGCCGTCCACCGTGACGATCATCTGGACCATGTGGAACTGCGGTCCAGCCAGGACGACGCAGTCATTGACCGCGGGGCCATGCTGCGGCCGGCCGGCGCCGTTCTCGATCCGCACGTCCATCATGGTCCGGCGGGTGACGGGGAGCTGCCCGGAGAAGAGAAAGTCGCCCTCGCGCTCGAGCTCCTCGATGGTGAAATCGGCGAGGTAGCCGAGCTTGCCGAGGTTGACGCCGACGATGGGCACCTGTTTCTCGCGGAGGCCGTGGACGGCGGCGATCAAGGTGCCGTCGCCGCCGAGGACCATGAGCAGGTCGGGCCGGGCGGCGAGGGTTCTCTCGCTGTCGTACGTGATTTCGCTGAACACGACCTCGGCGCGGGGGGCCAGCCACTGTCGGGCGCGGGCGAGCGTTTCGACGGCTCCCGGCTTGTCCGGCGAGCCGATGACCGCGACGCGGCGAATGGGGTGCGTGACCTGAAGGGTTCCGGGCTCGGGTCGCGGCATAGCTACGGGTTGATCGGACATCTGTGTCGTCTCGGGTGGCCCGGTCGCAAAGCCGATCGGGCGGGGCCGGTCGGCACGGCGCCGGCGGGGCGGCCGCGCGGACTGACGCCCCATGGCGCAGTATACCGGATGCCGGGGTCGGCGAGCTTTCCAGGCGGGGCCGATGACGGGACAATGGAGGTTCCACCGGGCGGCAGCCCGCGTGAGGAGCCTCCGCCGTGAGGGACCGGTTGGCGTACGACCTGCTGGCCGTCGACCTGGACGGCACGTTGCTCGATTCGCAGCACACGCTGCCGGCGGAGAATCGGGCCGCGTTGCACCGCGCGCACGCCGCCGGAATGCGGATCGTGCTGTGCACGGGGCGGGCGTTCACGGAAACGCGGCCGATTCTCCAGCAGATCGGGCTTGATCTGGATGCGACCGTCACGGTGTTCGGGGCCCTGGTCACCGACGTGCCCACGGGCCGCACGCTCGAACGGACGCCGATCCCGATGGACGTGGCCCACGCGGCGACGGCGTGGTTTCAGGAGCGCGGGTACCCCGTGCTGTGGCTGACCGATCCGGATGAGGTCGGCACGGACGGCTACGTGTTGGCCGGGCCCAACCGGCATCCCGCCGTCGATCAGTGGATCGAGCGATCGCCCTGCGTCGTAGAAAACGTGGACCGGTTGCCGGAGGGGTGCGCGACACCGGTTCGCCTGTCGATCATCGACGAAGGACCGGTGCTGGACGGAATCTCGGTCGAGCTGCGGGCCGCGTTCGACGGCCGGCTCACGCACAACGTCCTGCACGCTCCGCCGTACCGCCTGTCCCTCATCGAGGCGTTTGCGCCGCAGGTGAGCAAGTGGTACGGGGTGGAGAAGCTGTGCCGGCGGTGGGGGATTGATCGGCGGCGGACGGTGGCCATCGGGGATGACGTGAACGACATCGCGATGATCCGGCACGCCGGCCTGGGGGTGGCGGTGGCCAACGCCAAGCCGCCGGTGCTCGCGGCGGCGCAGCGCGTGACGGAGAGCAACGACGGGTGCGGCGTGGCGAAGCTGCTCGACGAACTGCTGGGTGCCGCGCGGAGCGTGTCGTCATGACGCCTTATGCTCGCCGGGAAGAGGTGCTGATCGTCGTCATCGGCGGGCTGGCCACGGCGGCGGTTTCGTACTGGACTGGGCTGTGGGGGCTGGTGCCGGCGGTGCTGATGCTGGCGTTGCTGTCGTTCTACCGCGACCCGGAGCGTCGGCCGCCGACCGATCCCGGCCTGGTGCTCGCGCCGGCGGACGGGAAGGTCGTGGAGATCACGCGCGACGCGCCGGGGCCCGACGGCCGACCGGTGTTGCGGATCATGATCTTCCTGAGCATCTTCGACGTACACGTCAATCGCAGCCCGTGCGCGGGCCGGGTGGTCGAGGTCCGCTATCGGCCGGGCGAGTTCCTCAACGCGCTGCGGCCCGAGGCGGACCAGTGCAACGAGAGCAACACGCTGACCCTCGATCCCGCGACGCCGCTGCCCGGGCCGGTGCGGGTGCGGCAGATCGCGGGGGTGCTGGCGCGCCGGATCGTGTGTCGAGCGCGCCCCGGGGACATGCTGGCCGCGGGCCAGCGCTACGGTATGATTAAGCTGGGCTCAAGGACCGAAGTGTGCCTGCCCGAAAGCGCTGAGTGGGAGGTGTGCGTGCGGGTCGGGGCCCGCGCCCGCGCCGGCCGGACGATCTTGGCCCGCCTGCGGGCGGACGCCCTGGTAGGAGCGAGCGGCGGCGCCACGAGGCAGCAGGCCACCGATGTGCGTCTCCCGCCGCCGGAATCGAGATGAGCGTGCCACAGCCCCAACGTCCGTCGCCGATGACGCCGAAGGTGGCCCTGCCGTCGGGATCGGACGCCCCCGCGCCGCCGCGGCGGCGGCTGATCGGGGTGAGCCTGTTGCCGGCGGCGGCGACGCTGGGCAACCTGATCTGCGGCTTTCTGGCCGTGTTCTGCTGCCTGCTGTCGGTGCGGGCGGAATACGCGGACTTCTTCGCCATTCAGCCGCGCGTGTTTCATCCACGGTTGGAGCAGCTTTTTCCGACGCACATCGCGGCGGGAGCGTACCTGATCGTCCTGGCGATGGTGTTCGACGCCCTGGATGGTCGGCTGGCCCGCATGACCCGGCGCACGAGCGAGTTTGGAGCGCAGCTCGATTCGCTGTCGGACATCGTGAGCTTTGGGGTGGCGCCCGCGGCGCTATTCATCACGTTGCTGTTGCGGCCGGCGGTGAGCGGCGAGGTCAACGTCCCCGACGCGTCGCGGCTCCAGTTCCGCATCGGGATGCTGGCGGCGCTGGTGTACCTGAGCGGGGCCGCGATTCGGCTGGCCCGCTACAACGCCGAGAACATCCGCACCGAGGCGGCGCAGAAGGCGTTCTGCGGGTTGCCGAGTCCCGGGGCGGCGGCGGCCGTGGTCGCGCTCCTGGCCCTGCACGAGCACCTGCGTCACACCGGCTTCGACCTGTGGGGTGTCAACTGGCCGAGTGTGTCACGCTGGGTCATCGCGGGGACGGCGTTCAGCATGGGCCTGCTGATGGTCAGCCGGCTCGATTACGTCCACGTCTTCAACGTCTATGCCCGGCGCAAGCACCCGCCGACCCATCTGGTCTGGCTGATCGTCGTGCTCGGGCTCGGTTGGTACTCGTTCGAGCTGCTGCTGGTGGTGCTGGCGTTTGCCTACGTCGTCAGCGGGCTGGTTCTGGGGTTGCTGCGCCGCCCCGCGACGCCGGTGGCCGCGAGTGCGGCCGCACCGTCGCCCACGGTGCCCTAGGCAGGCATTCGCGACCATGTTGCCCGGGTGGGCGAGCCTGTCTCCTTCGGTGACCCTGCCGGCCTGGCGAGCCGCGGCTCGGCGGGAGCCTCGCCCTCCCGCTGCGGCTCGGCGGGCCGGCAGGGTCGCCGAAGGAGACAGCCTCGCCCTCCCCGCCCGGTGCCCCCTTGAACAGCGAGGTCGTGCCTGCTCGCGGTGCCGCGAGGGAGTAGAATCCGCTAGAGCCGGTCACCCGCGAGGAACACGGCGCCATGGATGAGGCGCTACAAGCCAAGTTGGACGCGCTGCGAACGAGATTGCGCGAGCTGGGGTCGGCGGTGGTGGCGTTCTCCGGCGGCGTGGACAGCGCGCTGTTACTGAAGGTGGCCGTCCAGACGCTGGGAACGGAGAAGGTACTCGCCGTGACCGGGCGCAGCGCGAGCGTGCCCGCGGCGGAACTGAACAGCGTGCAGGCGCTAGCGGCGGAAGTCGGGGCGCCGCACGAGTTCATCGACACGGCGGAGTTCGACGACCCCCGCTATGTCGCCAACCCGACCGACCGCTGTTACTACTGCAAGACGGAGCTTTTCTCACGGCTGGCGCGGCTGGCGGCGGAGCGCGGCTTTCGAGCGGTCCTCTGCGGCACCAATGCCGACGACCTGGGAGACTTTCGGCCGGGCTTGCAGGCCGCCGACGAGCAGCGCGTGCTGGCGCCGCTGGCTGAAGCGGGGATCACCAAGGCGGAGCTGCGGCGCCTGGCCCGCGAGTTGGGGTTGTCCATCGCCGACAAGCCCGCGTCGCCGTGCTTGTCGTCGCGGATTCCCTATGGCGAGCCGGTGACGGCCGCGAAGCTGGCGCAGATTGACGCCGCCGAGTCGTTCCTGCGGGAGGCGGGGTTTCCGGAGTGTCGCGTTCGGCATCATGGGGCCGTCGCGCGGATCGAGGTGCCGGCGGGGCAGATCGCGCGGTTGGCCGACCAGGCGCTGCGGGCCGGTATCGACGCCCGGCTCCGGGAGCTTGGTTTTCAGTACGTGACCGTGGACCTGCGCGGCTTCCGCTCGGGCAGTTTGAATGAGGGGTTACCTGTTTTCTCGCCCCGGTCCGCGACGCCGTGATCGGCGTGGTTGCCGGTCGGGTTTCGGTCCGTTCCGCCGTCATTAGAATAGGGCCTCGTTTCGTCGCGCGCGTCGCGTGGCGATTTGTCTACGTATGTGGTGCGTGGTGATTCCCGCCGAAATCCTACGCAAAGTCCGCCGCATCCAGATCGTGACCTCGGCGATGGTCCACGACCTGTTCGCCGGGCAGTACCACTCCGCGTTCAAGGGGCGGGGGATGGAGTTCGAGGAGGTCCGCGAGTACCAGCCGGGTGACGACGTGCGGACGATCGACTGGAACGTGACCGCCCGCACGGGCCGGCCGTTCGTCAAGAGTTACCGCGAGGAGCGCGAACTGACGGTCGTGCTGCTCGTGGACGTCAGCGCGTCGCAGGGCTTCGGCACGCGACAGCAGCTCAAGAGCGAGCTGGTCGCGGAAATCGGCGCGACGCTGGCGTTCTCGGCGATCCAGAACAATGACAAGGTGGGGCTGGTCCTGTTCACTGACCGCATCGAGAAGGCCGTGCCGCCGCGCAAGGGCACGCGGCACGTGCTGCGGGTCGTGCGGGAGCTGTTGTACTACACGCCGACGGGGCGGGGCACCGATGTCGCCGGTGCCCTGGAGTACCTGGGCCGTGTCCTGCGTCGCCGGGCGGTCGTCTTCCTCATCAGTGACTTCCAGTCGCCCGAGTTTCACCGGCCGCTGCGCAGCATCCGGCACCGGCACGACCTGATCCCGATCGTGGTCGGCGATCGGCGCGAGGTGAAACTGCCGGCGGCGGGGTACATCGAGCTGTTCGACGCGGAGACCGGGGAGCAGCTTCTGGTGGACAGCCGCTCGCGCGCGGTCCGCGAGCGGTTCCGGCACATGGCCAAGCAGCAACGCGAGGGGTTGCGGACGGAGTTTCGACGGCTCCGTATTGATGCGATCGAAGTTGCCACCGGCGAGCCGTTCGTGGAGCCGCTGGCGACGTTCTTCCGGCGGAGGGGGCGGCGAAGATGAGTGCGCGGACTGCACGCCCACAGCGGCTCGGCGGGAGCCTCGCCCTCCCACAGCGGCTCGGCGGGAGCCTCGCCCTCCCACAGCGGCTCGGCGGGAGCCTC
>CAYWYJ010000107.1:6893-12891 GCA_964462635.1 uncultured Planctomycetales bacterium
GCTCGGCGGGAGCCTCGCCCTCCCACAGCGGCTCGGCGGGAGCCTCGCCCTCCCATGCCGGCTCGGCGGGAGCCTCGCCCTCCCGTTGGTGTGGGTGTTGTTGGTGAACTCGTTCCTAGCCGGGTGCCGGCGCGAGGCCCAGCCGCCTGCGGTTGTTCGCGACGTGGTGGAACGCGGGCCACTCCGGCTGACGGTGGAGGCCGAGCCGAAAGAGCTCACCGTGGGGGACATGGTGCGTGTGCGCGTGGTGCTTGAAGCCCCGGACGAATACGAGGTCCAACTGCCTGACGCGGCGGCGTTTGAGTTGCTGCCTGCCCGTTTGGCCGCCACACCCGAGCCGCGGCCCGGCGAGCGCGGCACGGTGTGGCAACGCGAGTTCGTGCTGGACCCCGCGGTGTCCGGCAAGCTCGAGGTTCCGCCCTTGGAAGTCAAATACTGGCGACGGGCCGACCGCTCCCTTACGGTCGCGGCTCGGATCAACGACGCCGCACAGACACAGCCGGTTGAGCAAGCATCGCTCCCTGACGGTCACGGTCCGGAGCAACTGATCGTCGGTCGGTCCCTGACCGTCGAGGTTCGCTCCGTCCTGACCGCCCAGGACAAGCCGGAGAGCCCCCGCGACATCACGGCGACGCGGCTGCCGCCGAAGCCGCCCCGGCCGGCGTGGCAGTGGGCGGTGCTGGTCGGCGGCGTCGTGGCGGGGGTTTGCGGCTTGTACTTTGGCTATCGAGCGTGGCGAAAGTGGGCGACACGGCCGCCGCCACCGATCCTGCCTGAGGTCTGGGCCCTGCGGGCGCTCGCGGAGCTGGAAGCGCTGGACTGGGACGTGCCGGAACACGTCCGCGCGGGGTACTACCGGCTTACGGAGATCGTGCGGGAGTACATCGAGCGGAAGTTCGGGCTGGCGGCGCCCGAGATGACGACCGAGGAGTTCCTCCGGGCGCTGAGTCGCCGGCCGCAGGCGTTGCCGTACGACGCATACCGCCTGCGGGAGTTCCTGGAGGCGTGTGACCGGGTGAAGTACGCCGCGGTGCAGCCGGGGGTGGAGGAGACGCGCGGCGTCATCGTGGCGGCGCGGGCGTTTGTGAACGCGACCGCCGCCGCGGCCGTCTCGCCGCAAGCTCCGAACGCGGCGACGGCGACCACGCCGGCGGCGGGAGGGCAGGCGGCATGAGTCATGTGCACCTGCCGCTGACGCCGACGTGGCTGTGGTGGCCGCAACCCTGGGTGTGGCTCCTGCTGCTGTTGATCCTGCTGCCGGGGGTGTGGTGGCTGTGGCGGCGACCGGGGCGCCGCGCGGTCCTCCGCTACTCGGGACTGGCGACGTTGCGGGCCGCCGGGGGAGCGTGGCGACGACATGTCCGACTCGTGCTCCCCGTCCTGCGGATGCTCGCCCTGGTGGCGCTGATTGTCGCCGCGGCCCGGCCGCAATCGCCCAACGAATCCCGCCGGATCACGGTCGAGGGCATCGCGATTCAGATGGTCGTGGACATCTCGTCGAGCATGTTGGACCTCGACTTGTCGCCGCCGGGGGAGCAGCTCACGCGGCTGGACGTGGTGAAGGACGTATTTCGGCGGTTCGTGGTCGGCGACGACAAACTGCCGGGGCGGCCGAACGACCTGATCGGCATGATCCGCTTCGCCCGGTACCCCGACAGCGTGTGCCCGCTGACGCTCGACCGTGACGCGCTGCTGGAGGTGCTCGACCAGACGAACACGATCATCTGGCTCGACGCCGCCGGCCGCTGGCGCGGCAACCAGGAGGAGGACGGCACGGCGATCGGCGACGGCCTGGCCCTGGCGGTCGAGCGACTGAAGGATCTGAAACGAACGACGGGCTCCGGCGATCAGATCGTCATCACCAGCCGCGTCGTGATCCTGCTCACCGATGGCGAGAACAACGCCGGCATGATTACCCCGGTCCAGGCGGGCGAGCTGGCCGCGACGTACGGCATCAAGGTGTACACGATCCTGGCCGGTACGGGGCAGCGGGGTCCGTTCGGCGGCCGGTTCCCCGTGGACGACGCCGACCTGCGGAAGATCGCGGAGGTCACGGGGGGAGCGTTCTTCCACGCCCGCGATCGCGGCGCGCTCGAGCGCGTCTACGCCGAGATTGACCGGCTCGAACGGACGAAGACGGAGGAGCACAGCTTCGTGGAGTGGGGCGAGTTGTCGTGGCGGTGGCTGCTGCTCGCGTTCGTCTGTCTCGCGGCGCAGACCCTGCTGCAATCGACGTGGTTGAGGAAGATCCCGTGACCGGCCTCACGTTCGATGATCTTCGCTGGCTACACCTGCTGTGGGCGGTGCTCGCGGTCGCGGCCGTCGGCGTGTACGGGCTGTGGCGGCGGCAGCGGGCGTTGCGGCGTTTTGCCGACGCCGGCCTCCTGCCGCGACTGGTCTGGTCGGCGGGCACCGGGCGCGGCGTGCTGCGGCTGGGGCTGATCGTGGCGGCGTTGACCGCGCTGGTCGCGGCCGTGATTGGTCCGCGCTGGGGCGAGCAGACGCAAACGTTGCGTCGGAGAAACATCGACCTGCTGGTGCTGCTCGACGTGTCGCGCTCGATGCTGGCGCGCGACATCGCGCCGAACCGGCTGGAACGGGCCAAGCTCGCCATCCGCGACGACCTGCTGCCGGCCCTCGGCGGCGACCGCGTGGGGCTGATCGCGTTCGCCGGAACCGCCGCCCTGAGCTGCCCGCTCACCTCGGACTACGGTTTCTTCCGCCTGGCGCTGGAGGACGTGGGGCCGCGCAGCGTGCCACGCGGAGGCACATTGATTGGCGATGCCCTGCGCAAGGCCGAATCGCTCTTTGACCGCGACCAGATCGACAGCCACAAGATCGTCCTGCTCATCACCGACGGCGAGGACCACGAGAGCTTCCCCGAGCAAGCCGCCACCAATCTGTGGAACGAGCAGCAGGTGCCGGTCATCGCCATCGCCTTGGGCGACCCGGAGCAGGGCGCGCGCGTGCCGACGGCGGCCGACCAGCGGGAGTCGTTCGTCGAGTATGGCGGGCAGGTCGTCCGCAGCCGGGCCGACTTCGCCACGCTGGCCCGGGTGGCCGGGGCGAGTCCGCGCGGCGTGTTCCTGCCCGTCGGAACCAGCAACTTCGACCTGGGCGAGCTGTATCGACGCGTGGCGGCGGCGGCCCGCAGCGAAGAGGAGCAGTCGCAACGGCGCGTCCGGCAGCCGTCGCGGTATCATCCGTTTGCGGTCGCGGCGCTGGCACTGGTGCTGGCGGAGTCGCTGCTGCGCGAGGCCCCGCGGCGAACGGGTTGGGCGGCCGCGGCCGCGGAGACCCGTCGGCGGGAGGTGGCATGAATCGCCGTACTGCTCAAATCGCGGGCTGGCTTGCCCTGGGGTTGGTCGCGGCGGCGATGGCGTCCGAGCCGCGACCGCCAGAGAGCGGTCCGAGCGCGCCGCCGCGCGAGCTACTCCGCCAGGGCAACGAGCACTACGCCGCCGGCCGCTATGCCGAAGCGCTGCGGTGTTACCGGGACGCCCAGACGACGGCGGACGCGCCAGTGCGCGAGGACGGCCGGGGACGGCTATCCGACTACGATCAGCGGCAACGGGCGGACATCCTGCACAATCAGGCGGCGGCCCACTTCAAGCTCGGGGAAATCGACGCGGCCCGCGACCTGTGGGTGCGGCTGAAGGACTCGTCCGACCAGGCGTTCGAGGCCCGCACGCGCTACAACCTCGGCAATTGCGATTACGCCGAAGCGTTGGCCGCGGCCGGGCAACACGACGCGCGCGGGGCCTTGCCGCGGCTGGCGGCGGCGGCGGAGCAGTATCGGGCCGCCCTGCGGCTGGATCCGACGTTGACGGACGCGCGGGCGAACCTCGAACTCGCGGAACTGCTGAAGCGCCAACTCGAGGAGCAGCAGTCCGAGTCGCCGCAGTCCCAAAGCAGCGAGCAACAGGACCAGTCGGACCAGCAGCAATCGCAGACTCAGCCCGCGAGCCGGCCCAGCTCGCAGCCGGGCCAGTCGGAGCAGCAGCCGGAATCGCGGCCCTCGGCGGACCAGAAGCCGCAGGAGTCGCCTTCGTCGCCGGAAGAGCCAAAGGAATCGAACGAGGAGCCGAAGGAGTCGCAGTCGGACGCCGCCCAGAAGTCGCCGCCGCCCGAGCCGCAGGCCGAATCCGGCCAGGAGCGCGAGGCGCGGGACCAACCGGGGCAGGAATCGCCGCCGATCGAGATGACGCGCGAGCAGGCGGAGCGGTTGTTGCAGATGGTCCGCGACGCGGAGCGGGCCCGACGGGAGGCCCTGGCGCGGCAGCAGGCCGCGCGGCAGAAGCCGGTTGATCGGGATTGGTGAGGCGAGTGGTTCGGCGTTCGCGGTCGCGGCGCGCGACGCTCCGTGCGATGGACCGGCGTTTGTTGTCGCCAGTTCGTTTCGGCCGGTTCCCGATGGGACGCATGACGTGAAGCTGGCCCGAGATCAAGTGAGATGTGATCCAGAGAATCAAGGCGTCACTGCGGATCGCGGGACTCGACCCTCCCCCAACCCCTCCTCGCCACAGCGAGTCGCCTGTGGCGACCTGAAAGGGAGGGGGGTTACGGTGTAGGTTCATGAGTGTTGTGCCCCCCTTGCTCTCGCTGGCCGACGTGGACCCGGCGGCTGCCCTGGCCGAGGACGCCTCGCAGACGATGCTCATGGGCATCGTGGTGGTGTTCGGCACGGCATTGGTGGCCGGCTGGCTCATGCGGCAACTGAAGCTGCCCGGGATTCTCGGCTTCCTGGCCGCCGGCATCCTGGTCGGACCGTCCGGGCTCGCTTTGGTCCGACAGGAGCAGGTGAGTTCTTACGCGGAACTCGGCCTGGTGCTGCTGCTGTTCACGGTGGGGCTGGAGCTCTCGCCGGCGCCGCTGGCCCGCATGGGCCGCCGGCTCCTGCTGGCGGCCGCGCTGCAAGTAGTGCTCACGGCGGTCGTGGCCGGACTGACCGTCGCCGCGTTCCTGCCGGTGACGTGGCTCGGGGCCGCCCTCGTCGGGGTGGCGGTGTCGCTGAGCAGCACCGCGATCATGGTCAACCACTTCAGCGAGCGCGGCGAGGGGGACACGCCCGCCGCCGCCATCACGACCGTCATTTCCCTGCTTCAGGACATCAGTGCGATCCTGCTGCTCGTGTTCCTGCCGCTGTTGCACCGCGACGCCGGGGCCACGTGGTCGCAGGTGGCCGGCTCGGCCACGGTGAGGATCGGCGCGCTCATCGGCGCCACGCTCGTGGCCCGCTGGGCGGTCCCCGTGCTGGTCGAGCGCGTCTTCCGCCACGGCGGGCAGGAATTGATGACGCTGTTCGCCATCGTGGTGGCGTGCGTCGGGGCGTGGCTGGCGGGCCTGGCGGGGTGGTCGTGGGCCCTGGGCTCGTTCATCGCCGGGCTGCTGCTCTCGCAGACCGACCTGCGCTATCAACTCCGCGCCGAGGCCACGCCGTTCCGCGACGTCTTCAACGCCCTGTTCTTTGTCTCGATCGGGATGCTCGTCGATCTGGTCGTGTTCCGCCGACAGGCGGCGGCCGTGGTGGTCCTGATTCTGGCCACGATCGTGGTCAAAGCCGTCCTCGGGGCGGCGGCGGTGCGGATCGCCGGCTGGCCGCTGCGCATGGCGCTGTCGGCGGGCCTTGCGCTGGCCACGATGAGTGAGTTCAGTTACGTGCTGGGCTTGCAGGGGGTCGCGCGTGGTCTGCTGTCGGCGGACGTGCTGACCCTTCTAATCATGTGGACGGTCGGCACAATGCTCCTCGGGGCGCTGTTTCTGCCGCTGGGGGGCGCGCTGGCGGCGCGGCTGGCCCGCCGCGTGGCCCCCGATTGGCCCGGGGCGACGCCCGCGTCGGAGGGGGGAGGGGCGGCCTTGTCCAACCACGTCATCATTGTGGGGTTTGGCATCAATGGGCGAAACCTTGCCAAGGCCCTGCGGGCGGTGCGCATCCCGTACGCCGTTATCGAGATGAACCCCGACACCGCCCGCGCGGAGCACACCCCCGCCGCCCCCG
>CAYWYJ010000108.1:0-12686 GCA_964462635.1 uncultured Planctomycetales bacterium
CCGCCCTAAATGGGCGTCGGGAGGCTTGAGAGCCCCGGGCGCGCGCGGGCGGCGCGGGGGGGGGGGGCGCGCCGCCCGGCGCGCCGCGGCTCGGCGGGAGCCTCGCCCTCCCGCGCCGCATGTTCGCGCACGGTCATTCAGTCCATGTAGCTCCAGGTTTCGGGACAGCTTCAATACACCCCCGGGCCTCTGCGCGACCGCGTAACGTCAGCGGAAGTAGGCGACGGCGCGACGGAACAGGGCCAGGCCGTCGCCTTCGGGGCGCGAGGGAAGCGCAGTCCAGCAGGGGTGCTGGGTCCAGGTGACAAACCGCTCCGGGTGCGGCATCAGGCCGAGCACCCGCCCGGTCGCGTCGCACATTCCCGCAATGCCCGCTTGGCTGCCGTTGGGATTCGTGGGCTCGCCGTGCAGGTTCGGCCCGCCGTTGGCCGGGCCGGCGTAGACCAGTGCGTTCCGCCGGGAACCGACGACGGCTTGGAGGTGTCGCTCGTCGGCGAACAGCACCCGCCCCTCGCCGTGCGCTATCGGCATCTCGTAGACCCGGTCGCGCTCCAGGAACACGCAGCGGTCTGTCGTGGCGCGCAAGTACACCCAGCGGTCCTGAAACCCCGGCGGCTCGTTGTACGTGATCGTACACGTCCGCGGTTGCGGCTCGGATGCCCCCGCCGCCGCCGGTCCGACGACCGTCGCGCCCGGCGTCAGGGGCCCCGGCAACAGGCCGGTCTGCACGAGCACCTGGAAGCCGTTGCACACGCCCAGGACCAGCTTGCCCGCGTCCACAAACGCCCGAATGTCGTCGAGCAGCGCGCGCTGAATCTGCCGCGCCAGAATCCGGCCGGCGGCGATGTCGTCGCCGTAGCTGAACCCCCCCGGCAGCGTGAGCACCTGGTATTCGTGCAGGCGTTGCGGCCGCTCTCGGAGCCGGCCGATGTGGATGCGCTCAGCGAACGCCCCGGCCAGCTCCCAGGCGTGCTGGGTCTCCAGGTCGCAGTTCGTCCCCGCCGCCCGCAGGATGAGCACCTTGATCCGTGCCACGAGCCCGCTGACCTACCTTTCCAGGCCGGCGCGCCGCCGCGCGCCCACCCTCGGCTGCAAGGTCGGGAATGTAGTCGATGGGGGCCGTGGCGGTCCAGCCGGTCCGTGCGCCCTCGCGGGTGTCGGGCCACGCGGAACGACGAAAAATGCCGCCCGGACCTCTTGCCAGCCCGGGAAGCATCCGATAATAGTCTGCGTCAATGGGTATTGAGGTCACGCGGCCTGATTCAAGGAAAGGACGCCATGAACACCGGTTGGTTCTCTGACATGCTGAACGCCGTCTTTGGGATCTTCCCCTCGGTCATCTTCGGGATCCTGGCCCTGATCGGGATGGTCCTCGGCCTGTAGGCTCGATGCGACCGGACTAGCCCCCGCGGCCCCCCGGCGGCCCATGTGTCGGCGGGGCCGGTGTGGTATGTACCCTGGAGCGCCTATCAGAACCCCGCGCGCGAGCGCGGGGGCAGGTGTCTTGTCACTTGCGTGGCGGGTTCTGTTAGCGGTCGCCAAGCCAAGTGCGGCCCGGCAGGACGGGCTTCCAGCGAGCTGCGGCCCGGCAGTCGCGGCGCGCCGGGATCGCCCTCCCGTGCTCGCCGATCATGAACATCTGACCTAGAGCGCTTACCGGAACCCCGCACGCGAGTGCGGGGCAAGTGTCCCGCCACTCGCGTGGCGGGTTCTGTTAGCGGCTGTCAGCGCGACGGTCGGAATCTCCACTCGCCGTCGACCAACGTGCCGGCGACGCGGCCGCGCACCGTCCAGCCGTCGAACGGCGTGTTGCGGCTCTTGGAGCGCATGCGCTCGGCGTCAATCGTCCACTCAGCCTCCGGGTCTAACAGGGTCACGTCGGCGGGCTGGCCGACTTTGAGGGTGCCGCCCACGACGCCGAGAAGCTGGGCCGGCCGCGTGGACATGGCCGCCACCAGCCGCGGCCAATCGACGATCCGCGGCTCGATGAGGGCGCGGATGAGAAGTGGGACGGCGGTCTCCAGACCAATGATGCCGAACGGGGCGTCCTGAAACTCGTACTCCTTGCTTTCGCGGCCGTGCGGGGCATGGTCGGTCACGAGGCAGTCGATGGTGCCGTCGCGGACGCCCTCCAGACAGGCCTTCACGTCGGCTTGGCCGCGCAGCGGCGGGTTCATCTTGAAATTGGGGTCGTACGTACCGCACGCCTCGTCGGTCAGAAGCAGGTGGTGGGGCGTGACCTCGGCCGTTACCCCCCGGCCCGCCGCCTTGGCCGCGCGGACCAACTCGACGGTGGCGGCGGCGGAAACGTGGGCCACGTGGTAGCGCACGCCGGCCTGCGCGGCCAGGGTAATGTCGCGCTGGGCCATGACGACTTCGGCCACGGCGGGGATCCCCGGCAGACCGAGGCGCGTGGCGGTCGGGCCGGCGTTCATCGCGCCGCGCGCCAACGACGGGTCTTCGCAGTGCTGAATGAACAGGCGGTCGAACATGCTGACGTAGCGCATCGCCCGCAGGCACACGCCCGCGTCGGCGATGCCGGCGCCGTCGTCGCTGAAGGCGATCGCCCCCGCCCGCACCATGAGCCCGATCTCAGCCAGCTCCTTGCCCTGCCGGCCTTCGGTGAGGGCCCCGATCGGATAGACGCGCGTGGAGGCGGACCGGGCCGCCTGCCGCAGCACGAACTCGATCGCCGAGTCGTTGTCCAGCGGGGGGTCGGTGTTGGGCATGCAGGCGACGGCGGTGAACCCGCCGGCGGCTGCCGCCGCCGTCCCGGTCTCGATGGTCTCGTTCTCCTCGAATCCCGGCTCGCGCAGGTGGACGTGCATGTCGATCAGGCCGGGCGTTACAAGCAACCCGCCAGCGTCGATCACCTCATCGGCCGACCTCGGCGCGCCGCGGCCGATGGCCGCGATGTGCCTATCCCGGATGGCAAGGTCGGTGACTTCGTCGATCTCTTGGGCGGGGTCGATGACGCGCCCGCCGCGAATCAGTAGGGTGCCGCTCATCGTGGTGGTCGCTCGCTCGCCGGTCAGGGTCCGCCCGACGGCCGCCGCCGGGCGGGGGTATCATACTGCCGACGGCGCCGGCGTGCAGGGGCTTCGTGGCGACGCGAGCGGCCGGCGGCGTGGCGCGAGGACCCGGTGTGGCTAGCGCGGCGGACGAGTTGCAGCATCGCCTGACGGGCGGAGCGCTCGTCCTGGACGGAGCCACCGGGACCGAGCTGGAGCGGCGTGGCGCGGGCTCCGCGGCGCCGCTGTGGTCCGCGGCGGCCCTGCGCCAGGCGCCGGAGGTCATCGCGGCGATTCACCGGGACTATGTGGCGGCGGGGGCAGACCTGCTGGTGGCCAACACGTTTCGCACGAACCCGCGGACGCTGAAGCGCGCGGGATGGGGCGCCGACGGAGGTGAACTCAACCGGTTGGCGGTCGAACTAGCCCGGCGGGCGGCGGTGGGTGCCGACCGTCGGGTGCTAGTGGCGGCGAGCGTGGCCCCGGTCGAGGACTGCTATGAGCCGCAGCGCGTGCCGGACGACGCGACGCTCGGGGCGGAGCACGGCGAGCTGATGGATTGGTTGGCGGCGGCCGGTGCCGATCTCATCTGGATCGAAACGATGAACACGGTCCGCGAGGCGCGGGTGGCGGCCGAGGCGGCGGCGAGTCGCGGGCTGCCGCTCGCCGTCTCGTTCGTTGTCCGGGAGAGCGGGGACTTGCTCAGCGGCGAGCGGCTCGAAGCGGCGGTGGCGGCGGTTGAGCCGTTTGACCCGGCCGTGGTGGGGTTGAATTGCATTCCGCCGCGGGGCTTGACGGCGTTGCTGCCGCGGTTGAGGCGGGCGACGCGGCGGCCGGTGGCGGCGTACGCTCATATCAATAATGCGGTGCCGATCCGGGGCTGGGGCTACGGGCAGGCGGTGTCACCGACGGAGTACGGGGGGTACGTGCGGCAGTGGCTGGAGCTTGGGGCGGTGGTGGTAGGGGGGTGCTGTGGGACGACGCCAGCCCACATCGAGGCGGTGCGGGCGGTCGTGGATGAATTTACGGCGCGGGTTTGACACGGGGCGGAAGTTCGGTTATTATTAGGTATGTTGCCGGGGCGTCAGCCCCCCTCACGCGGGAACGGAAGGATGCCATCGCTCGTGGAAAACCTCCCGCACACTGCGCCCGGCGTGCGCGCCGAAATCCCTGCACGCCGGGCGCCCCTCCCTCTCGCGGAGGAGACGCCGCCCCGTGGTCGGCGGTCCACGCGCCCACGGCTGGCCGAATTGGCCGAGCAAGTTCGGCAGGTATCCGCCCGCTGGCAGCCGCCGTTGCGATATTGCTCCACCGGGTGGCGTGAATTGGATGTCGCCTTGGGGGGTGGGTTGCCGGTCGCCGCCATCCACGAACTCATCGCCGAAGAAGAGGGCTCGCCCGCGTACACGGTGGCGTGGCGAATCGCGGCCCGCGCCGCCGGATTGCGTCGCTGGATCGTGTATATCGACGCGGGGTACGACCTGTATCCGCCGGCGCTGCGGTCCCTCGGCGTGCCGCTGGGACGGCTGATCGTGGTGCGGGGCATCGGAGGGGGCGACGCGCTGTGGACCGCGGAACAGGTGCTGCGGTCCAGCGCGGTGGCCGCGCTCGTGTGGCCGCTGTGCCGGCTCGACGCGTACGCCTCGCGGCGTCTGCAATTGGCCGCGGAGGCCGGCGGGGGGCTGGGGCTGTTGATTCGTAGCGATATGACCGGCGGCCCGACGTTCGCCGCCACACGCCTGCGGTGCGAGTTGGTCCTCGGCGGGGGCGCAGCGCGGCATATACGTCTGACCGTGCTCAAATCACGCCACGGAGGGCCGCGCGAGCCGGTTTTTCTGGAGTGGCCGGATGCGGCGGATTTTGTGCCTGCACATGCCGGAGCTGCCGACGGAGCGGGCGCGGCGGGCGGCAGCGGGAGCGGCTGAAGCGGGCGGGCCGCTGGTGCTGGCCCGCGCGGCCGGGGGGGCGCGCGTGGTGGAGCGGGTGTGCCCGCGGGCGCGGGCGTTGGGGCTGCGACCGGGCTTGTCGCTGGCCCAGGCACGGGCGCTGGTGCCGGGACTGACGGTTGCGTCGTACGAGCCGCACCGCGACCGGGTCGTGCTGGTGCACCTGGCCCGCTGGGCGTACCGCTTCAGCCCCGCGGTGGAGCCCGTCGAACCGGGCACGCTGTTGCTGGACATCACCGGTTGTCAGCGGCTGTTTGGAGGAGAGGAGGCCATAGCGCGGCAGGCGGTGACGGGGCTGGCGCGGCGAGGGTTTCAGGCCCGGGGGGCGGTGGCCGATACGGTCGGCGCCGCCTACGCCCTCGCCGTCGCCGGTCCCGCACCGCTGGGCGTGGTGCCGCCGGGGCAGGCCAGCGCGTGGCTGGCCCCGCTATCGCCAGCGGCGCTACGGATCGCGCCGACGGTGGTGGAAAAACTGGACGCGGTCGGCATACGGAGCATCGGCGATTTGCTGATGCTGCCGCGGTCCACGTTGCCGGCGCGTTTCGGGACGGAGCTGGTCCTGCGGTTGCAGCAGGCGCTCGGCGAGGTGTGGGAGGGTGTGACGCCCCAGCCGCCGGCAGAGCCCCCGCACGCCCGGCGTTCGTTCGAGTCGCCGCTGACGGACTACGGTAGCATCGTGGCGGTCGTGGAGCGACTGCTGGCGGAGGTGCTGTCGCCGCTGCGAGCGCGGGCGTTGGCCGCGCGGCGTGTCGAGTGCGTGCTGTATTACGAGAGAGCGGCGCCGCGGTTGTTGGCGGTCGGTCTGTCGCGCGCCACGCACGACCACCGGCACGTCGCCGAGCTTCTGCGACAGCGTTTGGAACAGGTCGATCTAAATAGGTATTCAGGATCATGGGGCGCCAACCGGGAGGGCGGGCCTCCCGGCGAGCCGCGGCTCGGCAGGAGCCTCGCCCTCCCGTGTCGCACGACCGTGAATACCCATTTAGCGGCGGGGGTCGTGGGGGTGGCGTTAATCGCCCGGCAGGTGTCGCGCTGCCCCGGGCAGCAGGGCGGGCTGTTTGAGCCGCCGCGGACCGGCGCGGGCGAGGCCCTGGGCAACCTGATCGACCGGCTGGCGGCGCGTCTCGGGCATGAGACGCTGGTGCGGCCGCGGTTGCTGGACGACCACCAGCCTGAACGGGCATTTCGATATGCCTCGGTGGCCGACGCGGGGTGCGAACCGGAGAGCAATGGCGATGTCCCCTCGGCCCGCCCGCTCGCACGGCGGCCGGTGCGCCTGCTGCCGCGGCCGGTGCTGACGCGGGCGGTTGCCGAACGCCCCGGCGGGCCGCCGATGCTGTTCGTATATCGCGGACGGGAGTATCGCGTCGTGTGGGCGGAGGGTCCGGAGCGGTTGGAGACGGGCTGGTGGCGCGGCCCGGACATCCGCCGCGATTACTACCGCGTCGTCACGGACACGGGCGAGCAGTTCTGGCTGTTTCGCGTGTTCGACCGGCGGGTGCGAGTCGGGGGCGCTGATCTGAACGCGCCGCGCCAGCAAGCGCTTCTGCCGGTTGCGCTCGCTGGCGCTTCGCGTTCTGATTTCAGAGTTTCCGCACCAGCTAATGGCCTGCACGCCCGCGGCCATTCCACCGGCCATTGGGCGGTGCGACCGGGGCCGATGTCGAATGGGCTGGGCGAACCGCAGTGGTTTGTCCACGGGATTTTTGGGTAGAGGCTATTCCGCAACCCCGTCTCGCGGAGCACGGGAAACCGGGAACCCGATGTTGACCGAGAATTGCAACCCTCCCCCAACCCCTCCTCGCCACAGCGAGTCGCCTGTGGCGACCTGAGAGGGAGGGGGGTCACGGTGGTCCGCTAGGAGCGCGCGGCGCGTTCGAAATCCGGCGAGCGCAAGCCCTCCGCGGCCGTCGCCCGCGGCTCCCATTCGCCGCCCGCGGGGCCGAAGTTCACCCGGCGGGCCTCTTCCCAGTAGCGGCCGGCGTTGTGCTCGAACGCGGCCCGCATGGCGAGCTCGGCGACCAGGCCGAGCAGGATGGAGAAGCAGCCGAGCAGGAAGAACATGACGCCGACCAGCGGGGCCTTGCCCCAGAACGCGCTCCACGGGTCTTGCGAGTAGATGGCCTGCACGACGGCGAACCCGAAACACAGCAGCATCGCCAGCCACGCATACTGCGTGATCCGCCCGAAGAAGTGCATGGGCTTGGTGCGGTACTTCTGAAGCATCCGCACCAGGATCAGGTCCACCGCGACCTTGAAGATGCGGCCGTAGCCGTACTTGCTCGTGCCGGCGGCGCGGGGGTTGTGGCGGACGACGACCTCGGCGATGCGGGCACCGTGCATCGACGTGAACACGGGGATGAAGCGGTGCATCTCGCCGTACAGCCGGGAGTCGCGGATCACCTGCGCCCGGTATGCCTTCAGCGTGCAACCGTAGTCGTGCAGCCGGACGCCGGTGATGCGGCCGATGATCCAGTTCGCCACGCGTGAGACGAAGGTCCGCAGCCAGGAGTCCTTGCGGTCCTTGCGCCAGCCGCTGACGACGTCGTGCCCGCCCTCTTCGAGGGCGTCGCACAGCCGCTCGATCTCCTCGGCGGGGTTTTGCCCGTCGCCGTCGAGCGGGACGATGATCGGGGCGCGGGCGGCCCAGAAGCCGGCCATCAACGCCGCCGTCTGACCGAAGTTGCGCGCCAGGTGAATGACGCGGAGGCGCGGCTCGCGGGCGGCCAGCTCGTCCAGCAAGGCCCCGGAGCGGTCCCGGCTGCCGTCGTTCACCGCGATGAGCTCGAAGCGGCGGCGCTGGCTCGCCAGCACCTTGAGAAAGTGTGGAAAGACGGTCGGGATGCTGGCCTCTTCGTGGAAAACCGGCACCACGACGGACACTTCGGGTCGCGTCGTCATCGGGGCTCCTCGCGGGGCGGGCCCCGGCGGCCGCCTCGCACGCCGCTACCGCCCCCGGCGGTCGGCGGCTAGAGTAACCACACCATTATAGAGCCTGGACGCGGGCCGCAAAGCGGGTCGGCAGGAGAGCTCCCATGAGCCAGACGATCGACGTCGCCATCCTGATGGGTAGCGAGAACGACTGGGAAGTTATGAAAGCGGCGGCGGATACGCTGCGGGAGTTCGGCGTGTCGCACGAGGCGCGGGTGCTGTCCGCACATCGTACGCCGGCCGAAGCGGCCGAATACGTCCGCCAGCGCGACGCCGCGGGAACACGCGTGTTCATCGCGGCGGCCGGGATGGCGGCGCACTTGGCGGGGGCGGTGGCGGCACAGACGACGCGGCCGGTGCTGGGCGTGCCGCTGGCCGGGTCAGCGTTGAACGGTCTCGACGCGCTGCTGTCCACGGTGCAGATGCCGCCGGGGATTCCGGTGGGCACGCTGGCGATCGGCAAAGCGGGGGCGACGAACGCCGCGCTGTTGGCCGTCAGCATCCTGGCGAACGAGCGCCCCGAGTTGCGCGCTAAGCTCCAGGCCATGCGGCAGGAGCGGGCGGCGAGAATCCTCGCCACGCGGCTGACCTGAGTGCGCGTCGTCCGCGGCAGACCAAGAACGCCAATCCGAACTCCGCACGCCAGTGCGGGGCCAGGCTTCCCGCCACTCGCGTGGCGGGTTCTGCTGGTGGGTCCAACACTGCCGTGGGGACGGGGCGCTGCACCAGCGTGAGCAACGCGGTAAATTGGGGCCATGAGCGGGTCGGGGTCGATCAGACGCGGATTGGCAGCCACCGAGCGCGATATCGAGCCCGCGCCCCCGCCGCGGCCATTGCTGATACCGGCGGTGGCTCTCATCGTCGGCATTGCTTTGGCGGACCGGGTCGCGGCCGTGTCCGCATCCGCACGGGTGGCCGTGCTACTCGCGCCGCTCGTACCGGCGGCCTTGTTGGTGGTCCTCGTCTGGCGCGGCGTCTCAGACCGCCGCGTTCTGCACAGCGTTCTGGCCGTGACCGCCTTGGCTGTCGGCTTCGCCCGGCACCAGGGCGTTCTCGCCGTTCCGTCGAACCACATCTCGCACGGTCTGAGCGGGGAGCCAGTGCTGACGCGGCTGGCGGGCCGCGTGATCACACCGCCCATCGAGCGGCCGGGCGAACGCCGCAACCCATTTATCCCGTTTGAGCCGCCGCCACGGACCGATTTCGTCGTCGCCGTGGACGAGCTGCGAACGAACGAACCGCCCGCGCGGGTGACTGGCAAGGTCCGCGTGAGCGTCGAGGCGACCGGCCTGGGGCTGACGCTCGGCCAACGCGTGCAATTGACCGGGAAGCTGTATCGGCCGCGCGGGTCGCGCAACCCGGGCGAGTTCGATTGGGCGGCGTGGTATCACCGGCAGGGGCTGGCGGCCGGCATGACGGTCGAGTCGGGCGTCCACGTACTCCCACTGCCGGACACACCGCCTCGCTGGCCCCGCTTTGTGGCTTGGTTGCGCACCCGGGCCACCGCGCTGCTGCTGGAGCCGCAGGCGAGTTACGCCACCGAAGACGCCGCACGCTTGCTGGAGGTCCTGGTCTTGGGGCAGCGCGGGGCGGCGGACCGCGCGATGAACGAGGCCTTTCTGCGGGCCGGGGCGCTGCACTTCCTGGCCGTCAGCGGCTTCCACGTCGGCGCGTTGGCGGCAGCGGCCTGGTGGCTCGTGCGGCACATCCTGCAGCGTGGTCGGCGGACGGCCGCCGCGATGACGCTCGTGGCCACACTGTGGTACGCCATCATCGCTGAGCCGAACGCCCCCATCCTGCGCGCTGCCGTGGGTGTGGCCCTGCTCGCGCTGGCCCTGATGATGGGCCGCCCCGTTTGCACGCTGAATTGGCTGTCGGCGGCGGCCATTGTGCTCCTGCTGGCCGACCCGCACGAGCTCTTTCGCGCCGGGTTCCAACTCTCGTTCGTCCAAGTGCTGGGGTTGCTCACGGTCGTGCCGGCGGTGTGGTCGCGCTGGATCGTTCGGCGCCGCGATGATGATCCGCCCCGTGAGGCGGTATCGCTGTGGGGGATCGCATTGCAGAGGCTGGCCCGCGCGGCGGCCGGATTGGCCGTCGTCTGTCTCTGTGCCTGGGTCGTGTCACTGCCGCTGACGGCGTATCATTTCGGGCGCTTCGCGCCGTGGGGCTGGCTCGGCAGCCTCGTCCTGACGCCGCTGGTGACCGCGACGATCATCCTGAGTTTCCTGAGCATCGCGGCGGGGGCGATCTGGGCCCCGCTGGGGGCCATGCCGGCGCCGCTCGTTCATCACGTCACCGCGGTGTTGCTGCGGACCGTGGGGTGGTTCGAGCCTGTCCCCGCCGCGGTGATTGAGCATCCCCCACCGCCGCTGTGGTTGGTGGCGGCGAGCTACGCGGGACTACTGATTTGGGTCGTCCGTCGGCCGGCGTCCACAGATTCATCCCCGCGGGAACGCTCGGCCTGGCTGCGAACCGTCGTCGCCGCCAACGTGCTCGGTGCGATACTCCTCGCGTGGATCGGATGGCTGGTGCTTCCCGCCGGTGGCCGCGGCGCGGGGTACA
Source organism: uncultured Planctomycetales bacterium (assembly GCA_964462635.1). Classification (GTDB taxonomy): domain Bacteria; phylum Planctomycetota; class Phycisphaerae; order UBA1845; family Fen-1342; genus JBFMAI01. The sequence goes on from CAYWYJ010000108.1 coordinate 10,451, forward strand.
CTCTGCACGTGCTCGCGGTCGGCAACGGGGCGGCGGCGATCTGGACGACGCCGCCGGGCCAGGCCGCGGTCTTCGACGTGGGGACGGACACCAACACCGACGTGGGCGAGACGGTGGCGCGAGCACTCACCGCGCTCGGTCCGCGGCGGATTGACGCGGCTGTCATCTCGCACGCAAACTACGACCACTACAGCGGCCTGCCGACGCTTGCGGCCCAGCGGCGGGTGCGGCGGTGGTTTGCGGGAGAACGCTTCGACGTTGAGAAGCTGAATGCTGCCGGAAGCGACTGCGTGCAGGGGGCACCGTCACCAGAGTTCTCGTCGGCGCGGTTGGGGATCCCGGAGCGTCTGCACGCCGGCGAGCGGCTGACGGTCGGTGAGAGCGTGATCGAAGTCCTGTGGCCGCCGAGCGGACTCGATGCGGGTTGGTCCGTCAACGACACGTCCCTGGTGCTGCGGGTAGCCGTCGCCGGGCGGTCGATTCTGCTGCCCGGCGATATCGAGCGCCCGGCGATAACGGCCCTGTTGGACGCGGAGCGCGCCGGTCGCCTGAGCCTGAAAGCGGATGTCCTGGTCGCCCCGCACCACGGCTCGGTGGTCAAGAACGTCACCGCGGACTTTCTCGCCGCCGTATCGCCTTCGATCATCGTCGTCTCCACCCGCACGCCACGACCCCGTTTCGTGGCCCTCGTGCGGGACGTGCTCGGTCCCGCGACGCGCGTGGTGCTGACCGGGGAGGCCGGGGCGGCGACCGTGCGGATCACGCCGGCGGGCGAGATCAGGCTGGAGACGCCCTTCGTTTCGGCGTCTTCGTTGCGGGAACGCGCGCGCGACCGCTGAGCCGTCGCGGGACAAACCGGGGGGGGCGGCCTACCATCAAACAAGAAGCCGCGCGCGGGCCGCCCTGGCGCCGGCCGCGGCGAGCGGCGCCGCGTGGCGCCGCGGAAGAGCCGACGGCTTTCAACGGTTGGCAACATGTTTGCGTCCGGCAGGATCACCCGGTTGGCGGCGGCGCTCGCGGCGGCGTTGTTGTGCGGTGTGCGGGCGGAGTCGCAGGACGCCGGGTCGTCGAAGCGCGCCGAGCCGCCGATCGTCTCGAAGAAGTCCCCCAAGGCGTCAGGAAGCATGACTCCCAAGTACTCCCCGTCGCAGTACGACATTACGCCGCTGTCGCGCCAAGAGGTCGCGGCGCTGGCGGCGAAGCTCGACCCCGAGGCTTATCGCGTCACGCAGAAATCCGGCACGGAGCCGGCGTTCTGCGGCAACCTGCTCGACAACAAGAAGGAGGGCGTCTACTGCTGCGTGGTGTGCGGGCTGCCGTTGTTCGCGAGCGAGCACAAGTTCAACTCCGGCACCGGCTGGCCGAGCTTCTGGCGGGAGTTCGACCCGCAGCACGTGACCCGCAAGACCGATCGCGGTCTCGGCATGGTCCGCACCGAGATCAACTGCGCCCGCTGCGGGGCGCACCTGGGGCACGTGTTTGACGACGGGCCGCGGCCAACGGGCGAGCGGCACTGCCTCAACAGTGCCGCGCTCGTGTTTTACGCCAAGGACGAGCAGCGACCGCCGGGGAGCCGCCCGGTGCAGACCGAGGTCGCGTACTTCGCCGGCGGCTGCTTCTGGGGTTTGGAGCACTATTTCCAGCAGGGGCCAGGCGTGCTGGAGGCCGTCAGCGGGTACATGCAGGGGGCGGTCGAGAACCCGACCTACGAGCAGGTTTGCACCGACCGGACCGGGCACGCCGAGACCGTCCGCGTGACGTTCGACCCGCGGCGGATCACGTACCGGCGGCTGCTGGAGGCGTTCTTCGAGATGCACGACCCGACGCAGGCGAACCGGCAGGGGCCGGACGTGGGGGCGCAGTACCGGTCCGGCATCTGGTACGCGAGCGCCGAGCAGGAAGCCGCGGCGAAGGCGTACATCCAGGAGCTGACGGCCCGCAAGCGGTACGGCCGCCGCGCGATCGTCACGCAGGTCGAGCCGGCGAAGCAGTTCTGGCCGGCGGAGGAGTACCACCAGGATTACATTGCCAAGACGGGGCGGGCTTGTCACGTCAAGGATCCCTGGTGAGCACGCGTGTGGCGGCGGCCGGACGCAGGGTCGCCGCCGACTCAGCTCCTTCGGGGACGCGATGAGAGAGGGTCACCGCGTGAGGGGCCGAATGGGCATTCAGGATCGTGGAACGCCAACCGGGAGGGCGAGCCTCCCGGCGAGCCGCGGGGGGGGCGGGGGCCCCC
>CAYWYJ010000109.1:0-12584 GCA_964462635.1 uncultured Planctomycetales bacterium
CGGTTCGGCAGGCCGGCAGGGTCGCCGCAGGAGACAGCCTCGCCCTCCCGTGTCGTGCGCCGGTGAGTACCCATTCAGGTGCTCGCCGGCGAAGCGCCGACTTGGTCCGCCGCAGCCGGCGCGGGCGGCGTATAGCCGGCGGCCGGCGCGGGAACGAACGGAGCGGACGGAGCGCGGGCCGTCAAGACGGCCTGCACCGGCACGGCCCGCGCTTCCACCACGGCCCGGTCGATCGGCCGCGCGAAGACCTCCGCGAACAGACGGTCCAGCTCCGCCGTCGCCGCCCGTCCCGCCGGTCCCAGGTGCCACACCGCGCACTTCCGCGCGCACGCTTCGGCGTAGGCTTGGCGCAGGTTCAGGGCGGTCGTGGCGACGGGGAAGCCGTACTTGTGGACGGCGGCGGCGGCGACCTGGGCGAGCCGGGTCCGCGGCTGGACCCGGTTCAGCACGGTCACGACGCGGGGCTTGTCCGCCTGGTTGACCCGCAGACGAACGTGGTACAGCAGGCGCGCCGTGCGGTACGAAGCGCGAATGTCCATCATCGACGGGCCGATCGGCATGAGCACCAGGTCCGCCGCGCCTGCCAGCACCACCGTTTCGGCGGACAGCGCCGCGGGCCCGTCGGCCAGGACCAGATCGAAGGCCGACGTCAGGCGCGGGATGCGCTCGTTCAGTTGGGCCAGGGTGTCGCAACGCTCGACGCGCAGGTCCACACCCGCCCCGGCCAGCCACTCGGACGTGCTGGCCTGGGCGTCGGCATCGACCACCGCGAGCTTGACGCCCCGCTCGTGCAGCCACCAGGCCGCGTGGACCGCCAGCGTTGACTTGCCCACGCCGCCCTTGCTATTCACCACGGCAACGAACATGCGCCCTCACAAGTCCGCCCCGGCCTCAGGTTGTTTCGCCCACTGCCGGCGAGGGCTGTGATTCGGGCGGCGTAGCCGGCAGGCTGCCGGGCGACGGCGAAGGGGCGTCCGGGGGCGCAGTGGCCGTCGTACCGTCCGGCTGGCCGACGAACCTGCTGCTCTCCAGAGTCTCCGGCGAAACCGGGCCGCCGAGACGCCGCAGGACCGGCCGTTCGCTCGGTTGGCACACCAGTCGGTCGCGCCCCTGTCCCTTGGCCAGGTACATGGCCTGGTCCGCCGCGTCGATCAGTTCCTTCGCACCCCAACCCGGTCGCCACTCGGCCACCCCGATGCTGACGGTGATCGGGAGCCGGCAGTTTTGGAACATGGCCGCGTCTTCGCGGATCGACTCGGCCAGACGCCGGGCGACCTGCCGCGCTCCGGCCAGGTGCGTGGCGGGCAGCATGACGACGAACTCGTCGCCGCCGACGCGGGCGGCCCCGTCGAACTGCCGCAGCACCGCGCCGATGCGTCCGGCCACGTGCTTCAGCAGGCTGTCGCCGGCCGCGTGGCCGTGCTGGTCGTTGATCGTCTTCAGCCCGTCCAGGTCGATCATGAGCACCGCGAGCGGGCTGCCGTGACGTTCGGCGCGGCGAATCTCGCGCTCGAGGCTCTCGCTGATCCAGCGCACGTTGTACAGCCCGGTCAGTGTGTCGACGCGGGCCTCGATGCGGGCCTGGTCGTACAGGCACGCATGCTGGACCGCCCGCGCCAGGAAGCTGAACACCTCGTTCAGCGGCAATCCGACTTCCGTGACCGCCGTCCGGCACGCCCCGCTGAAGTTCAGCACGCCCCACAAGCGGTCTTCGCACCACAGGGGGGCGACGAGGCACGTCTCGTCCCGGTAGGGGCGCTCGGGGTGTTCCGGCAAGTGCCGAACTGCCAGCTCGTGGCCCACGCGATCGGTTTGCAGCCGGCCGCGGCCGGCCGCCACCGCCGCCATCAAGCTCTCGCCCGTGGCATCCAGCCGGACCGACAGGTCAATCGGCCGGGCGTGGGTCGTCTCGGCCAGCGTCAGCAACCCTTCCGCCCGGTGCAAGTACAGCGATACGTCGGAGTACCCGAGCCGCGGGCCCAGTCCGCTGACGCACCGCCGACACAGCGCCCGCAGATTGAGCTCCTGAAAATCGAGAATCCAGGTCGGCAGCAGGCCTCCGAGCGGCGGACGCGGCGCGCCGGGGCCGCCGCCGTTCACCTCCACGCCGGCCCACAACACGTCGAACACGGCGGGACTGCACGACTTGGGGATGAACACGCCGGGGGGCAGCTCGGCGGCGGGGGGGTGTGGCTGCGAGTGAAAGTAGACCCGCCGCGTGCCGACGTTCGGCGGCACCGGGACACCCGCATCAAGGTCCACCCACACCTGGTGCGCGCGGGGCGGGTGGGTGCCGTTGAACCGCTCCCGCGGCGCAATTTCCAGCTTGGCCCGCGCCGGTCGGCGCGAGCTGACCAGCTCGCGTAGTCGCGGGTCGTCGGAAATCAGGAGTACGTCGGGCGTCGCGTCGGACATCGTACGGCGGCCCCAATTCCTATAAGGCTTATCGGAAGCCCGGCTCGCGCAACTGTAGCCGGCCGCCCCGGGGCCCGGGCGCAGTTTTGATCCACCGCTTTCCAGGAACCGGCCGATAGAGAAGAGCACGACCCGAAGGTGGTGGCCGCTGTCCGCGACTGCGCGGGCAGTCGGCGAGTGACGCCGGTTCCCTCGCGTTGCCGTCGATGGAACGGGCCACCCGGTGCGGCAGGATGCAGGACCCAGGCTCAGGATGAGCGTCCCAGGCCCGCGCAAACCGATCGGCGAGCTGTTTCGCGGCCGCTGGCAGATTCCGCTGGCGCTGCTCGCCGCCGTCGTGGCCGCGTTGGCGCTGTCGCGCCTGATTCCCGCGCGCCCGCCGCCGAACTTCGACGCGCTGCTGGCCGACGTGGACGTCCTGCAACGCGCGGGCGACACGGTGGGGGCGGCGGACGCGGTCGCGAACCTGCTGGAGCTGAGCCCCGCGCCGCCTCCCGCGCAGCGCGCGGTGCTGCACGACCGCCTTGCCGAGCTGATCTACCTGACCGAGCGAAACCAGACCGCGCACAGCCCGGTCAACGCCCGTCAACTGCTCGAACATGATCGCGCGGCCCGCGACCTCGGCCTGCCCGAGCGTCCCTCCGCCCTGCTTTGGCGGGCGTTCGCCTACCAATGGCTGGGGGAGGAGGAGGCCGCGCTACGCACGCTCCGCGCCGCGCTGGAGGGCGGCCTGCCCGCCGAGGAACGCCGCGTCGCCTTGCGCGAACTCGTGGACCTGCTGGAACGGCGGCCGGAGGCGGCGGACGAACGCCGGCAAACGCTGGTTCACCTGCTGTCCGACGAGAGCGTCTCCGCCGGCTACCTGTGGTGGGGTCTGCACCGCGCCGTCCGCGACGCGCTGGACGAGCAGGACGCTGCCCAAGCGCGGGGGCTTGTGGACAAGTACGGGGACCGCCTGAAGACCTCGGACCTCAAGGGGTACCACGAGTACCTCTCGGCCCTGATCCTGCTCCACGAGGGCCGCCCCGCGGAGGCCACTCCGCTGGTGCGCTGGATCGACGAATGGCTCCAGGTGGGCCCCACCAGCCACCCGGAACTCGACCCCTTCGGCCACCTGCCGAGCCTCAACCGCTGGCTGATGGGCCGAATCCACCTCGCCGAAGACCGGCCGCAGGCGGCCCTGTCCTGCTTCGACGAAGTGCTCGACCTGCACCCGGGCCGCGAACTCGAGTTGGCCGCCGGCATCGGGCGCGGCCTGGCCCTGGCGGCGCTGTCCCGTTCGGACGCCGCCCTGGAGGCCTTTCGCGCCGCCGCGGAGCAGGCCCACCAGATGGGGTTCCGGCGTCGCCCGGCCCTGGCGTTGTTGCAGCGGGCCCTGCTCGACTTGTGCGAGCAAACCCGCGCCGCCGACGCCGACGCGGCCCTGGCCTACATGGCGTTGGCGGCCGACGTCACGCCCGACGACGATTCCCCGCGGCGTCTCGATCTCCTGGAGCGCCTGGCGCAGGGCTACGTGAACGCGGCCGCAAGGGCCACCGACCCCGCGCGACGCCAGACGCTGCACGAGGCCGCCGGCCGGCGCTTCGAACAGGCGGCCGACCTGGTGAAGTTCGACGAGCCGCGGCTGGCGGAGTTGCTGTGGGCTTCGGCCGAGGCCTACGACCACGCCGGTCGCCCGGCGGACATGCAGCGTCTGCTCGAGCGGTTCGTGGTGGGGCGGTCCGACCACCCCCGCATGCCGCAAGCCATGCTTCAACTCGGCCGCGCCCACGAGGCCCACGGCGACCTCTTCGCGGCGCTTCGCTGGTATGCCCGCGTCAGTGAAACCTACCCGCGCCTGGAGGAAGCCTCCCGCGCCCTGGTGCTCAGCGCCGGCGTCTTCGTGTCGTTGGGGGCCGACTACTACGCCAACGCGGAACAAACGCTTGTGGCCCTGCTTACGAACGATGCGATTTCGCCGAGTGCGGCGGTTTACCGCGATGCCCTGCTGGCGCTGTGCGACCTGCTTTACTACCGCGGCCGGTATGCCGCCGCCATCAGCCGCCTGGAGGACTTCCTGCGCCTCTATCCCGACGACCCGGAGTACCTGCGGGTCCGCTTCACGCTGGCCAACGCGCACCGGCGCAGTGCCTACGCCCTCCGCGACGCGACCCCGCCCGATGTGCCACCCGCCCGCGCCGCCGCCGAAAGCGAAGACCGTTTCCGCCGGGCGGCCGAGTTGTTCGCGGCGGTGCTTCAGGAACTCGACGCGGTGGGCGGCACGGACGCCGCCCTGGGTGTCTATGCCCGGCTGGCGCTGTTCTACCGGGGTGATTGCCTCTTCGAGCTCAATCGGCCGGACACGCTACAAGCGGCATTGGCGGCCTACCGCAACGCCGCGGCCCGTTACGACGGGCAGCCCCCGGCGCTGGCGGCCCAGGTGCAGATCGCCAATGTGCTGCTGCGCCAGGGTGATGTCACCGAGGCCGCGCGCGTGGTCGAGCGGGCGCGTTGGTTGTTGCGCGGCATGCCCGCCCAGGCGTTTGCCGAGCGACGTGGCGGCAGCCGCGCCGATTGGGAGCGGTTCCTGACGGTGATTTCGTCCACGCCGCCGTTTCGAGACGCCTTCGGAGGTTCGCCCTAGCCGCCCGCGCCCCGTCGGCTGGCGGATGGGGCCGGCCGCAGGCGGGGCCCCTGGGCCCCGGACATGCAGGAGCAGGTGATGACCACACACGTAGGTGAATTGGACCCCCAGCAACTCCTCTCACTGCTTGGCCAGCAGCGGGACTTGTACGTCAAGTTGCGGGCCCTCAGCGACCGCCAGCGGACCATGATTTCCAGTGATCGCCCCGAGCTGTTGCTGGCCATCCTGCGGGAGCGGCAGGACCTCGTCGCGGCCCTGGCGCGCCTCAACGACGAGTTGGCGCCTTTCCGCCGCAACTGGGACGGCCTCTACGCCGCCCTGCCCGATCCCGTCCGCGACAAGGCCTCGGGCCTCTTGCAGGAGATCAACGGCCTGCTGCGGGTCATCCTGCGCACGGACCAGGAAGACGGCGCGATGCTTTCCGCCCGGAAGCAGGCCCTCGCCGCCGACATGGCCGGGGTCAACGACGGGCAGACGGCCAACGCCGCTTACGCCCGCAACGCCGGGGCCCCCAGCGCGGCGGCGGCCGATTTGACCGGCTAGGGGAGCGTCGTGGTCGCGGCCGAAGAAATGAACAAGGAAGACGGAACCATGCCAAGAGTGAGCACGCGCACCGCCTTCGGTCTTCGTTCGGCTGATTCGGCCCGCCCGCGCGACAGGAGTCACGGATGACGGCCCCCACGCCCAACCCGACGCCGGCCGGCGGCGGCGACGAGCTGTCGGACGTGCTGCGCGAGTACATGGACGTGACGGCCCGCCTGCAACGCACGCACCAGGCCCTCCAGCAGGAGGTCGTGCGGTTGCGGGAGGAGCTGGCCAGCAAGGACCGCGAGCTGGAGCTGCGGCGCCGGCTGGCGGCCCTGGGGGAGCTGGCCGCCGGCGTCGCGCACGAAGTGCGCAATCCGCTGGGGGCGATCCAGCTTTACAGCGGGCTCCTGCGGAACGAGTGCCGGGCGCACCGCCTGTCGCACGCGACCCAGCTCATCGAGAAGATCGAGGCGGGGATCCAGGCCATCGAGGCCGTCGTTCAGGACACGCTGGCCCTGGCCCCGCGTGACCGCCAGCTCGCCGCGTGCCCGGTGGCCGAGCTCTTCGCGCGCGTTCGCGACGCGACGCTCAAGACCATCACGGTGTGCCGCGTCGAGCTGCACATCGACGATCCCGGGACGGCGCTCGCCGTGCGCGCCGACCCCGGCGGCCTGCAACGGGTCCTGGTCAATCTCGTCGTGAACGCCGCCGAGGCGTCGCCGCCGGGACGGGTTGTGCGCCTCCGGGCCGACGTGGAAGACGGGCAGGTAGCCATTCGCGTCATTGACGAGGGCACCGGGCTGCCCGAGGAAATCCAGCATCGCATATTCGACCCCTTCTTCACCACCAAGCAGCACGGGACCGGCTTGGGGCTGACAATCGCCCACCGGCTGACGGAAGCGTACGGCGGGCGATTGCAGGCGGCCAACCGGCCGGAGGGCGGGGCGGTGTTCGTGGTGTGGTTGCCCGAGGCGTCGGCGACCGAGGCGGAGGGGCCGGGCGCCGCGGAGCGCCAGTTCAGCGCCGCGTAGGTCAAGGAGAAACCATGGCTTGCATTTGCGTGATTGACGACCAGGCGATGATGCGGGATTCGCTTCAGGCCACCCTGGCCGCCCTCGACCACAAGGTGCTCACCTACGAGGGCGCCCAGGAAGCCCTGACCATGATCAAGCAGCAGTCCTTCGACGTCGTGCTGACGGACCTGCGCATGCCCGGTCTGGACGGCGTCGCCATGCTGCGCGAGCTGCGCCGCCTGGGCATCGACGTCCCCGTCGTGCTCATGACCGCGCACGCCTCGGTGCCGACCGCGGTCGAGGCCATGAAGCTCGGGGCGTTCGACTACATCCAGAAGCCCTTCGACGGCCAGGAGATCGAAATCGTCATCGAGCGCGCCCTGCGCGAGCGCACCCTCCTGCGCGATAACGAGATCCTCCGGCGCACCATCGAGGACCTCAACCGCGACCGCGACCTCATCGGCCAGTCGCCCACCATGCGCCCCGTGCTGGAGAAGGTCCAGCGCGTGGCCCAGAGCTCCGCGACCGTGCTGATCACCGGCGAAAGCGGCACCGGCAAGGAGGTCATCGCCCGCGCCATCCACGCCGCCTCGCCGCGGGCCAACCAGCCGATGCTGTGCGTGAATTGCGCGGCCCTGTCGCCCACGTTGCTGGAGAGCGAGCTCTTCGGCCACGAAAAGGGCGCCTTCACCGGCGCGGACCGCATGCGCAAGGGCCGCTTCGAGCTGGCCGACGGCGGCACGCTCCTGCTGGACGAGGTGTCCGAGATCGCGCCCCCGCTGCAGGCGAAGTTGCTCCGCGTCCTGCAAGAGCACGAGTATGAACGAGTCGGCAGCTCGGTCACGCGGCGGGTGGACGTGCGCGTCATTGCCACCACCAACCGCGATCTGCGGGATTGGGCCGCCAAGGCCCGCTTCCGCGAGGACCTCTATTACCGGCTCAGCGTCCTGCCGATCGAGGTGCCGCCGCTCCGCGATCGCCGCGAGGACATCCCGCTGCTGATGGACCACTTTGTCACACGGGCGGTGGGGCGCGAAGGCCGCGACCGGCCCCGCTTTACCCCCGACGCCATCCAGGTGCTCCAGGACTATGCCTGGCCCGGGAATGTCCGCGAATTGGAGAACCTCTGCGAGCGCGTCTGCGTTCTGGAGGCCGGCCGCGAGGTCAGTGCCGCCACCGTCGCCCCGCTGCTGCACGGCCCGCTGAAGACCGCCACCGCGACGGCCCAGGGCCTCCAGTACCGGGACGGCCAGATCCTCATGGATGCCGAACGCGACCTCATCCTGCGGACGTTGGAGCGCTTCGCCGGACACCGCGAGAAGACGGCCCGGGCCCTGGGCATCGGTCTGCGCACGCTGGGGCTGAAGCTGAAGAAGTGGCGCGAGGAGGGCAGCTTCCACGAGGAACGCCGCCGCCGCATCCCCGTGCTGGTCTCCTGAATGGGCATTTGCGATCATGGGACGCCAACCGGGATCGCCCTCCCATGTCGCACGACCGTGAGTACCCATTTGGGTACCGCCGACAGAACCCACCACGCCAGTGGTGGGCGGCTTGGCCCCGCACTGGCGCGCGGAGCAAGGCAAAATGCAAAAGGAGAAATGAAGAAAGAGTGCCGCCAACGGCCATTCTTCATTTTGCGTTTTTCCTTTCTCGTTTTCTGACTGGAGTCTGCCGTCCCCGCGCTGGCCCTTCCGTCCGCGGCACGCAGCTTGCAACAGGGATTTCCCAGAAGACCCGCTGATGGGGCGTGAACGATGTGGATCGACCGACTCACGGCATCCCGCACCACACACGCGATCGAGCTCGCCGCTCAGTTCGCCGAGCAACGCCACAAAGTCCTGGCCGAGAACATCGCCAACGTGGACACGCCCGACTACGCGACCAGGCGGCTCGATCCGGCGGCGTTCGAGGCGTCACTGAAGGAAGCGCTGGAACGCGGGCAGCGGACGCGGGCCCGTCGGCTGGAATTGCGCGGCAACGCGCAATTCGCGCCGGGGCCGGACGGGCAAGTGCGGGCCCGGCCGGTCGAGGAGCCCGCCGGCAACGTCCTGTTTCACGACGGCACCAACGTCCGTCTGGAGCAGCTCCTGGCGGACGTAGCGCAGAACAGCCTGTCGTACGACATCACGACGAGCTTCCTGCGGGGGCGCTTCCAGGGCCTCCTGCGGGCGATACGAGGACGCGTTGAATGATCCGTGCCTTGGACACCAGCACGTCGGCCCTGACCGCCCAGCGCATCCGCATGGACGTCATCGCCGGCAACATCGCCAATGCCGAGGTCACCCGGCAGGCCGACGGCTCCCGCCAGCCGTTCCGCCGCCGGTACGTGACCTTCCAGACCGGCGACGGGCGGGGCGGTCCCGGCGTACACGTTCACGAGGTCCGCACCGACCCGAGCCCCTTCCGGCGCAAGTACGACCCGGGGCACGCGGATGCCGGTCCCGACGGCTACGTTCAACTCCCCAATGTCAGCATCACGATGGAGTATGTGGACGCCCTGGCCGCCAGTCGGGCCTACGATGCGAACGCGGGCATGTTGAATGTCACGCGGAGCATGGTCCAGCAGGCACTGCGGCTGTTGGCCTGAGGCGGTGAGGCGGGCCGCCGGCGCCCGCGCGCCCGGTGACGCCGCCCGCGGAGAGTGGCATGGTTGACCCGGTTTCGAGCACCCCGTTGGGCCCGATCAACCCGGTCCGACCGCCGGGGGCCGACCTGCGACTGCGGCCCGGCGGCGACGGCGACGGGTTCGCCGCCCTGCTTCGCCGGCAGATCGAGGAAGTCAACCGGATGCAGGCCGAGGCCGACGCCGGCGTGCAGAGTCTGCTGACGGGCGAGAGCGACAACATCACGGCCGTGCTGGCCACCACCCGCAAAGCGGAGGTGGCCTTCAGTCTCCTAATGGAGATCCGCAACAAGCTCGTGGACGCCTACAGCGAGCTGAAGCAGTTGCGCGTGTAGGCGACGGAAGTCCGCGTGCGGCGCGGGCGCCGGTCGGCGGAGCCGACGGACGGGGACGCCGGGCCGGCCTCCGGGGCCGACCCTGACGAAGTGAGGGCGGCGGAGTCCGCCCGGAGCCCGCAGGATGGCAGCGCTCCAGCAACTGATCGCCCAGCTCCTGCAACGCCTGCGCGACATCAATTCCTCGCAGCGCGTGGCGCTGTTGCTCGGCGGGGCCCTGGTCGCGGTCTCCCTCATCGGCCTGGTGCAATGGGCCGCCCGCCCGGAGTACGTCCCGCTCCTCGAACAAGACCTCTCGCCCGACGACCTGGCCCTGGTGCGCGGCGGCCTGGAGGCCATGAACGAGCCGTTCGAGGTGCGCGGGAGCCGCATCTTTGTCCGCGCCGCGGCCAACCGCCAGGCCCTCTACGCCCAGCTCCTGCAGCAGGAGAAGCTCCCCGCCGACACGAGCGTCGGCTTCGCCGCCCTCATCAAGGAATCCGACCCCTGGATTTCGATGGAGGAGAGCAACCGGCGCTGGACCTTCGCCCTCCAGCAGGCGTTGGAGCAGGTGCTGCGGCAGTTCAACGGCGTGCGCAGCGCCAACGTCTTCCTGAACCTCGGCACGCAGAAGAAGTCCTTCACGCGGACGCAGGCGCCCAGCTCGGCCAGCGTTACGCTGGTCATGAAGTCCGGGCAGGAGGTCTCCCGCACGCTGGCGTTGGCCGCCGCCCGGCTCGTGGCGGGGGCCGTGTCCGGGTTGCCGGCGCACAACGTCGAGGTGGTGGACGCCACGACGGGCCGCGTCGCCCTGGATTGGGACAGCGAGCACGAAGTCACCACGCAGCTTGATCGCAAGCTGGCCAAGGAGGAGTTGCGCTACGCCCAGAAGCTCCGCGGGATTATTCCCGATCCCAAGGCCCTGGTCGGCGTGCAAGTGACGCTCAACTCCACCACGAGCAACATCCAGACCGAGCAGCCGCTCAAGGGCGTGCCCAAGTCCGAACGCACCAGCCGCGAACAGACGGTGCGCGGGGCCACCAGCGATCAGCCCGGCGTCCAGCCCAATGTCGGCCTGGCCGCCGGCGCGGGCGGTGAGAACGAGTCCCACGAACAGGAGACCAGTGAGACCGAGTCCGAGGTCGGGCTAACCCGGCGGGTCGAGTCCACGCCGCCGGGTGACGTGGCCCGCGTGACCGCCGCCATCAGTCTGTCGCACAGCTACCTGGAGGGCGTGTACCGACGGGCCAACCCGACGACGGACACGCCGACGGACAACCAGATCGAAGAGGTGTTTCAGCGGGAGCGCAAGCGCCTGTTGGGTCAGGTGGTCCAGCTCGTGGTCCCGCAGGCCGAGGAGAACGTGGCCATCTCGCGCTACTACGACAGTGCCACCGAGCCCGGCGCGGCGGGGCCTTCGGGAACGCTGGAAGAGGCGTTCGATCTGGCGAAGCGGTACGGTCCGCAGTCCGGCCTGGCCCTGCTGGCCCTGGTGTCGCTCGGTCTGATGCTGCGCATGGCCCGCAAGGGGGACGTGGGCGAAGCCTTCGGACTCGAGCTTGGGCTACCCAAGGAGGCCATCGAGGCCGCCAAGGCCGCGGCGGCCGACGTTTCCACCGTGGCCGGGCGGATCGCGCGCCAGGCGGGCGGCCGACACGCCGGCGAGCCGGGCGCGGGGCCCGGCGCACCGGGCCGGGAGGCGGAGTTGGCCTCGCCCATCGAGCAGTCGGCGGTTGCCGAAGGGATGCTCGTCGCCCAGGAGGTGGACGCCGCCACTGTGCAAACACGCAAGATGGTCGAGCAGATTGCCCAGATGGTGGACGCCGACCCGGAGATGGTGGCGGCCCTGACGGAGCAGTGGGTGCAGCGGAACGAGCAGTACCGCGACGAAGCGCCGTGAGAAGAGAAATGAAAAAGGAAGAAGCCAGAATTCAAAGACTCTCGTGGAGAAGCGCTCTTATCTTTGTTCCTTCTTCCTTTTTCATTTTGCATTGACTTCTGGGGCCCTGACCGATGGGACGCGGAACCTATCGCACGGAAATCAAGAGCGTGGACGACCTCAGCGGCGCCCGCAAGGCCGCCGTGCTCCTGGTCGCCCTCCAACAGGAGACCGCGGCCAAGATCATGCGCGGCATGGACGCCGACCGGATCGAGGAGATCACCCGCGAGATCGCCGCGATCGACGCCGTGTCACCCGAAGTCCGCGACCACGTCATCCGCGAGTTCTACAACTTGCTCATGGCCCGGCAGTACGTGGACGCCGGCGGCATGTCGTGGGCCCGGGCCCTGCTGTCCAAGACGCTACCGCCCGACGATGCCCGGCGCGTGATGTCGATCATTGAGCACCAGGTCCACGAACAGCCGTTCAATTTCCTCCAGAAGACGGAGAAAGAGAACCTGGTGACGTTCTTGCAGGAGGAGCACCCTCAGACCATCGCCCTGGTCTTGTCGCACTTGCCGCCGGGCATGGCCACCGACATCCTCTCCGCCCTGCCGACCGAGCGCCAGATTGAAGTGGTCTCGCGCATCGCCAACATGGACCAGACCAGCCCCGACGTCATCAAAGAGGTCGAGCGCGGCCTGGAGAAGCGTCTCGCCGGCCTGGTGAGCGAGCGCTTCGAGCGCGTCGGCGGCGTGCAGGCCGTCGCCGAAATCCTCAACATGGCCGGCCGGGCCACGGAGAAGGCCATCCTCGAAGGGCTCGAAGAGGACAACCCGCAGCTCGTCGAGGAGATCCGCCGCCTGATGTTCGTGTTCGAGGACATCATCCGCGTCAACGACAAGGGCATCCAGGCGGTGCTCAAGGAAGTCGAGAACGAGGAGCTGGCCCTGGCGCTCAAGACGGCCAGCGAGGACCTCAAGAAGAAGATCTTCAGCAACATGTCCGAGCGCGCCGGCCAGCTCATCCAGGAAGAGATGGAGTATATGGGCCCCGTCCGCGTCAGCGACGTCGAGGCCGCCCAGCAGAAGATCGTCGACGTTGTCCGCCGCCTCGAAGACGCCGGCGAAGTCATCATCGCCGGCCGCGGCGGCGAGGGCGAGCTCATTGTCTAGATGGGTATTCACGG
>CAYWYJ010000110.1:0-12484 GCA_964462635.1 uncultured Planctomycetales bacterium
GGAGAGCGCCGCGTTCGCAATGCGGAGGTTGAGGGTTCGAGCCCCTTCGTCTCCATCGCCCCCTCTGCGCAACTTCATGTTGGCGTGCCGCCGACGGCCGGCCGGTGGTTTTCCACCCCCCCGTTCGGCCCGCGCTCAGTCGCGTTGGAGCAACTCCTCCACGGTCAGCCCGATGTCGCGGGCGATCTTGCGAAGCAGCGTCGGGGAGATGTCACGACCGGTGTGAAAGGGGACGGTCGTTCCCCGGCCATCGGGGTGTCGATACTGGCGATGTGACCCGCGCTGGCGGACCTCCTGGAAGCCCAGGCGCGCCAACATCGCCGCGACTTCGCGGGGCTTCAGGATTGGCACGGCGCCCACGGCTACGCGACCTGGATGGTCCGCAGCCCGACGAACTCCGATTCGAGCTGCGGGTCGCCATCCTCAAGGAGCATCGCGATGACTTCGCGGAGGTTGGTTTCGAGCTCGTCGAGCGTGGCCCCCTGACTGTGGGCCCCCGGCCAGCCTGGGACCGAGCCGACCAACAGGCCCGTGTCAGGGTCGCGTTCGACAATCACGTTAAACGTGCGCATGTCCGCGCCTCCGGGGGGCTCACGACACACATCAGTCTACGAGGTTCACTCATCGGTGCCAACCCCAACTTGGTGTGTCGAAGGCACTCTCCTTCTTGCGGCAGTCTCGCGCCAGCACCGTTGCGACCCGCGGCGACGGGTTTACAATACGGAAGCCTTGGGGACGTAGCTCAACTGGGAGAGCGCCGCGTTCGCAATGCGGAGGTTGAGGGTTCGAGCCCCTTCGTCTCCAGTTCCCACGAGGTCGATCCGGGGGCGATTCCGACTGGTTCTACGCGGGCAGGATTGGATGCACGTTGAGCGGAGACGCGCCGCTCGGTGCCTGGCCGAGCCGGACGCGCGGCGGCGCCGCGCGCGGGCGGCCCCCATCGTGGTGGCACCACGAGAGATTTGTCTTGCATTCCGGAGGGCCGAGAAGTACGTTGGCAGTGAGGCCGCGCGTGAATTGGCGCCAAGCCGTGGGCGGCGTAGCCCGGTTCATCTCGCGGCGGGCCGGAATCGCATGAGGGGCATGTCATGTGCAACGAGCGACAACGTGGAGCATCGGAGAATCGTTGGCTGCCGTGGGTGTTCCCCGTGGCGGGCCTGTTGGCCTTGGTCTGGTTCCTGCTGCGGGTCGTGCCGAAGCCTGCTCGGGCGGCCTACCCTTGCCAGCAGGTGGCCCGGCCCCTGGCGGGCGGGTTCCTTGTTTGGCTGGCTGCACTGGCGGCGTCATTCGTGGCGTTTCAGAGGGCGCGGGCTTGGCTGCGGAGGGCCAACCTCACCGCCGCCGCCGTGTGCCTGGCCGTAGCCATTGTGGCCCTGACCGCGATCGGCCCCGCGCCCACGGCCCCGCCGGCGGCCGCCGGCCCACCGCCGCCGAACGACCCGATCGGGGTGGCGCAGGGCATTCATCCGGGGCGTGTGGTGTGGGTCCACAATCCGAAGGCAACCGATTGGGAAGGGACCAACTACGAGGGGGAGAACATTGGCGACGGCTACTGGTATGAAAGCAGCAACACGGACCAGGCGGTGGTGGACGCGATGCTCTCGCGGGCGATCCGCGGCCTCGCGGGTGAAGCCACCGATGCGGCCGCCTGGGACGCGATCTTCCGCCATTTCAACCGCAGTCAGGGCCACGGTGATATCGGCTATCAAGCCGGACAGAAGATCACGATCAAGGCCAATTTGGTGACCGCCAACCGGATCTTCAGTTACTTTGACCCCTACGGCAACCAGACCGCCCGCCTCGGCTGGGTGAACACGTCGCCGCAGATGATCCTCGCGCTGCTGCGTCAGCTCGTCTACGTGGTCGGGGTCGCGCAGTCCGACATCACGGTGGGCGACACGACCACGTACTTCCCGAATCACTACTGGAACCACTGCCACCCGGAGTTCCCGAACGTTCAATACATGGCCTGGACCGGGGCGTGGGGCCGCTACGAAGCCCGGACCTCACAGGGCACGGCTTGGGAGACCCCCGCGTACTGGAGCACAAGCGGGTCGCAAGGCACGCTGCAAGATTACCTGCCGCTGTGTTACGCGCAGGCCACCTACCTGATCAACTTCGCGTGCTTCAAAGGGCATTCGGCCGGGGTGACTCTCTGCGCGAAGAACCACTACGGGTCTTTCATCCGCTTGCCCGATGAACAGGGCTACTACAACTTGCACCTGAGCTTACCGAACCCCTACTGGAGCCCGGGCGTGGGCCACTACCGGGCGCTGGTGGACATCATGGGACATGCCCAGCTTGGCCGAAAGACGCTGCTGTCGCTGATCGACGGCCTCTATGGCGGCTATTGGTCTGAGGGCCGCCCGTACAAGTGGGTCCTGCCGCCGTTCGGCAGCGGAAGCACGGCGGATTGGCCGTCGAGCCTGTTCGCGTCCATGGACCAGGTCGCCGTCGACTCGGTGGCGCACGACTTTCTGCTGGCGGAGTGGCCCAACGTCGTCACCGGCGGGGCCGGAGCGCCGGGCAGCTTGCTCGGCGGGCAGGAGGACTACCTGCACGAGGCGGCCTTGGCGAACAACCCGCCGTCCGGGACGTTCTACAACCCGGACGGTTCCGGTATCGGGCTACCCAGCCTCGGTGTGCATGAGCACTGGAATGACCCGCAGCACAAGCAGTACAGCCGGAACCTGGGTACCGGCGACGGCATCGAGCTCATCCACATTTCGGCCCATCGCATCGGCGACCTGAACTGCGACGACCGCGTCGACTTTGGCGACATAAACCCGTTCGTAATGGCGCTGACCAACCCCGCGCGGTACCAGGCCACGTATCCTGATTGCAATCGGTTGAACGGTGACTGCAACGGCGACGCCCGGGCCGATTTCGGCGACATCAATCCCTTTGTGCGGTTGCTGGCGAACCCCTGACGGCGGGCCGCGGTACAGCGGTTCCGCGGCGCTCGGCCGCCGGGCCGGGCCAAGGACGCTCATGACACCTGGATCAGATTCTGGGGAGCAGGCCAAGGCCCGAGTGGCAACGAAGTTGTGCCGCTCGCCCTGAGCAGTGTTACGCCCAGTGCCCCGGAAGCCCACTGCTTGAGAGCGCTGGCGCACGGCCTCTATCGTCGTCGCCGCCGCCGGCCCCCGTGGCCGTTGCCCGTGCCGCCGTTGGCTGCATCGTCGAAGAGGTCTTCCGCCACGGGGGCGGCTTCGTTCTCCGGCACGATCACCGTGCTGTCGTCGCCGTTGAGGACGCGATCTTCGGCGTCCTCCTCGGCGGGCTTCGCGACGGGCCGGCCGTCCTCATCCAACTCGACGTCGGCCTCGGAGGTGCGCTGCCGCGCGACGGCCTGCAAGTCACGCCGCAGCCGCTCCTCGCTCTGACCGGTGAGGTTGGCAAGGGCTTCGGCCACATCGGGGATGTACCGCGTGAAGATGTCGCGGCGTTGCGATTCGAGTCGCTGGCGTCGCCGCCGCCGCACGTACGCCGCCAGCTTCCGCCCGCACTCCTGGAGCGCGAGCTTCATCTCCTTGCGAATCTCGTCGTAGTCGGCGATGGCCTCTTTACTCTCACTGGTGAACGGGACCCACACGCTGGCCATGTGGATCATGACGACCAGCGGGCCGACGGGGAGGCTGCCGGACGGCTGTGACACGCCGTAATTCCGCCAATCCACGTCCAGCACCGACTTATACGCGGCGCACGCCGACTGCTGATACAGCAGCGGCACACGGTTGGCGAAACGGATCACGCGGGCGGTCTCGTCGGCGGGCAGGTTGCCGCCGTAGGCCAGCCCGATCTCGATCTGGAACGGGTTGCCGCGATAGACGGCGGGGCTGCGCGTCGTTGCGGTGAAGAACTCGGCCTTCACTTCCTTGAGCAAGCCGGCCAACAGGTTTCGCACGCCGATCGGGGCGAGGCAATCCGTCGGCGGGGCCATGAACTTGACGTTCTGCATGGCCTCGTAGAGCTTCTCGACCTCGTGCGTGCCGATCTGGCTGGGCGGGGCCTTGGGGCTGAGGCCGGCCTTCTCGCAGACCGCGGCGGCCCCGGCGGCGGAGACGCGGCAGAACTCGCGCTGGAGGAACCCCGCCAGCTTCACCCCCTTGGCCTCCTTGAGCATCTTCATCAGCACGCCGAGCTCGATCCCGTGCGGGTGCGGCTGGATTGCGCGGGTTTCGGCCGGCAGCTCATCGGTCGCCCGGGGGAACTCGCGGTGTTCACCGAGCGGCGAGACGTAGTGGATCAGGGCGTGCGGGTTGGCGATGGCGGTCTGCTCGATGTACTCGTCGACCGACTGGCGGCCCTTGGTGTACGTGGCAACCAGCTCGATGCTCACCTCGGTGCCCTGTTCCCACGGCACCTCGACCGTCTCTTCCTTGATGACGTCGGCCTTGTTCTTGGCCGTGTCCATCTGAATCTCGAAGTGGTGGGCTTCCTTCTTCGGGCTCGTCCGCGACGTGATCCGGACGCTCTTGCCCGTGGTGAGCAGCCCGTACATGCCGGCGGCGGAGATGCCGATGCCCTGCTGGCCGCGGGCCATCTTCAGTCGGTGGAACTTCGAGCCGTACAGCAGCTTGCCGAAGATGTTGGGAATCTGGGCGCGAACGATGCCCGGCCCGTTGTCGCGGACCGTGACGCGAAAGCGGTCCTCGGCGAACTGGTCGATGATGACGTGCAGCTCAGGCAGCCGGCCGGCCTCCTCGCACGCGTCCAGGCTGTTGTCCACCGCCTCCTTCACCGTCGTCAGCAATGCCTTGCGCTTGTTGTCGAAACCCAGCAAATGGCGGTTCTTGGCGAAGAACTCCGAGACGGAGATTTCGCGCTGGGCCGCCGCCAGCGCCTCCGCCGTCACTTGCCGGGCGCGCGGCTTGCGGCGCGACGGGGCCGCCACAGGGGCCTCGGCGGGCGGTTTGGATGCGCGCAGGCGTTCCGCTGTCTCGGTCGTCACTTTCGTGGCGGGAGCGTCTTTCACGCTTCCAATCTCCTCCGCATCGTCCAGCGGGGGCGGTTCCCACGTCGGCTGCCGGACGGTACCGACGGGGACGGACCGGGTCGGCGGGGGGTCGAACAAGCTGGGGGTCTGAAGGGCAGGGGACCGCAAGTCCGTTGGCGTTGCCATCCGTGGCTCTCTTCGCGGGCCAACCGCGGGCCCGACGGCCGGACGCGGACCGCACGCGCCGCCCGCCGGGGCGATACCGGTGCCGCGGGGCCTATGGTAGCAGCCGGGAGCAGGCTGTACAGTGGGGCGCGGGAGGCGCGAAGGTCCGGCGGTGCGGGCTGGTTGCAGTGCGCATCGTCTCGATTCGCGCAGTACCCCGTGTACGTATCGTCCGCGGGAGTTGCCACCCGCCCCCAACCCCTCCCTGGGAGGGAGGGGAGTTTGCGGCGCCCTTCATGGCCCTCTCAGCCAAACAGCGGCGGTCGTTGCTGGCGGTGAGCCACCCGCTCAAGCCGGTGATGGCCGTCGGGGCCGAGGGGCTCAGCAAGACAACCGTGGAGCACCTTCGCCAGTGCTTCACCGGCCGCGAGCTGATCAAGGTCCGCGTGCAGGCGGAGGACGGGCCGACGTGCGACGCGCTGGCGGCCGAAATCGTGCAGCGCGTCCCGTGCGAGTTGGTCCGCCGCGTGGGGCGCGTCCTGGTCCTGTACCACCCCCCGGCGGCCACGCCGACGGACTGACCGTCGGGGCGGGCGCGGGAGGGGGTGGCGGGTTTTCAGTCATTATGAAAACTTCCGTCGGGGCTGGACACGGCCGGCACCCCGCCGACAGACTGTGGGCTGAGCCTCGAAACGGAGAGAGGACGTGCGCCGCGACGGGCCGTCGGGCACCTTGTCCTTGGTTGAGCTGTACGCTCCCATTGCCGGCGAACTTGCCGAGAGCCAGCGCCGCCTCGCCGACGAGCTGCTCAGCGATCAGGGGTTCATCAGCGATCTGGGACGGCATGTGCGGCAGTTCGGCGGCAAACAGCTCCGGCCGGCGCTCGTGCTGCTGGCGGGGCGGGCGGGCGGGGAGCTGCGGCCCGAACACCCCACGCTGGCCGCGGTCGTCGAGCTGGTCCACCTGGCCACGCTCGTGCATGACGATGTGCTGGACGAGGCGGACATTCGGCGGCGGGCGGCCACGGTCAACCGGCTGTGGGGCAACGAGCGGGCGGTCCTGCTCGGCGACTATCTGTACAGCCACGCCTTCGCCCTGTGCAGCAGCCTGGACACGCCGCTGGCCGCCCGGCTGATCGGCCAGACCGCGGTCACCGTCTGCGAGGGGGAGATGATGCAGGTGGCCCGGCGCGGCGACCTGGACCTGACCGAGGCGGACTACTTGGACATCATTCGGCGAAAGACGGCGGCCCTGGTGGAGACGTGCTGCCACCTCGGGGCGTTGTACGCGGGGGCGGCGGGCGAGGCCGTGACTCGGCTGCGTGCGTACGGGCGGGGGTTGGGGATGGCGTTCCAGATCATCGACGACCTGCTGGACCTGATCGGCGACGAGGCGGAGGTCGGCAAGTCGCTCGGACGGGACGTGGATGAAGGGGAGCTGACGCTGCCGGTCATCCACTTCCTGCGCTCCGCGGGGCCCGCCGGCCGGACCGCCCTGCTGGCCGCGCTGCGGACGCCCGACGCCACGCGACCCCGGCGGGTGGCGGCGTTGCTGCGGGATTCGGACAGCATAGCCTACGCGCAGGGCGTGGCGGCCGAGCACGTCGCGGCCGGGCGCCGGGCGCTGTTGGATCTGCCCCCGTCGCCGGCCCGCGAGAGTCTCAGCGCGATGGCGGATTTTGTGCTGGCCCGACGGCAATAGCGGGCGCGGGGCCAGCGGCCGCGGCCGGCACGAGCAGACTGAGCAGGGGGTTGGCCGCCAGCGACACGATCATGCCGAGGGTGCCGGCTTCCGGCGCCGGGCGTTCGGCTGCATACAGGGCAATGCACGTCCCCAAACCGAGGATGGCGGCCCCAATGGCACCGAAGCGGTTGACGCGCGGGGTGAGGATGCCCCAGACGAACGGACCCAGGAAGACCGAGCCGATCGCCCCCCACGAGATCGACAGGATGGCGACGATGGTCTGAAGCTCGAAGGCCGCCAGCACCACCGACGCGACGACGAACGCGGCACTCAACACGCGCATCAGCAGCGTCAGCCGGGCGTCGTCGGCGTCGCGGTGGATGAAGCCGGCGTAAAAGTCCTTGGCGACCGCGGAGCTGGACAGCAGCACCAGCGCCGCCAGCGTGGACATCGACGCCGACAGCACCAGCAGCAGCATCAGCACCGACAACCCCTCGGGGATGACCCGCGCCAGCAGCTCCGGCATCAGGCGATCGACCATCGGCTGGCCGTTTCGGAAGATGCCGGGAGCGGTCTGCGGCGTCACGAACAACCGCGTCGTCGCCCCCACGAAATACGCCACGCCGCCGATCAACAGCGCGAACACCGTCGACGCGACCATGCCGACGCGGACGGCCCGGCGGTCGCGGATAGCGTAGAACTTCTGCATGAGTTGCGGCATGCCGAACGGGGCCACGCTGGTGAGAAACACGAGGCAGAACAGGGGCCACCAGCCCGGCGGGCCGACCACGGCGGCGAGCTTCGGGTGAATCGCGGCGAGGTCGGCCGCGATGCGACCCGGCCCGCCGCCGGCGTGAAGGGTGTAGCCCAGCAGGATGCTGACGCCGGCGACCATGATCATCCCGAAGATCACGTCGATGACGACCATCGACTTGTAGCCGCCCAGCACGAGGTAGATGCCGGTGAACACCCCCATGCCGGCCAGCGCGTACGCATACGGAATGTGGAAGTTCGACTCGAACAGGTACGACAGCCCCATGAAGACCGCGGACGAGTAGGGCACGAAGAACACGAACACCGCCACGGCGCTGAACAGCTTCAGGAAGCGGCTGTCGTAGCGCCGCTCGAGGAACTCCGGCATCGTGTGGACGCCGTAGGCTTCCGCGGCCTGCTTCACGCGATGGCCGAGCAGCCACCACACGCCGAGCACGCCGACCAGCGCGTTGGCCAGGCCGATCCACACGCCGGACAGGCCGAATCCCCACCCGATCTTCCCGGCGAAGCCGATGAACAGGACGGCGGAGAAATAGGCGGCGGCGTAGGTGAAGGCGGTCATCCAGGCGCCGACGCGGCCCCCGCCGAGGAAGAAATCGGCGAACGACCGCGTTTTGCGCAGGCCCCGCACGCCGATGCCGACGATCATGAGGGCGTACGCGACGATGACGATGACTTTGACGAGCATTCGCAATCCGTTTTCGCTGGCCGGGGTCGGGGAGACGCGCGTCCCCCGCGACCCGGTAGTCGCTTGGTCGGGGGCATGATAGCCGCGGCGCGGCGGAGGTTCGACCGGTCCGCGGGCGTTCAACTGCCTGACGGGGCGTCGAGCGGCCGACGTGCGCTTGACTGGCTGACGGGAGTTCCACCGCGCCACGTGGGGTCGAGTGGGCGACAGGGGAGTTCATCTCCGCCGTGCGGCGCGTTAACCTGCTGCGGCCCCGGGAACAGCGGCGACCACGGCGCGGGGTCGCCTCTCCAGCGGTCGGAGAACTCCCCGCGCGCCACGTCGCCAGGAGAGCACGTCATGCAGTGGCGACGGCGAGTGCAGTCAGGCCGGCGGACTCCGAGAGGCGCCTCCGCAACCCCCCTCCCTTCCAGGTCGCCACGTCCGCCGCAGGCGAGACTCGCCGAGGCGAAGGCGACTCGCCGTGGCGAGGAGGGGTTGGGGGAGGGTGGGCACGTCTGCACAGCGCGAGTCTCGACCCGCCAGTGGTTCCCGCTGAGGCCCGCTAACAGAGCCCGCCACGCGAGTGGCGGGATGCCCGGCCCCGCACTGGCGTGCGGGGTTCGGACAGGTGCTCAAAGAGGGGGGACGGTGGATTGCCCCGGCGCACAGCATCTCCGGGTGACCGGCTTCTGCCTGCTGCTCGCGTTCGCACTCGGCGCGGGCCGCGTGGCGGCCCAGCCGCCGGCCACGCTGCCGGCCGACGAGGAACACGTCGCCGCCCTGGAAGCGGCGCTGGAAGTGCAGCGCGCGCGGCTGGCCGCCCTCCAGCAACAAGTCGCGGCGGTCCAGCAGGCATCGCCAGAGGTTCGTGCTGATTCCTTGAGAGAGCAGATTCGCGCCGTGTTGGCCGAGCCGGACTTCCGCGCCGGCCTCGTCCCGGGCACCGTCCAGGCCGGCTACGACCGCGGCTTCTTCATCCGCAGCAGCGACGACCGCTTCTCGATCCGCATCAACGCCCGCATCCAGTTTCGCTGGACGCACTACGGCGTGGGGTCGCGCAGCCCGAACATACTCCGCGGCGTGCGCCGCTCCGACCGCACCGGCTTCGACGTGTCCCGCGCTTACTACTCCTTCAGCGGCCACGCGTACGACAAGAACCTGACCTACGCCGTCATCTTCGACGGCAGCGAGTACGTGGGTTACGACTTCGGCGTCCTGCACATGTGGGTCAATTACCGGTTCGTCGATGAGTTCCAGATCACCGCGGGCATCCTGCGCGTCTCCGGCACGCGGGCCAACGCCGACACCGCCACGATGCAGCTCGTCGAGACGCCGATCATGGAGGAGGCGTACACGTTCCACCGCGGGCTGGGCGTGCGGCTGTGGGGCAAGCTGCGGAGCGGCGAGTCGGTCGAGGGGCAGTACCGCCTGGACGTCCTGAACTCGCTCGGGACGCCGAACACCCGGTCGATCGTCCCCGATGAAGAGCTCTTCGCGCGCGGGCACGACAACAACCCGGCGATCGTCTTCCGCACGATCTGGTCGCTGCTCGGCCGGCACTGCCAGTATCCCGAGGAGCAGCTCGACTACGCCAGCGCCACCTGCGACCTCGCCTATCACACCGAACCCGCGCTGAACGTCGGCGGCCATTACGCGTTCAAGGAAGATGAACACGACGGCACGCTGCGCATCCCCGTCGCCCGCCGCAGCCCGTTTCAGGACGGCGGCTTCGCGCTGGCGTCGTCGGAGGGGCTGCAACTGCACCAGTTCGGCGCCGACGCGGGCCTTCTGTTCCGCGGCTTCTCGGCCACATTCGAGTACGTGCTACGCCTGATCGACGTGCGCCAGGCGGCCGGGCCGCCGCTGGCGCCGCTGTACCGGCTCAGCGGGGAGGATTCGACGACGGCGCAGCACGCCGCGTACTTGCAGTGCGGCTATTTCCTGCCGATCCCGGGGCTCGAGCGGAAGATCGAACTGGCGGGCCGGGTGGGGTGGATGCACGCGGCTACCGGCGGGTCGAACACGGCGTGGGAATACGCCGGCGGATTGAACTACTACATCAGCGGCCACCGCGTGAAGCTTCAGACCGACGTGACGCGGATCACGGAGGCCCCGTTCGCGTTCTCGACGAACAGCCTGGCGAACGTCAACGACGACGCCCTCATCTGGCGGGTGCAGCTTCAGGTCGCGTTCTGATGTCGGAGCACTGAGCGGGAGGGCGAGCCTCCGGGCGACCCGGACTGCGACAGTCGCGGCCGCGGCGCGCCGGGATCGTCCGGCGTTCTCGCGCGACGCGCCCTACCAGTCCGTTGGAAAGCCGTAGCGCTGGATCTCCGAGTCCAGCGCGACCGTACCGGCGGCGCAAGAAACGCCGGACTCGGAGCTCCGGCGCTACAGATTCAAAGGCCACGAGCGGTTCTTCAAAGGACTGCTACGGCCCCGAAACCTCGGTGCCGCGATCCGAACCCACCACGCAAGTGGTGGGGTGGTTGCGGCTGCTTCCGGGGTGTTCCGGCACCGGCGTGCGGGGTTCGGACGCGTCGTGTTGCGTCTCGGGAGCGGTTTCGGAGACCAAAGGAAGCGGCGTTTAGGGCCGTGATATCCAGTTTTTGCTTGCACGGCGACGCGGCGCGCCGTAGGGTGATTCCGGTGGAGGAGGAGCCGGGGCGGCTCTTCTGTGCCGGCTGTCTCCGACCTTTCCTCACCCTTCCGCTCAGGCGTCGCGCCGTGAGCGCGTCCGTACGGCTGGGGGGAAGAAAGGAGGAGTGTGATGAGAGGAATGGTAGCGTTTGCTGCGGTTGCGGTGCTGGCGGCGCTAACGCCGGCGGCGCTCGCGTGGGACATCTACCTCGACGCCGACACGCCGGCGACGGGTAGCACGATTATCACCACGCCGCTGGTCACGGCGTGGGGCAACATCTGGGGCTACAGCAGCCCGGGGGTGCCGACGATCGAGATTCGTTCGAGCGTCGACCCGGAGACCCTGGCGGCGGGCTCGGTGCAGGATTGCTTCGATATCATCAACACGACCCACCAGGGGCAGATGTTCTTCGACTTCGACATCCAGGAAGTCACGTTCCTGTATGGCGGGAACTCGGGGTACATCCTGGTCGAGGTCCGCGACGCCAACCACCAGGCTCTGGCGTCGTTCTACCAGGCCAGCACCTACGGCGGTGAGCCGGCGGGGCCGACGACGCTCAGTGCCCAGGGCATCCGCGAGATCTACTGGGAGGACAACACCGGCAGCTACGGCTATATCGACAACCTGCAAATCACGGTGCCGGAGCCGGGCGCGCTGCTGCTGCTCGGTGTGATGGGACTCGCGCTGCGCCGGCGGTAGTGCGGGCAAGCGGCGCCGCACACGTGTTTGGCGCGGCGTCTCGCAACAGATTCGCTTGAGCGTCTCAGCCGATCGCCGCGAGAAAGGTCAGACCGGCCAAGTGGGGGTGTGCGCTGGGAGCGGTCTTGCACGCTGGCCCGCTGGCCAGTGAAGGGGTGGTCTCGAACGGGAGGCGGGAGGAGATTCCCGGTGTGCGTGCCCATCAATGATAACGAGCCGCGTTCGCGTGTTCCGAACGCGGCTGTGTTTGAGCGATGCGTGCATTATTGGACATACTCACGATTCGATGGGTGACGGCTATCATGTTTAGATTGACTTATGCGCCACACATGACCATAATGTACAGTAATGGCGAGCGATGAGCGTAATACCGGAATTCACCGAGGACGGGCTTCTGCCGCCGGGCGACTCCGAGGTCACGCTCGACGAACTCCGCGAGTCCGTCCTGGTCGTCGGCCCCAGGGACCGGAGCAGCTACCCGAACTGGGACGCCGCGTGGCGCAGGAAGCTCGTGGACAACTTGGAGGTGTTGGTCCGGCAGCTCTGGCAAGTCGGCATCGCCGACATCTTCATCAACGGCTCGTTCGCCGAGGACAAGGACCATCCGAACGATATCGACGGCTACTTCGTCTGCGACCTGTGGCGGCTGGCCAGCGGCGAGCTGGAGCGCGAACTGAACCTGCTGGACCCGTACAAGGTCTGGACGTGGGACCCGGCCAGCCGGCGGCCGTACCGCGGCTACCCGAAGAAGCAGTTGCCGATGTGGCATCAGTATCGCGTTGAGTTGTACCCGCACTTTGGGCAGCCGTCGGGCATTCGCGATGAGTACGGCTACGAACTGGAGTTCCCGGCGGCGTTCCGCCGGTCACGCCGCGACGGCCGGCCGCGCGGCATCGTGAAGATCGGAGGCAGG
>CAYWYJ010000111.1:0-12388 GCA_964462635.1 uncultured Planctomycetales bacterium
CCTCCCGGCGAGCCGCGGCTCGGCAGGAGCCTCGCCCTCCCATGTCGCACGACCGAGAATGCCCATTTGGCTGCGCGGTGCAAGGCAGAGCCTTGCACTACGCGTTCGACACCAATGCCGGCCCTGACAGCGGTCCTGGTGGCTGCGGCGCTGCTGGCGGCGACGGGGCATCTGGCCTGGCAGGCCCACCGGAGCATCAGCCCGCGTTTCGACGCCAGCCACTACAACCCGTTTGCTTACTCGTACACCGTGCGCGACGTGGAGAGACTCGCGTCGCAACTGGACGAACTGGCCGCCCTGCGCCCCGCCAGCCGGCAAATGCTCATCAAGGTGGTCGTGCCGAACCCCTGGCCGCTGCCGTGGTACCTGCGGTGCTTCGAGCAGGTCGGCTATTGGGAGACGGTCCCGGACGACCCCGACGCCGACGTGATTCTTGTCGCGCACACGCTGCAACCCGAGCTGGAAGAGCGTCGCCAGGACTCGTACCAAGTCAGCGTGCGCGGGCTGCGCCGTGACGAAGTGCTGTACGTGTACGTGCGTCAGCCGTTGTGGGATGCGTATGTCGCGCGTCGGCGCGGTGCCGACGCCCCTGCGAACGCGGCGAGCCGCCCATGAACACGCTGCTCCACCCCACACCGAGCGACGCCGGTCAGCGCTTCGAACACGACGCGATGGCATGTACGTTCGGGCTCTGCCTCTTCGGCGTTGACCGCCGTTACGCCGAGCAGGCCGCGCGGGCCGCGTTCGACGAGGTGGACCGGCTGGAGCAGGCGCTCAGCCGGTTTGTCCCGCACAGCGACATCGCCCGCCTCAACGCCATGGGGAGCGCGTCCGCCGACTCCCCTCCCTTCCAGGGAGGGGTTGGGGGAGGGTCAGGGCAACTCACCGCCCACCCCCCGGTCCTAGCGAAGCAGCGTGCTCAAGGTGGCGCCGTGTTTGGTTCCCCCATCCCTGTGGCGATCGAGACGATCGAATGCCTGCAACTGGCGGCCCAGCTCTACGACCTGACCGGCGGCGCGTTCGATGTCGCGTTTCGCACGCCCGGGCCGCGGGACGTTGCTCCCCTGGTGCTCGATCCCGCGGCGCACGCGGTCGGGGTCCAGGTGCCGGGCGTGCAACTGGACCTCGGCGGACTGGGCAAGGGCTATGCGGTGGATCGGGTCGTCGCGCTGCTGCGCGAGTGGGGTGTGCCGGCGGGCCGCGTTCACGCCGGGCAGAGCACGGTCCGCGTGTTCGGCACACCGCCGGGCGGCGGTACATGGCGCGTCGGATTGCGGCATCCGGAGCGGCGTGATGAGACGTTGGGTGTCGTCATGCTGTGGGATGCGGCTTCGCCGGACTCCGCTGCAGCCGGTGCCGAAGAAGGCGAGCACTCAGATACTCGCCGGCTCCAACCCTCCCCCAACCCCTCGAGGGGAGTGCGGGCGTCCCGCCCGCCTGGTCAACCCGCCCACGTGGGACCGCCGCGACCCTTCCCCAACCCCGCGCTGGAAGGGAAGGGGGTGTGGGCGGGCGCCCTCAGCGGGTCGGGGCAGCGCTTGCACGGCGGACACATCATTGACCCGCGCGCCGCCAAAGCACCGCGAACCGACCAAACCATGCCGGGCAGGCGACCGGCGGACGTGGCTCCAATCGCAGGTGCGGTCCAGGGCGCGTGGGCCGTCGCGCCAAGCGCAGCGCTGGCCGACGGTCTTTCGACCGCATTCATGATTCTCAGCACCGGCGAGATCGAAGCCGTGTGTAGGCGCCTTGCGAACGTCACGGCTATACTCCTGCCCGCCGGCCCGTCGCCGACGTTGCAGTGTTGCGGCGCGCCGTGCGGCGTCGATCGTTCCGAGCCGTAGTCGCTCGACGCCAAAGTCAGCTTCCGCGCGCTTCTGTTTCGCACGTACGAGAGAAGTCCCATCATGAACGCTCCATTCCACCGCCTTCTCCCGGTCGTCCTGCTGGTGACGCTTTCCCTGGCGGGCGCTGCGGGCCAGACCTTCGACCCCCTCTCCGCCGAGGAACTCCGGCAGATTCGTGCCGCCGCCCCCGACGCGGCCCCGGTCAAGCCGGCCCAACCGCGTAAGCTGCTCGTGTACACCGGTTGCCAGGGCTTCGTACACAGCGCGATCCCCTACGCGACCGCGGCGCTGGAAATCACCGGCAAGAAGACGGGCGCGTTCACCGTCGCCGCGACGTCCGATCCGAGCGTGTTCCAGCCCGCCAACCTGCGCGAGTTCGACGCCATTTGCCTCAACAACACCACCGGCGAGCTCTTCGACGACCCCGCCTGGAAACAGGGTCTGCTCGACTTCGTCCGCGCGGGCAAGGGCCTCGTCGGCCTGCACGCCGCCACCGACTGCTTCTACCAGTGGCCGGAGTTCGGCGAGCTGATGGGCGGGTACTTCAGCGGCCACCCGTGGAACGAGACCGTGACGGTTCGGCTCGACGAGCCGGAGCACCCGCTGGTGAAGATGTTCGGCGGGGCCGCGTTCGAAATCGCCGACGAGATTTACCAGTTCAAAGACCCGTATTCGCGGCGACGGCTGCGCGTCCTGCTCAGCCTGGACACCGCCCAGACGGACATGACGAAGAAGGGCATCACGCGGACCGACGGCGACTTCGCGGTCAGTTGGGTCCGCAACTACGGCCTGGGCCGGGTGTTCTACTGCTCGCTGGGGCACCGGCACGACAGCTTCCGGGACCCGCGGGTGCTGGCGCACTACCTCGCGGGCATCCAGTTCGCGCTGGGCGACCTGCCCGCCAACGCCCTGCCGAGCGGGTGGCGCGACGCCGACGGCCGCTTCGATCTACTCGCCGCCGGCGATCTCACCGGCTGGATCGCCAAGCCCGGCAGTTGGACCGTCGCGGACGGCGTCCTGACGCGGCAGGGCGGCGGCGACGTTTGGACCGAGCAGACGTTCGGCGACTTCATTCTCAGCGTCGAGTTCAAGCTCGCGCCCCAGACCAACAGCGGCATTTTCATCCGCACCGGCGACATCCGCGACGGCGTGCAGACCGGCATCGAGGTGCAGGTCCTCGACTCGCACGGCAAGACCGAGGTCACCAAGCACGATTGCGGGGCGATCTACGACTGCCTCGCCCCGCGCGTCAACGCCGTCAAACCGCCCGGCGAGTGGAACGCCGCGGTTATTACTTGCCGCGGCCCGCGAATTCAGGTGGAGCTGAACGGCGCGGCGATCATCGACATGAATCTCGATGACTGGACCGTCGCCGGTCAGAACCCCGACGGGACCAAGAACAAGTTCAGAACGGCGTACAGGGACATGCCCCGCCGCGGCCGCATCGGCTTCCAGGACCACGGCAACCCGGTCTGGTACCGGGCGATTCGGATCAAGCCGTTGGACTGACGCACCGTCGCGCGCCACCCCCCGTTTCCCATCGTCGGCCAGGGAAGAGCGGGCGGGACGCCCGCACTCCTCGGTCCCCGTTCCCTGTTCCCTACTCGCGGGGCCTCACGTTACTGACACGGCTTGGGTGCTCCGCCGCCCGAGGACAACAGCGACACGAACGGGTTGATGTCGCCGAAATCCACCAGGTTATCGTTGTTGATATCGCCGTTGAGCACGGGGCAACCGGGGTAGGTGCTCTGCCAACCCGCGGGGTTGGTCAGCGCCATCACAAACGGGTTGATGTCGCCGAAGTCGACCACGCCGCTGCAATTCAAGTCGCCGCGGCACGGCGGGCAGGAGGTGGACGCACACGTCGTACCGACCCCTTGCGGCGTTCCGCCGGCGCTGGTGCAAGCGGTCGGGGTCTGGTTCTGGCAGAGCCCGCTGGGCAGGCAGCAGGCCTGCTCCTGGGGAACGAACGTGAGGACCCCGACCCACGTGCCCCATCGGTCGGAAGGCGAGCGCGCGTACTCCTGAATGGCCCAAAACGAGGTTCCATCCAACGGGTCGAGCCGCATGGAGGAGTAGTCGCCCCAGCGGTTGCGCCCGCCGCCCAGAATCACGGTGTACGGGCCTTCGCCGGCCTTCATCAGGACGGGCGGGGCCATCTCCCCCGCCGGATCGGTCGGCAGGCGACCGGTGAAGTACGACGCGACGTACTGGCCGGCGTGTGACCCCGAGAACCCCAGGGTGACCTCGCCGCGGCTGTTCACCATGATCGCGGGGTAGTAGTAGTGCAGCGTATCACTGGCCACCGTGCCGCTTTGCACCAGCAACATGCTGGTCGGGTTGAACTGGTACCAACGAATCGCGGAGCGGTTGTTCCAGTAGACGGCCTGGCACGTCCACACGTACCCGTCCCGATAGACCGCCTCCTGCGGCCGCGCGTCGCCGGTGTCGATGTCGGTCGTGCTCCCCAACGCCGGCGCCGACGGCGGGTTGAAGTTGTATTGCACGCCGATGTTGCCCATCTCATACAGCAGTGGCGAAGTCAGCGGCGGGGCGATCCGCCGAAACCGGAACCCCGTCTCGCTGGAGCGCGACAGCATGTACTCCGACCCCGGATCGCCATAGGTGTGGACGAGCTGAATGGCCCACTCCCACGGCTTCCCGCGCCACACCGTCACCGTGCCCAGACTCGGCGGGTTGGCGACCAGCGGGGCCTTGTCCAGCGCCCAGATCGTCATGGACGCGGGATTGCCCACCATATAGCACGCGAAGTAGATCCCGCGCGCGTCGTAACCGAGCGTGGGGAAGTCCGGCCAGCGGCCGGCGTCCGACCCCTGGTCCGTCTGAATGTAGTTCTTGTACCAGCCGCCGAAGAGCGGGTTGGCCGTCCGCGACACCGCGAAGTAAACGCGGGCCCGGGCGGTCGAACTGTCAAAGGTCGTTGCGAGGACGATCCAGCGGTCGTTGTGCTGGTCCCACACCACCCGCGGGTCGCCGATCAGCCCGCTGACATTGAAGAACGACTCCAGCGACGCGTTCGAAACGCGCTGCCCCGTGTCGCGGTTGAACACCGAGATGTTCTGGTTGACCGTCTCAACGTAGTAGAACGTCCCGATCGCGCCCATCGTGTCCGGCGGGTAGGCGTTGCCGTCGTTCAGGTCCACCCCCACGAAGTTCAACCCCATCGTAGGCCCCGTGGCATCCTGGCCGGACTCCGTCCCGCCGGGCGCGCCCTCCGTGTCCGGGGCCTGGGCTTCGAAGCCCTCGGGAACCTGCGGGGCGTGGATGCCGACCGGCCCCGCGCCGAAATCACCCTGCCCCGCTTCCCAGGTCAACCCCGCATACTGGGTCCCGGTGAGCGTCGTGCGGTAATCAACATCTTCAAAGTCAATCACGATCATCTGGTCCGCGGACACCGGGCCACCGGTGTGGACCGAGTACGTCAGATCGTCCATCGCGTACCAACCGCCGCCGTTGACCACCGCTTGCGACTCGATCACGATGCGATTGACGCCGCGCAGTCCCATGGGGAACCAGCTCGGCGACTTGTCAATGTCCGTGAACCAGGGGGTCTCGCGCACGACGGTGCCATCGCGGTAACCGATGACGCGCACGCCCGTGGTCCAGACCCCCTTCGCCGCCTGACCGGCGAAGAAAGCGCCGTGAACGTCGACCAGTTCCGGAAAGCCGATCCCCAGCCGCGTGTCACCCCATTTGTTCATCACATAGTGCTTGCCGGAGTTGGGATAGAAGGTGTCGCGGAGGCTGGGGACCACCCACGCGCCCTGCTCGCCGGCGCTGCGCAGTCCGCGCGGCGGCCGGGGCGGGGCGGCTTGGTCACGGAGTACCGCATCCTCCCATTCCTCGATGACTCCCGGACCGAACGCTTCGGGCCCCAAACGCTCGCCGGGATCCCCGATAGGCTGCTGGGCCACGGCGACCGTGGCGGCGAGCGCGGCCAAGAGGGCCATCGACAGGGGTGCGATCCAACGTCTCATCTCTAACTCCATGGTTACGAGTGGTTTACGGAATTGCTCCAGCGCTGGTGCCGAGAGAGTGCTCGCCAGCACATAAGCGTAGGGCTCGAAGCAGTCCGTTTCAACCGGTTTTTCCGGAACGGCCCCAGGGAACAACGGGGCGCCATAGGAATATCGGCACTTGGGCCGCCCAAGGTTGGTCTGCGCTCCCGCATGACCGGCGGATGGAGGGCAAAAAACGACCGGAGCCCGTGGGGAGCGGGCTCCGGTGTGTGAGAGAGTAAGGAGGGGTATTGCGCAGCCTTCGTATCGGCTGTTGAGCCCGAGTGACTTTAGAGCGGCCAACGGAACCCACCACGCCAGTGGTGGGAGGCGGTGCCCCCGCACTGGCGTGCGGGGTTCAGACAGGCCCTTATCCGGCGTCGCCCCGGGGCGGCGGTCTCATAAGATCACGGCGCCAGCCCGCCGGCCAGGGCCGCGGCGACGTTTCGCGCAGGAGTTGCAGCCGCGCGCCGCGTTGACCGACCAATCCAGCAGCCGTCGCAACGACTGCGAGGAGTTGGGAATGAAGACCACCGCGAGCTGGTATCGGACCCTGTGGTGCGCGCTGCTGGCGCTGGTGTGGAGCTGCGTCGTCCCGCCCGAACCCACCGTGGCCGACCTCAGCCGCTCCAAGTCCAACGCCGCCAACGCGGAGCGCGGGCTTCTGTGGATGTTTCCCGGAATCATCGGGCTGGAGTGGGAGATGGGGCCGGCGTACCGGGCGCTGCGCGACGCGGGCCTGGTGCGCGAAGTTCGCTTTTTCCAATGGGACCGCCCGGGTCTCGAAATCCTCGATCATTTGGCCGACGAGCAGCGCAACCGGCAGAGGGCCGCCGAAGTGGCCGCCGAGATCGTCGCGTGGCGAAATGACCACCCCGACGCTCCGATCGACCTGGTCGGCTACTCCGGCGGGGCGGCCATCGCCGCGTGGGTGGCCGAGGCCCTGCCGGAAGACGTGCGCCTGAACAAGATCATCATGGCCCATCCCGGGCTGAGCCCCACCTATGACTTGCGAGAAGCGCTGCGACACGTCGACGACCGGGTGGTCGTGTTCTACTCGCCTGGCGACTGGCTCCTGGCCGGCGCCTTCACCTCGCTGCTGGGCACACTGGACCGCCGGTTCATGGCGGCCGCCGGGAAGGACGGGTTCTGGTTGGAGGTCGCGGTCCCCGATCCCGAGTTGCGGGCGAAAGTCGAGCAAGTCGGCTGGTCGCCGGAATGGGCGGCGGCGGGGCACCCGGGGACGCACCTGCCCATCCTGCAATATGAATGGAACCGGCGCATCGTGGCGCCCTATCTGCTCGACGGCGAAGAGCCGGAACCGATGTCGGCGTTGGACTGGTTGCTGGACCGGCTGCCGTCGTACACGTCGTCGGCGCCGGGCGCGGTGACGGCGGCGGGCGACGGCCCCTGATGGTCAGGGCAGTTTCGGGCCGGCCAACTGCTCGATGTCGTAGTCCGTGAGCCGGAAGACGAACAACGAGTAGCCGATCCGCTCGTCGGGACGCCGGTAGCGCAGTTGCGACAGCAGGCGCATCGGCCGCATGCTCTGGTACTCTGTCCGGGCCTGCGCCCGGCGTCGCTGGAGGGCGGACAGGTCGTCGGGCCCCGGGGGCTCGGTGGCCATGCTCCACAGGGCCCGGTACGCCGCGAGGCTCCGCTCGCCCCAGAACTCCGTGCGCGCTTCGGGCGTGTAGACACCGAGCAGTTGCATCACGCTGACGACGTACGTGCCGGCGGTGAGCTCGGCCCGGGGGTCGAATTGAATCACGCTGGGCAGCGCGGTACATGGCAAGTACCGCGTGGGGACGGCGCTTCCGAAGTACGCCAGCTTGATGGGTTCGCTCGGGTGACGGCGGGCGTAGTCGGCCAGGCGCAGCAGATCCTGGCCCCAGTCGATGTTGCTGTCGGCGAGGTACAGGTGCCCGCGGGCGGGGCCGCCCACAAGCTCGTTGAAATAGGCCAGGTAGTGGGGGTGGATCCGCACGTTGACGACCGCCAGCCAAACCAACATGGCCGCCACGATGACTTGGCCGACGCGCGTGCGGAGCCACGCCGCCGCCGCCCCGGCCAGGACGAACAGGACGGGGTAGATCGGTAGCAGGTGACGATGTCCGATGTTCAGGCGGCCGTTGATGACGTACGCCGCGTAGACCACGACGAACACGACGAGGCCGATGAGCAGAACGGGGGCGACGGGCCGCGCGCGTCGGCTCAGGATCGCGGCGATGCCGGCCACGAGCAGCACCAGCGTGGGTAGCGGCGTCTTGATCGCAAAGGCGCTCGGGAAGTAGGTGCGCCAGCCGGTGTTGGAGTATTCGCCCCGGAAGTACGCCGTCCGCTCCGAAGTGGTCGCCAGCGTTTCGGCCAGTCCGTACACGTAGGCTTCGGGCAGAATGCCGGTGGTCGCCGCCAGGCGCAGGGCCGCGCGGACTACCCCTGGGCGCGGGGTGCCGTCCTCGGGGCGGTACATGCGCTCGGTCCAGGTCTTGGCGAGTTTCTCTTTGAGCCGCTCGTGGGCGGCTTGGTACTCCGGCGTGGCGCCCGCGGAGGGCGGTGGGGCCAAGAGAGCGGGCCGGAAGCCGTACGCGGCCCAAATGGACAGCCAGACGGCGGCCGCCAACAACACGA
This sequence comes from uncultured Planctomycetales bacterium, assembly GCA_964462635.1. Taxonomy (GTDB): domain Bacteria; phylum Planctomycetota; class Phycisphaerae; order UBA1845; family Fen-1342; genus JBFMAI01. Next base: position 8,498 of record CAYWYJ010000111.1, read on the forward strand.
CGCTGACGCCGACGCGGGCGGCCCGGGAGGACCGGGTCTCCTGCGCCAGCGTTCCCATTCCGTCGCGCCGCGGCCACGCGACGCCGATTACCGCCATCACTACCAACGCAGGCACGACCAGCGGCCAGGAGAACTTGGTGACGGCGGCGGCGCCGAGGGCGGCGGCGGTGGCGAGCAGCCACCACCAGGTCAGCCGATGCAGCAGTCGCGAGAACGTCAACAACGTCAAGGCCGTCGCCAGCGTGATCGGCAAATCGGTGGTTACGAGCCGGCCGTGGGCGAGCAACGTCGGGCTCAGCGCCGCGAGCGCCAGGGCCAGCAAGCCCGCGCCCGGCCCGAAGGTCATGCGACCCAGCAGATACGTCGTCAAGCCGGTGGCCAGCAGCAACACCACCATCATGCAGCGACCGACGACCACGAGGCGCTGGCCGTCGTTGCTCATTTCAAACAGGAAACGCCGCCCGAACGTAAACACCTGCGCGTCCCGCCAGGCCGGGTCGTCATCGGCCGGCCATTGCAGGTCCATCAGCAGCAGCGGCCAGGCGCACCAGATTTTCGGCAGGGGTGGGTGGTCGGGGGCGAGGCGGAAGTCACCCGTCTTGAGATAGCTGAGTCCCGCGGTGAGGTGGCTCGTTTCGTCAAACGTTACGCTATCGCCCACCAGGGACGTCAAGGCCGGCACCCCCGTCAGGAGCAGGAGGCCGGCGACGACCAGCCGCCGAGGACGGGGACGGTCCCACCACCCCGCGGCGACGCTGCTCACGGGCGGAGTTTCGTTTCGAGCCAGTCGCACAGCGGCGTCAGACCCTCGTTGCGGAGCGAGCTGACCGGCCAGACCGGTCGCTCGGTCGTCAGGGCTTCCTTGAGCTGGCGGACGGTCGTATCCACCCCGGGCAGGTCGGCCTTGTGAACAACGTACCCCGTGGCGATCTCGAACACGCCGGCCTTGGCGAACTGGATGCTGTCGCCGGCGCCAGGCATCACGAGCAGGAGGACTTCGTGGGCGAGGTGGCGGATGTCGGTGTCGTTCTGGCCGGCGCCGACCGTCTCGACGAGGATGATGTCAAACCCAGCGGCAGCAAGTAGTTGCGTTATTTCCTCGCAATGCGGCCCGAGCCCACCCGCGCGACCTTCCGACGCCAGGCTACGCACGAACAGCCCGTGATCCGGCTCGTTCGACATGATTCGCAGCCGGTCGCCCAGGACCGACCCGCCGGTCAGCGGGCTGGACGGATCCACCGCGACGACGCCGACGCGGTGGCCGCGTTCGCGCAGCCCCTTGGCGAGCCGGCCGATGAACGTGCTCTTGCCGACGCCGGGAGAGCCGGTGATACCGATTGTAACCGTTGGCTTGCTCGGCTGCGGGATGGTGCCCAAGCGGTCGGCCTGCCCGCGCATCACGAGCGTCATGGCGCGGGCCAGACCGCGCGGGGTGTCGAGGCCGGGAGCGGTTGCGGCGGTATTCTGCCGGGCACGGTAGTCGGTGGCCAGGCGGGTGACCGACTCGATGATGGTTTTCATCGGCGTCCCGGGGTTGAAGAGGCCGTCCACGCCGGCCTGACGTAGCGGCTCGTAGTCCTCTTCGGGGATGATCCCGCCCAGGACGACGGGGAGATCGGCGATGTCGGCGTCACGGCACAGGCGCCGCAGCTCGGGCATGATGGTGAGGTGGGCGGCGGACAGCAGGCTGACGCCCAGCACGTCCACGTCTTCCTGCAAGGCGGCGTGAACGGTGGCGGCGGGAGTCTGCCACAAGCCCGTGTAGATGACCTCCATGCCGGCGTCGCGCAGGTTGCGCACGATCAGCTTGGCGCCGCGGTCGTGGCCGTCGAGTCCGATTTTGGCGATAAGTACTCGGATGGGACGGGTCATGGTTCCTCCGCAACGGGGAGCGCGCTCCGCCACGGGACGGCCGGCGGAGCGCACGGCCCCACTTTAGCCGACGCGGGCCGATTGACAAGCCCGACCCGGGCGTGCGATAAGGACGACCGACCGGAACGCACGGCGATGGGGCCGCATGATAGCAGCCAAAGCCGTCAGGCGGGCACGGGACGGTCGCTTCCAGGAGCAGCGGGTGGCCTCAGCCAGGAAGGCCGGAACCAAGTCCGGGACGCATGGCAAGCCCATTATCGGGTTGTGCGGCGGGATTGGGGCCGGCAAGTCGCGCGTCGCGGCGGAGTTCGAGGAGCTGGGGTGCCTGGTGGTCTCGTCCGACCGCGTCAACCACGAGGTCTTGCGACGGCCGGCGGTGTTGCGGCGGCTGCGGGAGTGGTGGGGGCCGGAGGTCGTCGGGCCGGAGGGCGAGCCGGAGCGGCAGCGGATCGCCGAGATCGTGTTTTCCGATCCGGGGCAGCGGGAGCGGCTGGAGCGGCTGGTCCACCCCTTGATTGTCCGGCGGCAGGCCGCTATGATACGCGCGGTAGAGAAGAATTCATCGATTAAGGCCATCGTCATCGATTCCCCGCTTTTGTTTGAAAGCCACCTGGATCGCCAGTGCGATACGATTGTGTTTGTGGACGCCCCGGAGGCCGCGCGGGTGCGGCGCGTGCAACGGGAGCGTGGCTGGGCGGCGGAAGAACTGAGGCGTCGGGAGAGCTGGCAGATGCCGCTGGCCGAGAAGCGCTCGCGGGCCGCGTTCGTCGTGCGAAACGACGGGCCGGCCGCTGAGCTCCGCCCGCAGGTGGCCGACATCCTTCAGGCGATTTTGACGAAGCGCTCCTGAACGAGCGCGGTGAGCCGGTCGGCAGGCCCTGGCCGTTGCGCCAGCGGGGGCCGTATCCGGCAAGGTTCTTGCGGAGTTCATCATGGCGAAGTCTACGACCCGGACACGCGGGAAGAAGAAGGGGCACGACGACGTCGAGGCCGTTGCGGACGAGACCGAAGCGCCCGTGTCCGAGGCAGTCCCCGAGGGGCCCGGCGCGGCCGCGGAGAGCCCGCCGGCCTCCCATTTCGTGCAAACCGAGAGCGCCGGCGACGACGGCGAGGCGGCCGTCGTGACCGCGGCCCCCCCGGCGGAACCCGTCGCCGACGAACATCCCGTCGGCGAGGAGCACCCCGCCGACGAGCATCCCGCGGTGGAGGGCCGCAAGAAGGGCAAGAAGCGGAAGGGCGAGTACGACGAAAGCTCCCCCATCGACCGCGAGACGCACGAGAAGTACGAGCGGATCAAGCGGGGCGAGCTGCACATCACCGACCTGCAGAAGATGACGGCCGTTGAGCTGCACGAGGTTGCCAAGAACGAAGGCGTGCAGGACTACGTCGGGCTGCCCAAGCAGGACCTCATCTTCCAGATTCTCAAGCAGCGGATCAACCAGAACGGCTTGCTGTACGGCGAGGGCGTGCTGGAAGTGCTGCCGGACGGCTTCGGTTTCCTGCGCAGCCCGGAGTACAACTACCTGCCCTGCCCCGATGACATCTACGTCAGCCCGTCGCAGATCCGCCGTTTCGGCCTGCGCAACGGGCACATCGTCGCCGGGCAGATTCGCCCGCCGAAGGAATCCGAGCGTTACTTCGCGCTGCTGCGGGTGGAGGCGATCAACTACGAGTCGCCGGAGTCCGTCACCGAGAAGACGAACTTCGAGGACCTGACGCCGCTGCACCCCGACGAGCGGTACTACCTGGAGACGGCGCCGCAGGAAATCAACATGCGGATCGTGGACCTGGTGACGCCCATCGGCAAGGGCCAGCGCATGCTGATCGTCGCGCCGCCGCGGACCGGCAAGACGGTCCTGCTCCAGAAGATGGCCAACGCCATCACGACGAACCACACCGACGCGTACGTGATCATCCTGCTGATCGACGAGCGGCCGGAGGAAGTGACCGAGATGCAGCGGGCGACGAAGGCCGAGGTCATCAGCTCGACGTTCGACGAGCCGGCGAGCCGGCACGTGC
>CAYWYJ010000112.1:0-12388 GCA_964462635.1 uncultured Planctomycetales bacterium
TAGGGCTGCCCCGTGGACGACGCATACTGCCCGATGATGACCTTGTAGTCGCCCAGCGGGAACATCCACATGTCGATGTGCTGGGTCGAGTCGAAGGACGTCGGGAAGCCGGGGTAGATCGTCAGGTCCAGGTTCTGATACGTGCGGTACAGGTCCTTCACCTGCTGGGCGGTCATTCCCGGGTTCTCGTTGAGAATCAGGTTGGTCATGAACGCGTCGCCGTTCGAGAACAGGTGGAAGTTCCCGCCGCCGTGCGTCAACGGAATGTCATACTGCGGCATGCTCCAGTGGTTGCTGAGGAAATCATTGAACGCATTGTCGTTGGGTCGCGGCCGGTTGTACGTGTGGTCGACGATCGCCCGGCGACCGTCCTCGTAGATGAACCGCGGGCCGTAGTCCCGGATCCACACCGTGTCCGTCGGGCACACGATGAACTGCACGCGGCTCATCACGGCGCCGGCGTTGCTCAGCGTCGTGTACACGGAGTTCTGCTCGCTCACCGTGTCCACGACCACGAACACCTTGGCCTTCGGGTCGCCGGTCGTGATCCCCACCGCCAGCTCGGTCAGGATGGACGTATACCCCTCCCAGGCGATGAACAGCCCCTCGCACGGCTCGTACTCCGCCGGGCAGTAGACGAACCCGCTCGGCGGCGCCATCTCCGGCTCGGGGACCGGCAACGGCAGATGCCGCTCGGCTTCCGTCAGGTACTTCGGTAGCGATTGTTCCTCTTCGGCCGGCGCGGCCGGCCCCTGTGCCAGGCACCAGGTCGAGCACAGCAGAGCCAAAGCACCCGCGATGACGCTTCTCATTCCCATAACTCCTTCCGACGTGGGCCCAGCGCTCGACGACGGCGCGGCCCCGACCTGTTGTTTCCCTTGTGCCGACGGCGCACGGCTCCATTCTAGCAAATCGCCCCATGCTCCCGCAGCGCGTTTTGTAGCCCCAACCAGAACCCGCCGCGCAAGTGGCGGGCCGCTTTGCCCCCACCGGCCTGCGGGTCCGGATCGGCGCCCCAGAACAACCGGGTCTACAGGCCCCGACTCGGCCGTGGTCCCGCCGTCAAGTCGCGCCCCCGGGTTCAGCCGTTGCGGGGGGCGGTCTCGTCCGGCGGCTCCTCCGTGAGCCGCAGGAACACGTCCTCCAGTCGCCCGTCCAACTGGGCCTGTTGCCGCAACTCAGCCAACGTTCCGCAGGCCACCAATCGCCCGTGGTGGATGATGCCGATGCGGTCGGCCAGTTGCTCCGCCACGTCCAACGTGTGGGTGCTCATGAAAACGGTGCCGCCGGAGACCGCCAGTTCCCGCAGTACGTCCTTGATAACACGGGCGGTCCGCGGATCGAGGCCGACCATCGGTTCATCCACGACGAGCACGCGCGGGTCGTGAATCAGGGCCCCCGCCAGCGCGATCTTCTGCTTCATCCCGTGGCTGAACGTCTCGCAAAGCTGGTCCAGGAACCCGTTCATCGCCAGGCGGTGACTCAGCTCCGCCAGCCGGTTCTCGGCGGCGTCCGCCGGCACCCCGTACATCTCCCGCATGAACGCGAGGAACTCGCGGCCGGTGAGTTTGTCGTAGACGAAGGGCTGGTCCGGGACGTAGGCGAGGCGCCGCTTGGCCTGGCGGGCGTGGGTCCGCATCGACAAACCCAGGATATCGATCTCGCCGCGGTCCGGCCGCAGCAGGCCGGTCGTGGCTTTCATGGTGGTCGTCTTGCCCGCCCCGTTGGGTCCGAGAAACGCGAACACCTCCCCCGCCCGCAGCGTCAACGACAAGTCGCGCACCGCCACCTTGTCGCCGAACGACTTGGTCAGCCCGCTGAGCCGGACGGCAACTTCGGCCCCCAACGCTGGATTCGGCGAATTACTCATGGTCGCGGGGCATCATCGGGGGGGTTGTCACCCGGGCCGCCGAGCCCCACGCGGCGGGCCTTCAACAGGGCCGCGTCGTCGTACGGCTCTTCCAGCAACACGAGGCGACCCACCAACGGCAGATTGACCTCCTGCCGCAAGACGGCCCCATCCGGGGCAACCCAGGCCCGGGCGTCGCCGCCCTCGACGACAAACGCCTCGACCTCGTACGGCCCGTCTTCGCGGCGGTGCGTAATGATCTCCCGACGGGTCACCCGGATCAGCACCGGCTCCAGGCCCAGCCCCGCCGTGGGCAGGTTCGGCAGAAGCTGGGCCAGGGGGTCCAGCAGTTGCAGTCGCCAGGTGCGGCCGACATAGAGCTCCGGCAGCCGGTCGAAGGGCCGAATCACGTCCCCCAGGGCGGCGGGGGCCCGCGAATCCAGGGCGATGGACCCGCGCTGCGACCCGACCTGCCACTGGAGCGGGAACTCGCCGGTGGGCATGGCTTCGGCGTGCAGACTGACCGGCACGCCCAGCCCGTACATCTTGAACTCCAACTCGTCCACGTACGTCGCCGCCGCGGGCCGGTAGGTAATCATCGTCTCAATGCGGACAGCCGGCGTGAGCACCCCGCCCGGCAAGTCAATCGGGTTCAAGACCGTGGTCGTGCGCACCGCGACGATGCCCCCAACGCTCGTGCAGCGGCTGAGCGTCCAACTGCGGCCCATCAGCCGCCCGCCGACCTCGTAGATGCCCACCTGCACCCGGCGTTCATCTCCCGGGGCCAGCAGGGCCGCCTCCGATGGCGGGGGGTCACCCGCCAGCCAATTCGGCAGCATGTCCCGCCACACGATCATGCCATTGGCCAGGATCATCAGGAACGCGGCGCTGATCCCGATCCACCGGTTGAGCATGTCTTTATAGTAGCTTTCCCCACGCCGACGGGTACCCCCCAGGCGCTTCAACCCGAATAGGTGTTCACGGTCGTGCGACACGGTAGGGCGACCCCGGCGCGCCGGGACTGCCGAGCCGCGGCTCGCCGGGACGCTCGCCCTCCTGGTTGGCGTCCCATGATCCTGAACGCCTGTTCAGGTGTTGGCGAGTCCTGACCCCGGCTTGCTGCCGGCCCGCGTTGGCCACCGCTTTCAGTCGGGGGAAGGCGGATCGAGCACGAGGTACTGTCCCGGCTTGGGCGGCGCGGCGGCCGCACACGGCAGCGTGAAGCCGACGGCGGCCCCCCCTTCGCCATGTACCAACACCGCGACGCCCACGGTGCGCGAACCCTCTCGCACGGCCAGCGGACGGCCCAAGGGGGCCTCCGCATCGAGCAGACGCGCCGTCAGCAGCGACTCGCCGTTCACTTGGATCAGGATCGCGACCGCCCGCGCCGCCGCGGGCGGCGGACGCAGCCGCAACTCGTCGCCGACTTGCAGAACCAACGGCGGGTCGATGAGCACGTCCGCCGGCGTCACGACGGCGTAACTGCGCTGCACGCGACGGACCGTCGCCGGGCCGTGCGGCCGCCCCTCGCGATACACGGTGAAGCGCTGCTCAACCGTCACGCCGTCAATCTCGCCCGCATTGATGGCGGCCCCCGCGGGAGTGATCTCAAAGACCCGCGCCACCAGGCAACCCTGCTCCAGGTCCGACTTCGTTCGTACGCGCACCGTGTCCCCGACTTGTACCAGAGTGGCCGGCTGCGTGGTCGCCGCGGCCCCCGCGGCGGACGTCGTTGGACCGCCCGCCGTCGGGGCCGGCGTGAAGCGCGCGTACCAGAAGCGCCCGTCGCCCCGCTCCACGCGACCGTAGCCGATAAACCGGCCGTCCCGGAAGAAGTCGAGATGTGGTTCCGCCGCGGCATCCGCACCCGGCGGCGCGGCCACCCACACGACGGCGTCATGCCCGCGCTCTTCCACGAAAGCCACCGCCGAGCGCACCTCACCACGCCGGCGCTCGGCCGGCGCGGGCCACAGCGCCAGCCGGGCCCCCGCGCGCAGGACCGGCGTGCTCACCAGCGGCTCCACGGTGCAGTAGCATAGGTCTGGCGCGACCAAGCGCACATTGCAGCGGGCCGCGGGCTGGCCGCCGACGCGTAGCCACCAACTGTCTCCGATCTTGATCCCCGCGTTGGTCCCCGCGTGAAGCCACGCCGACCGGCCCCCCGGCCCCAGTGAATCCACCTCCGCGTACAAGTCGGCCTCGGCCGGCCAATCCTCCTGGAGCGACGACACGATGTCCGGTGCGATCAGCCACGCCCGCCGAGTCGCTTTGGATGGCGGCGGATTGGCGGACGAGCGCAGCTCGAAGGTCGCCTCATCGCCTGCGACCCGGACCAACTCGGCCCAACCCACGGGCTGCACGCCATCGGCCACGAGCAACCGGGCGCCGGTGGTGACGCTCGCGCCGGCCGGCACCGTCGCCACCAGACGGCGCGGGTCACCGTCCGCCGACCGGCACCGTACTTCGACAACGCACAGGCTCTCGCCGGCGGCGGCGACACCGCCAATCAGAATCGCCAGCCACCCGACGTGGGGTCTCATGGGAGCTGTGGGCCGCCGAGCGCCGCCGAGGGCCGGCCCGGCTCAGGGCTTCTCGGGGGTCGCCGACTCGCCGCGGAGCTTCTCCGGGTCGAACACGTTCTCGTCCTTGAGCAACTTCTCGATCTCGCCGCCGATGTCCTCTTCCAGCGACATGGACAGGCCGACGTGGACGGCCTGCACGGTGCCCTTTTTGTCAATCAGGAAGGTGCAGGGGATCCCGGCGACCTTGTACTTGCGGGCGATCTTGCCCTTCGGATCGGGGAGTTGCCGGAACGTGATCTCCTTGTCCTTCAGGAAAGGCTTGATCTTCGCCTCGGTCCGCTTGTCGTCCTGGTTCACGCCGATGACGGTCACGGGCTTGTCGGCGTACTTCTGGTGGAGCTTCTGGATTTGCGGCATGGCCTGGACACAGGGCGCACACCAGGTGGCCCAGAAGTCCACGACGACGACGCGGCCGCGCAGTTCCTCCAGCGCGAGCGGTTTCTCATCCAGTGCGGTCCCGGCGAACAGCGGGGCGGGCTTGCCGATCAGCTCGCGCGGGTCGGGCATCTCGCTCAGGTCGGTGAATTGCGCCACCTTCTCGGCCCCGGCCGGCGGCCGGAAGACGAAGCGGTCGGCGGGCACCTCCATGTCCATGCGCACGTCGTCGAAGCGCGCCGACACGACGGCCCGCGTCACCTGCTTGGGGAAGCCGGGCATGTCGGGCTCTTCCTCCCCCTCGGGCTTCTCGTCCGTCAAACCGAGCGCCTTCTTGAGCACGTCGGTGAGGTCCACGCGCAGCTCGCCCAGCAGCCCGGTCTGCTCGTCAAACCACAAGCTGAACGGCAGCAGCTCGCTCTCGTACGCGAACGGAGTGTCCGTGGAATCGAACACACCGCTCAGCCGCACGCCCGGGCGCTCGTCGCGTTTCTCGGGCGTGACGGCGGTGAACTCGCGGACCATCGGGAAGAGCTCGGCGAACGACTGGTCGGCCCGCTCGCGCACGTGGAGGATGAGGTGGGGCGGGTCGTCGGTGGGCAAGGCGGTGATGAGCTCGGCGTAGTTCGGCTTCTCCGGGGCCGCGGCCTCCGTGTACTCGTCCAGCATCGGCAGGTACTGCCACAGGTTCTTGCCGTCGGTCACCAGGGAGAAGTTGTCCGTCACCAGCGACAGCCGCTCCCGGCCCGACCACAGCAGCGCCGCGCTGTACTCGGTCGTCTGCCCCGCGTCCTCGCCGGCGGCGTCCTTGGCCACGAGTTCGTACTTGCCGGCGAACTTGTCCTCGTAGCTCTTGGCCGCCCGATACTTGGCCAGGGCGTCGGCGATGATCCGCAGCGCCTTCGCGTGCGCCTCCGGGTTGGAGGGCCGCGTGGCCGGCTGCGTCGTCGGCTGCGTCGTGGGGGCCGGAGGGTCTTCGGCGCGCAACACTACGGCGCCGGCGAACAGCACGGCTGCCGATAGGACCGCCATCAGAGCGGATTGCGGACGACGGGCCGGGGTGCAAAGCATGGTTTCAACCTCCGAAAGCGTGCCGGTCGGGCCCGCACGCTGGGCAGACCCATAGTTGGTACACGGCCCCGCACCGCCGGGTGCAGGCCGCCGGGACCGGCCGGCCGGCCCGATCGGTCCGATCCGGGGATCATACCCTCACCCGCGGCCTTCGCCAGCACCGCCGTAAGGCCGCGCTGCGCGCCGTGTCGCCGATTGTCCCGGCCGCGAGCAGTCGCTAAGATTGCGGCCCGCGCCGCGGGGGCGCGGTGACGGCGCTGAGCGAGCAGGAAACACAATGCCCGGGGTCACCACGGACCGCCCAATCGAGGAGCTGACCCAGAAGCTGGGTCACGAGATGTTCGACCGGATGCGCGGCAGCCAGCCGCGCTGCCACCAGTTCGCCTGGTGGCAGGAGCGGATGCTGCGGCTGTGCATGCAGGACGAGTGGTTCAAGGTCCAGGCGTTCCGCTTCATCGACGTGCTGCCCATGATGCAGACGGACGAAGACGTCGCCCGCCACCTCAAGGAGTACTTCGTCCTGCCGCCGGCAACCAACGGCCGCCGCCCCAACGGGCACGGCCACGGCCCCGCGAAGGGCGCCCTGCACGAGCTGGAACCGGTCCCGTTCGCCCGGCAGTTCGTCCGCCTCGTGTCGCGGCTGATGGACTTCCGCCGGTTCGATTCCGTGCCCGCCCGGCTGTCGGCCAAGGCCGCCCGCTTCGGTACGGCGCTGATGGCGGGGAGCTTCATCGCCGGCTCGAACATCCTGGAGGCGGAGCGGGCCATTCGTCGGCTACGGCGGCAGCGGCTGGCGTTCACCATCGACGTGTTGGGGGAAGCCGCCTTGTCCGCGTCCGAGGCGGAAGTCTACCTGCAAACCTACCTTGAGCTCGTGCGCGAGCTGCCCAAGCACGCCGCGCACTGGTCGCCGGTAGCGCTCGTGGACGAAGCCGACGGGAAGGCCCTGCCGCGCGTCAACGTGTCGGTCAAGCTGACCTCCCTGTACCCCGGGTTCGACCCGATCGCCCCGTCGGCGGCCAAGGCGCGGGCCAAGGAGCTGCTGCGGCCGGTCCTGCGATCGGCGATGGCGGGCGGCGTCCACCTGCACATCGACATGGAGCACTACGCGATCAAGGACCTGACCCTGGAGCTGTGCGAAGAGCTGTTCGCCGAAGACGAGTTCCGGGACTATCCGCACTTCGGCATCGTGCTCCAAACGTACCTGAAGGACGGGGAGAAAGACGCCGCCCGAACGATTGAATACGCCAAGCGGCGCGGGACGCCGTTGTGGGTGCGGTTGGTGAAGGGGGCCTACTGGGATTCGGAGACGGTGTGGGCGGCGCAGCGGCACTGGCCGGTGCCGGTGTGGGAGCAGAAGTGGCAATCGGACGCGTGCTACGAGCGTGTCACGCGCATGCTGCTAAGCAACTATCAACACACGCATTGCGCCTTCGCCAGCCACAACGTGCGCAGCCTGTGTCACGCCGTGGCCACGCGGCAGGTGTTGGGCGTGCCGGGGTGGGCGTTCGAGCTCCAGATGCTCTATGGCATGGGCGACCCGATCAAGCGGGCCGGCGTCGGCATGGGGCAGCGGTGCCGCATCTACACGCCCTACGGCAACATGCTCGCGGGCATGGCGTACCTGATTCGGCGGCTCCTGGAGAACACCGCGAACGAGTCGTTTCTCCGCCAGTCGTCCGACGAGGGGGCGGACGAGGACGCCCTGCTCGAAAACCCCGAGGCCGTCGGTCGCCACACGCCCCCGCCTCAGCGGCCGCTCGTCATCCGCTATGAGTTTGAGGAACCGATCATGGATCCGTTCGAAAACGTTGCCAATACGGACTTTACGTTCGAAGTCGGCCGGCAGCGGATGCAGGCCGGCCTGGCGCAGGTACGCGCCGAACTCGGCCGCGAATACCCCTTGGTCATCAACGGGGAGCCGGTGACCACCGGGCGCTGGGCCGAGTCCCTCAACCCCTCGCGACCGAAGGAAGTCGTGGCCCGCATTGCCCAGGCCGGCCCCGAGGAAGTCAACCAGGCGGTGACGGCGGCCGCGCAGGCCTGGCTGTCGTGGCGGCAGGTCTCCCCGCTCGAACGCGCGGACCTGCTGAAGCGCGTCGCCGAGCGGTTGGAACTGCGGCGCTTCGAGCTGGCGGCGTTGGTGGCAATCGAGTGCGGCAAGACCTGGCGCGAGGCCGACGCCGACGTCTCCGAAGGCATCGACTACTGCAACTACTACGCCAAGGAGATGGTGCGGATCGCCGAGCACCCCCGGCGGCGCGACATCGAGGGGGAAATCAACGAGTACGTCTACGCTCCGCGGGGCGTCGTGGCCGTCATCAGCCCGTGGAACTTCCCGCTGGCCCTGCTGGCGAACATGACCGTCGCCGCGATGGTCACGGGGAACACGGTGGTGATGAAGCCGGCCAGTGCGGCGGCGGCGGTGGGTGGGAAGTTCATGGAGGTGGTGGCGGAGGCGGGTGTGCCGGCGGGCGTCGTGAATTACCTGCCCGGGCCGGGAGCAATCGCCGGCGAGGCCCTGGTCAAGCACCCGCAGGTCGCGGTCATCGCGTTCACCGGCTCGCGCGACGTCGGGCTGCACGTCAATCGCCTGGCCGCCGGCGTCCCCACCGGTCGCCCCGGCCTGAAGCGCGTCATCGCGGAACTGGGCGGCAAGAACGCGGTGATCGTCGATGCCAACGCCGACCTCGACGAGGCCGTCAAGGGCGTCGTCTCCAGCGCGTTCAGCTACGCGGGGCAGAAGTGCTCGGCGGCCTCACGGGTCATTGTGCTCAACGCCGCCCATGACCGCTTCGTCGAGCGCCTGGTCGAGGCGGTCCGGTCCAAGAGCGTCGGCCCCGCCGACGACCCGGCCACGGCCATTCCTCCGGTGATTGACAAGGCCGCCCGCGATTCGATCCTGAAGTACATCGAGATCGGCCGGCAGGAAGGCCGCTGTGTGCTGGCGGTGGACACCGCGCGGTTGGTGGAGGAGACCGGCGGCTACTACGTCGGCCCGCACATCTTCGACGACGTGCCGCCGACGGCCCGCATCGCGCGCGAAGAGATTTTCGGCCCCGTGCTCGTCGTGCTCCGGGCCGCCGACATCGGCGAGGCGATCCGCATCTTCAACAGCACTGACTACGCCTTGACCGGCGGCATCTTCTCCCGCAGCCCGGCCAACCTTGAGCGGGCCCGGGCCGAGTGCGAGTGCGGCAACCTCTACATCAACCGCCCGATCACGGGGTCGCGCGTGGACCTGCAACCGTATGGCGGTTTCAAGATGTCGGGGATCGGGTCGAAGGCGGGCGGCCCGGACTATTTGATTCAGTACTGCGAGCCGCGCACCGTCACCGAGAACACGCTGCGGCGCGGGTTCGCCCCGAGCGAAGAGGTGGTCGAAGCCCTGGGGTAACGGGTCCCGCGCGAGAGACTCGGCCGGTGGAGGTCGCGCCCCCCCGGGGCGTGAAAAACCGCGGGCGAGCGCTTATAGTGGCGGGGTCGGCGCGCCGGCAGCGCCCGTGGGCACGGGGCGTCGGCCGACCTGGGGCGCGACGTGCAGGAGAACAGCCATGAGCGGAAACCTGGACGAAGAACTGGGCGTGCGGTTGCAGCAGGAACACCAGGCGCTCGTGCAGCTCAGCCAAGTGCTCAAGGAGCACATCGCCGCGATGCCGTCGGTCAATATCACGTCCTGGCTGGACGGGTTGCGCGCGGCGTTCGACCGCCTGCACGCTCACATCCAGCGTTGCATCGAGATGAAGGAGAAGGACGGGTACCTGGAGACGATCCTGAAGGAGCGACCGACGCTGGCGGGGCAGGTGCAGTCGTTGTGCAGCGAGCACGGCCAGTTGCTGCGCATGGCGGATGGGATTCGCAACGACCTGGCCACGACGCGGCCGGAAGACCGCCTGCTGGTGGCCGACGCCTGCGCCCGCGTGCAGCGCTTCATGGCGGTCGTGTCCCAGCACGAGCAGCGCGAGAACATGATCGTCATGTTCGCGTTCAATCAGGACTTAGGGGCGCACTGAGCACCAGGACGGGGCCTGCGCCACGGGGTCTGGCGGTCGGTTGCCGCGCCGCCCTCCGCGTCGGCATGTGGACCTGGGGCCTGGGAGGGCGAGGCTCCTGCCGAGCCGCTGTTGCCAAGCCGTTTCCGCCGCGCCGCGACTGGGCCGGCAGGGAACGCTTCCGCCGGGGGACGCCGCGGGACTGCTTCCGAGCCTGCCAGTTTGACAGAGACGTGACACCCACGGGGCCCGTTCCCCGCTGGAACGCAGGTCGGAGTTCCACCCGCTTTGCTGTCCCCCGGATCACAACACTTTGTTATGTAAGTCATTATGAACACTGAGCCCCTCGTCCGGTCTGTCGACCGGGGGTGGCACGGGGGTTGCCAAACCGGCGAGCGTGATATTGCGCGCCGGCCGTCGGCAGTCCGCGATTGGGCACCCCGGCCGCGCCCTGTTGGAGAGCAGGCTCGCACACGGCCTAAGGAGGACCCATGAGCAAGGTCTCGATTCGTCCCTTGGGGGAGAAGGTGCTGATTCGGCGACTGGAAGCCGAGGAAAAGACCGCCGGGGGGATCGTCCTCCCCGACACCGCCAAGGAGAAGCCCAAGCGGGGGACGGTGGTGAGCGTCGGCGACGGCCGGCTGCTGGACACGGGCAAGCGCCAGGCGTTGCAGGTGAAGAAGGGGGACCAGGTGCTGTTCACCAGCTACGCGGGCACCGAGGTCAAGGTCGAAGGCGACGAGATGCTCATCATGGACGAGAGCGACATCCTGGCCGTGCTGGAGTAACGACGAGCCCGGAGTAGCGACTGGTCCTGCGGAACGTTCTCGCGCCGCGGCCCCAAACTCGCTACTCAATACTCGCTATTCATAACTACGAGGAACGAACATGGCAGCAAAGCAGATTGCCTACGAGATGGAAGCCCGCGAGGCCATTCGCCGCGGCGTGCGGCAACTGGCCCGGGCCGTCAAAGTCACGCTCGGCCCGCGCGGCCGCAACGTCGTCCTGGAGAAGTCCTTCGGGGCGCCGACGGTAACGAAGGACGGCGTCACGGTGGCCAAGGAGATCGAGCTTGAGGACGCCTACGAGAACATGGGCGCCCAGATGGTCAAGGAAGTCGCCAGCAAGACGTCGAAGGACGCCGGCGACGGCACCACGACCGCCACGATCTACGCCGAGGCGATCTACGACGAGGGGCTGAAGAACCTCGCCGCCGGCGCCAACGGCATCGAGCTGAAGCGCGGGATCGAGCTGGGCGTCGCCGCGGTCATTGACGCCCTGAAGAGCATGGCCGTCCCGGTCAAGGGCAAGCAGCAGATCGCCCAGGTCGGCACCTGCGCCGCCAACCAGGACAAGGAGATCGGCGACAAGATCGCCGAGGCGATGGACAAGGTCGGCAAGGACGGCGTCATCACCGTCGAAGAGGGCAAGGGCATCGAGACGACGGTGGACCTCGTCGAGGGCATGCAGTTCGACAAGGGCTATATCTCGCCGCACTTCGTCAACAAGCCCGAGTCGATGGAGGTCGTCCTCGACAACCCGTATATCCTCGTCCACGAGAAGAAGATCGGCTCGGTCAAGGACCTGCTGCCCCTGCTGGAGCAGATCGCCAAGGCCGGCAAGCCGCTGCTCGTCGTCGCCGAGGACGTCGAGGGCGAGGCCCTGGCCACCCTCGTGCTCAACAAGCTCCGCGGCATCCTCCAATGCTGCGCCGTCAAGGCCCCCGGCTTCGGCGACCGCCGCAAGGCGATGCTCGAAGACATCGCCATCCTCACCGGCGGGACGGCCGTGTTTGAGGACCTGGGCATCAGCCTGGAGAAGATGGGCCTGAACGATCTCGGACGCGCCAAGCGGGTAACCGTGGACAAGGAGACCTGCACGATCATCGAGGGCGCCGGCGACACCGCCAGGATCAAGGGCCGCATCGAGGCGCTCAAGAACGAGATCGAGACCACCACCAGCGATTACGACCGCGAGAAGCTCGAGGAGCGGCTGGCCAAGCTCTCCGGCGGCGTGGCCCAGATCAACGTCGGCGCCGCGACCGAAGTCGAGATGAAGGAGAAGAAGGCCCGCGTCGAGGACGCCCTGCACGCCTGCCGGGCCGCCGTCGAAGAAGGCATTCTCCCCGGCGGCGGCGTGTCCGTGCTACGGTGCGAGGAGGCCCTCGAAGCGGCCTACAAGAAGGCCCGCGGCGACCAGCGGACCGGCGTGGACATCGTGCGGCGCGCCCTGCGGGCACCGATCCGCCAGATTGCCGAGAACGCCGGCCTGGACGGCTCGGTCGTGTGTCAGAAGGTCCTGGAGTCGAAGGACACGAACTACGGCTACAACGCCCTGACCGAGGAGTACGGCGACCTGGTCAAGATGGGCGTGATCGTGCCGCTGAAGGTGGAGCGGATCGCGTTGGAGAACGCGGCGTCGATCGCCGGCCTGCTGCTGACGACCGACGCGGTCGTGAGCGAGATTAAGGAGAAGGAAGAAGAGAAGCTGCCCGGCCGCGGCGGCATGGGCATGTAGCG
>CAYWYJ010000113.1:0-12327 GCA_964462635.1 uncultured Planctomycetales bacterium
TTCAAGCTGGCGGATTACGGCATCGTTGGCGACCTGTTCAAGGTGGTCCCCGCACTGACCGCCGAAGTGCGCCGGCTCAAGGGCTGATTCGCGCGGTGGCTTCGCGGCGCGGAACCCCGGGCACAGGCGAAGCCCCGGCAGTCTGCACTTTGCCCTTCGCGCTTTGCACTCGGCGAGCGAGACGCCGACGATTCCGACCCTCCCAAACGTTCGCTGAGGGCACTTATCAGAACCCCGCACGCCAGTGCGGGGGCCAAGCGGCCCACCACTTGCGTGGTGGGTTCTGTCAATGGGCCTGAGAGGGAGAGGAGTGAAGGCACAGGCCCGGGGAAGTCGGCAGGGATTTCTTGCGTCGAGACCCCGGTTCGTGAGGCTACAGCGCCTCCAGCCGCAAACGCAGGTCGCGGTCGTGCAGCTCGCGCTGGAACTCGTCCAGGTCGCCGCCGACGAGGATGCGCTGGAGGTCGTACACGTCCTTGTTGATCCGATGGTCGGTGCAGCGGTTCTGCGGGAAGTTGTAGGTACGGATGCGCTCGCTGCGGTCGCCGCTGCCGACCATGCTGCGGCGTTCGGCGGCCAGCTTCCGCTGCTGCTGCGTCTGGAAGTGATCGTAGACACGCGACGTCAGGATGCGGCGGGCCTTGGCCCGGTTCTTGTGCTGGCTCTTCTCATCGCGCATGGAGACCGTGATGCCGGTGGGGAGGTGCTCGAGCTTAATGGCGCTCGACACCTTGTTGACGTTCTGCCCGCCGGGGCCGCCCGCCCGACTGACGTGCTCGACCACGTCCTTATCCCAGTCGATGTCGATCTCGATCTCGTCGGGCTCAGGCAGCACGGCGACGGTGGCCGCGGAGGTGTGGATGCGGCCTTGGGCCTCGGTTTTGGGGACGCGCTGCACCCGGTGCCCGCCGGCCTCGAACCGGTAGTGCAAGTACACCTCGTCGCCGGTGATGTTCAGGATCGCCTCGCGCAGCCCGCCAAGCTCCGACTCGGACAGCGAGAGCACCTCGACCTTGAACCCCTTGCGGGCGGCGTAGGCGGTGTACATGCCGAGCAGGTCGGCGGCGAACAGGGCGGCCTCCTCCCCCCCCGTGCCCGCGCGGATCTCCAGGATGATCGACCGGATCGCGGCCTCATCCCCCGTGACCAGCCGCTCCTTCAGGGTTTCGAGCAACCCTTCGCGGCGGGCCGTCAGCGCGGGCCGCTCCGCCGCCGCCAGTTCCTTCAGCTCCGCGTCGTCGCTCTGGTCGAGAATCTGCTGCGATTCCTCAAGCTGCGTGGTGACCGCGCGGTACTCGTGGTAAGGGCGGGCGATCTTCTGGAGCTCCCCGTGCTCGCGGGCCAGCCGGGTCATCAGGGCCCCGTTGGACGCGACCTCGGGACGGTTCATCTCCGCCGTCAACTCGTCGGCCCGGGCCGCCATCGCGGCGACGCGCGCCATCCAGGGTGGATCGAGGTGAGACATGCGGATCACGCCGGGGCGGGGCCGGCGTCCCCTGCCGACCGGGGCCGACCCCGCGGGGCCGGGTCGTCGTTACGTGGTCGCCGGCTTGTCGGCCTTGTCCTTGAAGTACGTGCTGCCGAACTTCTTCTGGAAGCGTTCCACGCGGCCGGCGGCGTCGACGAACTTCTGCTTGCCTGTGTAGAACGGGTGGCAGGCGTTGCAGATGTCCACCTTGATGGCCTTGACGGTGGCCCGCGTCTTGAAGCTGTTCCCGCAGGCACAGGTCACCTGCGTCTCAACATACTCGGGATGGATATCCGGCTTCATGGCATTGGTTCCGCTGGTTCCGGGCCGATGGTCGCGGCCACGATCAATACGAACCCCGTAGTATCGCACAAGAGCCGACCCTTCGCAAGAGCGGCTTGGGCCCGACGCGGCCCTGGCCTCTGGAGCCCGTGACAGAACCGGGCGATCAGCCGGCCCCACAGGGGCCGCAGGCTGTGGCCACGGGCGAAGCGCAGCGGCCCGTGGAGCGGGTTCACCCGAGGCGTTTCCGCCCTGGGGGGGCGGTGGAGGCCCCGAGAATCGTGGGCGGGCCCAGGCGCCGTGGTCCGCGCGGGCCCCGTCGGGCCGCTTCCCTCACCTCGGCTCCCCCGTGGACACGCTCCCCCTCCCACGCTCTCTCGCTCCCACCTTCCCACCTTCCAACGTTTCCGCGCCGGACCGCCGCGCTATAATGAGGACATTCGGACCGCTTGGCCCTCCATGACGCCAGGTGCAAACATGAGCGAGAAAGCCGTCTTGACGTGGGACGGGCACGCGTACGAGCTGCCCGTGGTGGTCGGGAGCGAGAACGAACGGGCGGTGGACATCGCCCAGTTGCGGGCCCAGAGCGGCCTGATCACGCTCGATGACGGCTACGGCAACACGGGCTCCTGCCTCAGCCAGATTACCTTCATTGATGGGGAGAAGGGCATCCTGCGCTACCGGGGTTACCCCATCGAGGAGTTGGCCGAGCGTTCCACGTTCGTCGAGACGGCCTACCTGCTGATCTTCGGGGAGCTACCGACGGCGGCGCAGCGGGCCGAGTTGGAACGGCGCCTGACCGAGCACCAGTTCATCCACGAGGCGATGCGCCACCATTTCGAGGGTTTTCCCGCCGATGCCCCGCCGATGGCCATTCTGTCGGCCATGCTCAACACCGTCGGCTGCTTCCAGCCCGCCATCACCGAACCCACCGACGACGCCCACTTCCTCGACGCGGCCGCCCAGTTGCTTTCCAAGGTGCGGACGATCGCGGCGGCCAGCTACCGCAAGTCGATGGGGCTGCCGATCAACTACCCGCGTTACGACCTGTCCTACACGGCCAATTTCCTGCACATGCTGTTCTGCATGCCGAACCAGGCGTGCGACCCGGACCCCGACGTGGTGCAGGCGCTCGACCGCATCTTCATTCTCCACGCCGACCATGAGCAGAACTGCTCGACCTCCACCGTGCGGATGGTCGGATCGAGCAAAGCGAACTTGTATGCATCTGTCGCCGCCGGGGTGTGCGCCCTGTGGGGCCCGCTGCACGGCGGGGCGAACATGGCGGTGATCCAGATGCTCACGCGCATCCGCGACAGCGGCGTGCAGCTGGAGGATTTCATCGCCCGCGTGAAGGACAAGCAGGAACGGCTGATGGGCTTCGGCCACCGGGTCTACAAGAACTTCGACCCGCGGGCCAGGATCATCAAGCAGGCCTGCGACCAGGTGCTGGCCAAGCTGGGCATCCGCGACCCGCTGCTGGAAATCGCCCTGCAGCTCGAAGAGGTGGCGCTCAAGGACGGGTATTTCATCGAGCGCAAGCTGTACCCCAACGTCGATTTCTACAGCGGCATCATCATGCGGGCCGCGGGCATCCCGCTCGACATGTTCCCCGTCCTGTTCGCCATCGGCCGCCTGCCCGGGTGGATCGCCAACTGGCGCGAGGTGCAAGCCCACCCCCACGCCCGCATCTATCGCCCCCGACAGATATACACCGGGCCGACGCTCCGCCACTATCCGGCCCTGGCGCAACGCAAGTAACGAATCACCACAGAGGCACAGAGACACAGAGAACAGACTATGTATTTTCATCGGCAGCAGTGTGACGCAGTGATGGCCACAGCCTTGTGTGGCCGCGCACTTGTAGAATACAGATACCAAGTTCTCTTTTCTCTGTGCCCCTGTGCCTCTGTGGTGAATCCGGGGCCTTTGCACGGGAGTCGCCGCCGATGAGCGCCACGCCGACGCGTTCGGCCCGCTTGCGGGCCGGGCTTCGTGACCACACCGTCGTGATGCCCGGGGCGTTCAACGCCCTGACCGCCCGCGCCATCGAGCAGGCCGGCTTCGAGGCCGCCTACCTCTCCGGCGCCGCCCTGGCCAACAGCCTCCTCGGCGTCCCCGACGTCGGCCTGACCACGCTTTCCGAGGCCGCCTGGCACGCCGCCCGCTGCGCCGCCGTCACGACTCTTCCGATCATCGCCGACGCGGATACCGGCTTCGGCGGCCCGGAGAACGCGGCCCGCACGGTGCAGGAGTTCGAGCGGGCGGGGCTGGCCGGGCTGCACCTGGAGGACCAGGAGTTCCCCAAGCGCTGCGGCCATCTGCCCGGCAAGCGGCTGGTGCCGGTGGACGAGTTTTGCGAGAAAATCGCGGTCGCCGTCGCCGCCCGGCGTGACCCCGACTTTCTCATCATTGCCCGGACGGACGCCCGCGGCGTCACGTCCTATGATGAAGCGGTGGAGCGGGCCCGGGCGTACGTCGCCGCCGGCGCGGATATGATCTTCCCGGAAGCGTTGGAGGGCCGCGACGAACTGGCCCGGTTCGCCCGGGACGTGCCGGTGCCGCTGCTGGCGAACATGACGGAGTTCGGCAAGACGCCGGCGTTGACGGTGGCCGAGCTTTCGGAACTTGGGTACCGGATCGTGATCTTCCCCGTGACGTTGCAGCGGATCGCAATGAAGGCGGTGATTGACGCGCTGCACGAGCTGAAGTCGCAAGGCACGGCGCGCGGGCTGCTGGACAAGATGCAGACACGGCAGGAGCTGTACGACCTGCTGGGCTACCGGCCGTAGCAACAGGCCGAAGGTTGTGTAGCGGCCGGGCTCCGTACCGGCCGTGGGTCCGAGCCGCGGCCGTGAGGGAGCGGAAGCGGCCGACGCGCACCGGCCATTGGCCGGTGCCACACGGGCTTACGGGCGCAGCATCCGGGCCGAAGGCAACACCCGAAGACAGTCTACATGAGGGCCGAATATGAGTGAAGCCACCGAAGTCTATCATCCGGGCTTGGAGGGCGTCATCGCGGGCGAAACCGCGATTTGTTGCGTCGAGCAGGGCCGCCTGCTGTACCGCGGCTACGACATCGTCGATCTGGCCCAGCACGCCGGCTTCGAAGAGTGCGCGTTCCTGCTGCTGCACGGGGAGCTGCCCACGCCCGAGCAACTGCTCCTGTTCCGGCAGCAGATCGACGGCGAGCGCGAGCTGCCGCGGGCCGTCGTCGACATGCTCCGCGCCCTGCCGCGCCAGGCCCCCATGATGGACGTGCTGCGCACCGGCGTCTCGCTGTGCGGCAACTTCAGCAGCGCCGTCTCGCAGGGCAAGAGCAGCCTGCTGACACGGGCCACGCGGGTGCTGGCGGCGGTCCCGTCGCTGATCGCGGCCCGCCTGCGCCTGCTGGACGGCAAACCGCCGTTGGACCCCAGACCCGGCCTCTCGCACGCCGGCCAGTTCATCTATCAGGCCTTCGGCCGCGACCCGACCGCGCTGGAGGAGAAAATCCTGAACCTCACGCTCGTCCTGTACGCCGAGCATGAATTCAATGCCTCGACGTTTGCCGCCCGGGTCTGCACCAGCACCCTCAGCGGCCTGCACTCCTCCGTCGTCGCCGCCATCGGCACGTTGAAGGGGCCGCTGCACGGCGGAGCGAACGAGGCCGCGCTCGAACTCATTCAGCGGTTCAGCAACGCCGCCGACGCCCGGAAGTGGGTCCTCGACGCCCTGGCCCGCAAAGAGAAGATCATGGGGTTCGGGCACCGCGTGTATCGCAACGGCGACCACCGCGCGTTCATCCTGGAGCCCTACGTGGACGAGCTGGCCACGATGCGCGACGAGCAGTGGCGCGCCCAGGTCTATCACGCGATCAAGGACACGGTGTGGGAGCAGAAGAAGCTGTACCCCAACGTGGACTATCCGTGCGGGCTGGTCTACTACTTCCTCGGCTTTCCGCCCGACGTGTTCACGCCGCTGTTCGTGATGGCCCGCGTCGCCGGCTGGTGTGCCCACATCATCGAGCAGCACCAGAACAACCGGCTGATCCGGCCGCGCAGCCGCTACATCGGCCCCTCGCCGCGGGCGTACGTGCCCTTGAGCGCTCGCTAATCGCGTACTCGCGCTCGCGCGACACGGGAGGGCGAGGCTGTCTCCTGCGGCGACCCTGCCGGCCTGCCGAGCCGCGGCTCGCCGGGAGGCGCGCCTTCCCGGCTGGCGTTCCATGATCATGAATGCCTGCTTACAGCCCCTAACAGAACCCACCGCGCAAGTGGTGGGGCGCGGGGCCCCCGCACTGGCGTGCGGGGTTCTGATAGGCACTCTCAGGCATTGGACGGATCCTGCGGACCGGCCAGGGCACGTCCAGTGACGTGCCGCCGGGCGCGTTGACACCCCCCGGCCCGCCTCGCACACTCTGGACATGGGGCCTGCCGGGACGCTGCTCGCGGCCATCCATTTCGGCCTGGCGCTGATTGCCGTCGCCCGCATCCTGCGTCGGCGGCTTGAACCGACGACGATGGTCGCCTGGATTCTGGCCGTCGTGTTCCTCCCCGGCCTGGGGTTGTTTCTGTACTGGATGCTCGGGTCCAACCGGTTGCGCCGCAAGGTGGGTCGGCGACGACGCCGCGTGGCCTACTTGCTGCTTCAGCTCAAGTCGCAAGCCGAGCATCAAGCCGCCCACGGGGCCGCCCCCGCGCCCGCGCTGCCGCACGACCTGGCGGGCATCGCCGACCTGGGGCGCCGGCTGGCCGACATGCCGGCCACCGGGGGCAACGAGGTCACGTTGCTCCAGGAAGCCAACGCGACGTATGCGGCCCTGGAGGCAGCGATTGGCGCCGCACAGCACCACATTCACATGGAGTACTACATCTGGCAACCGGACGACACCGGCACCCACTTCCGCGACCTGCTGATCGACCGCGCGCGCGAGGGCATCGAATGCCGCGTGTTGGTGGATGCCGTCGGCTGCCACCGTCTGCGCCGCCGCTTCCTGCGCCCGTGGTTGGACGCCGGCGTGCGGGTGGCATTCTTCCTGCCGCTGTATCCGCTGAGCCTGCGGCGCCGGTGGTCGGTCCACTTGCGCAACCATCGAAAGATCGTGGTGGTCGATGGCCACACCGGGTTCCTCGGCAGCCAGAACATCGGGGACGAGTACCGCGGCCGGCTCCGGCGTCTGAGCCCCTGGTACGACACCCACATGCGCGTCCGCGGTCCGGCCGCCCTGTTCCTGCAACAGACCTTCGCCGAGGACTGGTACTACGCGGTCCGCGAGCGCCTGGACCGCGAGCCCTATTTCGCCCCGCCGCCGCGTCGCGGGCCGTCCATCGTCCAAGTGCTCCCCACCGGCCCCGATGAACCGGTCAGTACGCTGGCGCAGATCGTCTTCGCCGCCGTCTCCACCGCGCACGAGTCCATCCGCATCGCCACACCCTACTTCGTGCCCGACTTGCCGACGCGGATGGCGCTAGCGTACGCATGCTATCGCGGCGTGCGGGTCCGACTGGTGCTGCCGTCGCGGAGCGACTCGCGGCTGGCGCTGTGGGCGGCCCGCAGTTTCTACCGCGAGCTCCTCGACGCGGGCGTCGAAATCCACGAATACGACGCCGGCGTGCTGCACTCCAAGCTCGTCACCGTGGACGACCGCTGGTGCATGCTCGGCTCGGCGAACATGGACGTGCGGAGTTTCCGACTGAACTTCGAAAGCACCGCCGTCATCTACGATTCGACCGCGGCCTCCGAACTGGCCGACTCCATCGACCGCTTCTGCGAAGGTGCCCGACGGATCATGCCGCACGACGTCTGGCGGCGGCCGCTGCGGCGTCAATGGGGCGAGGGCGCGGCCCGGCTGTTCGCCCCCCTGCTGTAGCTGCCACCACGCCACAGTCGTCGGGTCTTGTCGGTCCAACATCCGGCGCACGGACACGGCGCGTAGGATGTGCGTGTCCGAGGCGTGGTAACCCGCCGCGGGCCGCGGACTCGCCGCGAACCCGAGAGCGCGCGGCGTGATCACAGAAAGGCAGGCAGCCCATGAACACTTGCCGGCGTCAGCTCACGACCCCGCTGCTCGTCGCGCTCCTGGCGGGCGCCGCCGTGCTCGCCCAGACCGCCGACCAGATTACCATCGAAACCACCCGTCTGGCCGACCACGTCTACATGCTGGTTGGCGCCGGGGGGAACATCGGGGTCTCGGTCGGGCGCGACGGCGTCTTGCTGATCGACACGCAATACGCCCCGCTCACCGACAAGATCGTCGCGGCGGTACGGGAGCTGTCCGACCAACCGGTCCGCTTCATCATCAACACGCACTGGCACTTCGATCACGTCGGCGGCAACGAGAACTTCGCCAAACGGGGGGCGGTGATCGTCGCGCACGAGAATCTCCGCCAGCGGATGGTCACCGGTTCGCTGCTCAAGCCGTTCGGCCGGCAGGTGCCGCCGGCGCCGCCCGCTGCCCTGCCCGTCGTCACGTACCGTGACGCGATGACGTTTCACTGGAACGGCGACGATGTGCAGCTCGTCCATGTCGCCCCGGCCCACACCGATGGCGACACCTTCATCTACTTCCGTCAGGCGAACGTCCTGCACGCCGGGGACGTGTATTTCAACGGCATGTACCCCTACATCGACGTGGTCGCCGGCGGCTCGATCGATGGCCTGATCGCGGGCGTCGACCAGATTCTGAGACTCGTCAACGACGACACGAAGATCATCCCCGGCCACGGCCCGCTGTCGGGCGTCAAAGAGCTGCGGGCCTACCGCGACATGCTGAAGACCGTGAGCGATCGTGTCGGCGCACAGGTTCGCGCCGGCAAGTCGCGCGACGAGGTCATCGCCAGCAAGCCCACCCGCGACCTCGACGCCCAGTGGAAGGCCGAGGTCATGCAGCCCGACGACTGGGTCGGGATCGTCTACGACGGGTTCAAGAAGTAGACGCTGTCCCCCAACGCATTCCCTGTCGGCTCGCGCGCGGCCGCGCCTTGCGGTCCGGTTCCGCCCGCCCGAGAATGCCGCGACGCGGAGGCGACTCGTCGGCAGGGTCCAGAGGGCGGCGTGACGAACGCGGATGTGGGGTTACCGAGACCGCACGAGGAACGGGCCATCGCCGCGCCAGCGACGCGGCGGCGCTGGCTATGGTATTGGATCGCGGTGACGTTGGGGGGGCTGGCGCTCAGGATCGGGCTGCTATTCACCATGACCGGCGTCGTATACCCCGGCGACCATGATGACTTCGTGCGTTGGGGGATGCAGGCAACCGACCGCGGGTTGCTGACGCTCTACTCCGAGCCGCCGGCCCGTCACGACCTGCGCGAATGGGACCAGAAGGAGCGCCGCTGGCACATCCGGCAACGCCGGACGGACCGCGTCTGCAACTACCCCCCGGGGGCCGCGTACCTCTTGTACGCCTCGGGGCTCGTCTTCCGAGGCGTCAGCCGCGAGCGGCTCACCAACACGCCGACATCCCTGGCCACCTTCGCGGGGTGGGGTATCCTCGCCGACATTCTGCTGGCCGGGGCCTGTGCCGCGATCGTCGCGCGGCTCGGGCGACCGCGGGCCGCGCGCCTGACGTATGGCCTCATGCTCGCAGCACCTCCCTTCTGGTGGGATTCCGTCGGCTGGGCGCAAATGGACACCGTCCTTCTGGCGCCGGCCGCGTGGATGGTGTACACGATGCTCCGCCGGCGCTGGCTGCTGGCGGGCATCCTGTGGGGTGTCATGCTCAGCCTGAAGCCCCAGGCCATTCTGTTTCTCCCAGTCTGGGCCTACGCGATCATCATCGGCCGGCCGCGCCGGCGGGCGGCCGCGGGGACCGTGGTTGCGGCAGTCACTCTGGGGGTCATCACACTGCCGTTCACGCTGTCAAGCGGCACAGCTTGGCTGCGACTCAGCTACGTCGACAACCTGTTCGCCGCCTACACCCACATCAGCACGCTGAAGGCGTTCAACATCTGGTATCTCGTTCTGCTCACCCGTGACTCCCTGGATGCGCTCGATACGTGGTGGGGACTCACCAAGGCCGCCTGGGGGAAGATCGCCCTGGCCGGCGCCCTGCTGATCGGCCTGGTGGTCATGTTCTGGCGGTTTCGCCGGAACGGCTATGGACTCGTGGCGTGGACGGCCTACGTGCTGCTGATGTGCGTGCTGCTGCCGACCGCGGTCCACGAACGATACCTGATCCTGGCGCTGCCGTTCGTGGGCGTCGCCGCAGCACTCTCCTGGCGTGTGTGGCCGGGCCTGCTGATGCTGCTAGTGGTCATGATGGCGCAACTGAGCTGGCCGCTGTGGTTGGCGTCCGGGAGGGGCGATTGGGTCGACATCCGCCTGAAGGTGCTCAAGCGTCAGGACGCCGAGTGGGCCGCCACGCTCCCGCCCGAGTCGCTCCCCGCGGCGCTCGCGGAAGTGCTGGAGGAGCGGCATCGCGCGTATCGCACCCGCGTCAACACCACACTCCGCTGGGAATGGACCTTCACGGTGCTCGCCCTGGCCGGGACGGTCTGCACCGTGGCAGGGCTGTTCGCCGCGCGACCGCGCGACCCCACGCTCGACGACCCCGGGGAAGCCCCGATCGCCTCCGGCTACCAGACCAGCGCGTTGTAGACCAGCTCCACCACCGCCTGAATCTCCGTGCCGAGCTGGTACTTCTTGGACAGCTCCAGGAGCTGGTCGGCGCAGTTGTGGCACGGCGTGGCGACGATCCTGGCGCCCGTGGCGCGAATCTGCTCCGCCTTGCGCCGCCCCGACGCCACCCGCCGCTCGCCGTACTCGCTCATCGACAACATCCCCCCCCCACCGCCGCAGCAGTAGTTGTGCTGCCGGTTCGGCGTCATCTCGACGAAGTCCTGAACCACGCGGCGCAGGATGCGGCGTTGCGGCTCGCTGACGCCGCCCCAGCGGACGAGGTTGCACGGGTCGTGCAGCGTGACCCGCTGCGTGTTGCGCGTGGGGTCGATGCGCAAGCGCCCCTGGTCCAGGTACTCCTCGACCAGTTGCAGCACGCTGCGCATGGGCAGCGGGTACTCCGCCTGGAGCCAGTCCGGCCCCTCCCAACGGAATGAGCGGAAGCCGTGCCCGCACTCCGACAGAATGATCTCCCGCACGCCGAGCGCCGCGGCCTCCTCCATCACCCGCCGGGTCAACTCGCGGGCCGCCACGTCGTCCCCGGCGTAGAAACCGTAGTTCGTCACATCGTAGAAGCGGCTCGAGAGCGTCCAGCTTTCGCGGGCGGCGTGAAAGACGCCGGCGGCGGCCATCAACGACAGCGGGAAGAACTTCACTTCGCGCGGGTTGACGAGGTACAGGACGCGGGCCCCCTGCTCATCGACCGGGATGCGGATCGAGTCGTCGCCGGTCTCGGTCTTCAGGTCCTCGGTCAGCCACTGCGTCGTGGAGAACAGCTCCTCGCGCGGAATGGCCATCTGGTTGCCCGTCTCGAGCTGGTTGCGGACGGTCCGCCACAGGCCGTCCGGTACGCGTCCGGTCTCCGCCAGTACCCGCCGTCCGGCCCGGATGATCGCGGCCACGTCCAGCCCGACCGTGCAGTGGACGCCGCAACGGCCACATGCGGTGCAGCGCCCGAACACGGTCTCCACCAGGTCGTCAAGGGCCGCCGGAGTCAGGTCGGCCGCCCCCGCCAGCTTCGGCAGCCACCGGCCGAGGAACGTGTGATAGCGGCGGTAGTAGCGGATCAGCTTCGCGGCCTTCACACCCGGCAGGTTTTCCGGCACCGGTTCCGCCTGGTAGATGTGGCACGTCTGCCCGCACAGGCCGCAGCGCACGCAGGCGTTGACGTGGTACGCCGCCAAGCCGCGGATGGCGTCGGCCAGTGCCCGCGGGGCGTCGGCGTCGGACAGCCGCGCCGTCGGCGTGCTATTCGTGGCCGACGGCGGGGGGGTAGACGCCGCGGTATCCGAGGCGGCGGCCGTAGTCGGCTCGGGCGACGAAGAAGAAGACCGCATGGCGGAGCTTTCCCAGCGGCAGATACGCCAGCAACGCCCCCGTGTACCACAACAACACCGTCTCCCCCGTGGGTCCGAGCGCGGCCCCCAGCGCGACGGCCAGCAGGCCGCAAGTAGCGCCGGCGGCGAGATAATCGTCGGGCGCGCTCATCGCCCGCAGCTCGGGCGCAGCGGCCCGGCGGACCAGCAAGTACAGGCCGGCCAGGAGACCCGCCGCGCCGAGCGGCCACCCCCGCGCCAGCGCGGCGTACCCCGCTTCGTGGCCGAGTGTCAGCAGTACCACGCTAACCGACCCCCAGAATACGCCGACGTGCAGCAACACCCCCACGGCCAGCTTGCCCGGGTGCTGCCGGGCGGTTTCCTTGTTCCACGGCAGCATGGCGTAGGTGAAGTTGTAGAGCACGCCGCGGGCCGGGTTCCCCTGGGGCCGGCTGAAGTCCCGCCGGCCGCCGCCGCGCGCCGCCCACACCTGCGCCGTCAGGGCCGCGACGCACCACAGGGCGGCGAGCGTGACAAAGGCAACGGCCAGGTTCGGCATTCGGTGAATCCTCGGGCCAGGGCCGCGGGCCGGAGGCGGCCGCGACGCTCAATGCGTATTCACGGTCGTGCGACATGGGAGGGCGAGGCTCCTGCCGAGCC
>CAYWYJ010000114.1:0-12258 GCA_964462635.1 uncultured Planctomycetales bacterium
CCTGCAAGCCGCCAAAGCAGTCGCCCAAGAGAGCCGAAGATCGTGAAAGCAGTGGGGCGAGCCTCCCGGCGAGCCGCGGCTCGGCAGGCCGGCAGGGTCACCGCAGGAGACAGCCTCGCCCTCCCGTGTCGCGCGACCGTGAATACCCACTTAGCGTGCGGGAAGCGCGGGAAACAACCCGGGCAGCTCAACCTGGCGGGCCTCTTTGTCGTCGTGTACGGCCATCTTGCCGGGGCCGCGCAGGCTGGCGCCGCCGAACAGCCCGTCCCTGCGCAACGCGTACAGCGTCAGACCGTAGGCCGGCAACCCGTCGCGGTCGCGCAGCCGCTTCTCCGTGTGGTCGGCCACGCGCTGAAGCACGCGGCGGCAGGCATCCTCCGGCGTCGCGCCGCCGCGCATCAACTCCACCACCAGGAAACTGGAGCAGTCTTGGAGATTGGCCTCGCCGCGGCCGGTGGAGCCGCAGGCCCCGACGGCGTTGTCGACGTAGAGCCCCGCGCCGAGGATGGGGGAATCGCCGACGCGGCCCGGAATCTTGTAGGCCAGCCCGGACGTGGACGTGCAGCCGCCGATGTCTCCGGCCGCCGTCAGGGCCATGCAGGTGACGGTGCCGGTGGGCCGGTCAGCCCAGTGCCGCGCGCGGGCGTGGGCCGCCGCCTCGTCGGCCTCCGGGTGCAACCAGTCGTCCTGGTCCGAGTGGGTCTCCCGCCACTCCAGCCAGATACGACGGGCTTCCTCGGTCAGGAGGTTCTCTTCCTTGAAGCCGTGGGCGCGGGCAAAGCGCAGTGCCCCCTCACCCACGAGCAGGACGTGGTCGGTGCGCTGCATGACGAGCTTGGCCACGCTCGACGGATGGCGGACGTTGCGGAGCGCGGCCACCGCGCCGCCCTTGTGCGTCGGCCCGTGCATGACGCAGGCGTCCAGCTCGACGACGCCCTCTTCGTTCGGCAACCCGCCATAGCCGACCGAGGTGTCGTTGGGGTCGTCTTCGACGAGGTTGACGCCGGCGACCACCGCATCCACGGGGTCGGCCCCCTGCCGTAACAACTCCACGACCCGGCGGCAAGCTTCCAGGCCGTTGGCGCTGGCGATGACCAGCGGGGTGCCGCTGGGGCGCAGCACCGCCGGTTGGTCGGAAACACCGGCTTGGGCCATACGACCGCCTCCGAGGCCGGCCGCGGCCAGTCCCGCGGCCGACACGCAAAACTCGCGCCGATTGAGGGCCATGAGCATCTCCTTGCCAGAGCCGGCCCTCCCCGCGGCGTGACGGGTCGGCGTTGAGCCATGATAGCCGATTCGGGGCCGCAACGCGCTGCGTCCCGAATCCGCGGCGGGCCAGGCCGGTGCATCGCCGCCGCGGCGCGGCTACAATCCCCGCCGCGAATCCGTTACCGCGGAAGGCAGGTGCTTCATGGCCGATGTTCCCGATGTGTTGACCAAGGCCCGCGAACTGGGGGCCGCGCTGGCCGCCCACCCGCGTGTCCGGGCCCATCTCGACGCCCAGCGGGCCGTCCACGCCGACACCACGGCCCAGCAGATCCTGCGGGATTACCAGGCGCAACTGGACCAGATCCAGCAGCGCGAGGCGTCCCACCAGCCGATCGAGGTCGCCGACAAACACAAGCTGCGGGAACTGGAGCAACGGCTGGCGGGCAACGAGTCGCTGAAGAACCTGATGCGCACACAGGCGGACTACGTGGCCCTGATGAACCAGGTCAATGAGGCCATTGACGGCCCGTTGACCGAACTGCACGCCCCGGAGACGCCGGCGTGATCTGGGCCGGGCCACGGGGAAGTCCGCCGAACACCGACAGCTCCCCGGCCCCGGTCCGCCACGGCGGGTCCGGCGCGGCGGCCGCCTGGCTCGTGGCGCTCATCGCCTGGACCACGCTGATCTGCTTCTATCGCCTGGACGGCGGGGCCCGTTTCGAACCGATCGACTGCTGGGTGGCGCAGACGGCCCGCGAGATGGCCGAGCGCGCGGAGTGGCTGGTCCCGCGCTTCTCCGGCGAGACGCGCATGCAGAAGTCGCCCGGCCCGTACTGGGCAGTGATGCTGACGGCCCGGCTGCGCGGGCAGACGGACATCGACGAGGTGGCCGCGCGCCTGCCCAACGCGCTCGCCGCCGTCGTCCTCGTCGTGACCATCTTCTGGCTCACGCGGCGCGTCGCCGGTGATCGGGCCGCGGTGTTCGCCGGCTTCGCGGCGGCCTCGAGCGTGCTGGTGCTGTGGTGGTCGCACCGCGGGGCCAGTGACCTCGGACTCACGACGTTGACGACCGTGTCGCTGGCCGCGCTGTGGATCGGCAGCGAAACGGAGCCGCCGGGGCCGCGCCGCCACGCGCTGTGGCTGTTGGGCTACTTCGCCGCGGGGCTGGGCATGCTTTACAAGATGCCGATGCCGCTGGCGATTGTCGGCCTGCCCGCCTTCCTGTACGTGCTGCTGTGGAACCGCTGGCGGCTGCTGTGGAACCGCTGGCACCTGGTCGGTCTGGCCCTCTTTCTGCTGCCGTGGCTGCCGTGGGCGGTGGCGGTCTGTCTGGTCGAGCACGCCGCGTGGGTCAAGTGGAAAGTCGAGTTCCTGGACCGCTTCACGGGCACGCTGCCCAACGTGGAGGGCCAGGGCGGGTGGAAGAACCTCGCCTTCTACTTGCCCGTCCCCCTGCTGTATTGCCTGCCGTTCACGCTGTCGCTGCCGCGGGCCATCCTGCGCGCATTCAAGCCCAATGGGGACTCAGGAGCACAAGTCGTCGGCCGGGAAGGCGCGCCTCCCGGCGAGACTCGGCTCGGCAGGAGCCTCGCCCTCCCGTGTTGCACGGCCCTGGATTCCCAGTTGGGTGCAGGCGTGAACCAGGCAGGCACGCGATTCATGATCGTTTGGTTCGCCGGCCTCCTCGTGTTCTTCACCGCGTCCACGGGCAAGGAATGGCGGTATTTCCTGCCGGGACTGCCACCGCTGTTCGTCCTGCTGGGGATCGAGTTGGCGCGCTTCTTCGACCCGCGGCGACCGCAGCAGCCCCGCCGGGATTGGGTGGGCACGCTCGCCGTGTGGGTGCTGCTGCCCGGCGCACTGCTGGGGGCCGGTTGGCCGGTCCTGCGCCAGTGGTGGTGGACGAAGCGCGGGCAGTTCGAGCTGGAGGGCCTGTACGCCTGGGAGGACGTGCTCGCGGCGTACCTCATCACCGTAACGCTCCTCGCCGTCGGCTGCGGCCTGGCGGCCTGGCTGTACCGGCGGCGGCACGAGCACGCGGCGTTCGGCGGACTGGTCGTGACCATGTGGGCGGTGTGGCTGTACGCGTGGCCGAATCTCACGCCGCTGGTCATGTCCCAGCGGCCGTTTGTGGATTTCGCCGAGCAGCTCACCCGCAAAGTGCCTGCCGCAGCGCGTCCCGCCATCCGCATGGCCGGCAGTCAGGACCCGCGCATTGTCTGGTTCAGCAACATCCGCTACCCGCGTGTCATCGACCAGCTCGAACTGCTCGCCGAACAGCAGGAGCGCTTCCGCCGCGGCGAGCAGCCGCACCGCCGCGACCTGGACTACGAAATGCGGCGCTACGGCGAGACAATGATCGACCTCATGGCGGGTGACGAGCTGTGTCTCTTCGTGATCCCGTTTGAGGGGTACATCAAGTTCCTGCTGGACGCGCCGCCGGAACTGGCCCGCGCCGGGCGTCCGCTGCCGCCGTTGCACCTGTGGCTGCAAACGCGCCACGGGACGTACGATCGGCACTACATTCTGTTCGGCAACCGCCCGCCGCCGTTCCGCGAACCCGAGCTGCGTGTGCCGGACAAGCTCCGGGAACGGCTGCGGACGGAGGGCTGGCCGGGTGTCATCCGACCGGCCGCCCCGTCCAGCGTTCCCACAACGACTTCCGCCCCGCCATGATGGCCGCACGGATCCGACAATACCTGTGCGAGGTCACCGAAGCGCCAACGTTGACCCTGGCGGTCCGGCGGGTCGGGGAGTACGCCGCCCTGCGGCTGTGGGCGCTCATCATCGGGTGCTTCCCGATCGAGATGAACCTGAGCACGGCCCGGCTGATGGGGCGCCTGTGGTGGCTCCTGATGAAACGCCACCGCGACCGCGCCCTGGACCACCTGCGGCCGGCGCTGGGTGACCGCTACGGCGAGCGGGAGTTGCGGCGGATCGCGCGGCGGTCGTTTGAGCACTTCGCCCAGCTTTACCTGGTGGAGCTGGTGCTCACGCCGCGGCTGATCAACCCGTGGTCGTGGGCGCGGTACGTGGAGCTGGACCAGCTTGGGCCGGCGCTGCGCGAGCTGCTGGCCGCGCGCGGGACGATCCTGCTCACGGGGCATTTCGGCAACTACGAGCTGCTCGGGTACACGATCAGCCGGTTGGGGCTGCCACTGACGGCGGTGATGCGGCCGGTGGACAATCCGCTCATCAACGAATACGTGGAGCGGTCGCGGCGGGCCGGCGGCCTGTCGCTGCTGTACAAGAAAGGGGTCAGTGCGATCGCGGGAGAGCTCATCGACCAGGGGGCGGCGTTGAGCTTCATTGCCGACCAGGACGCCGGTCGAAAGGGGCTGTTCGTCGCGTTCTTCGGGCGGCCGGCTTCGACGTACAAGTCGATCGGGCTGCTGGCGATGGCCAAACGCGTGCCGATCATCGTCGGGCACGCCGTCCGGGCGCGACGCGGGTTCCACTATCGCATCGGTGTGGAGCGCATCATCCAGCCGGAGGAATGGGAGGGCCGCGACGACCCGCTACGCTGGATCACCCAGGAGTACACCGCGGCGTTGGAGGCGGCGGTCCGCCGCCACCCGGAGCAGTACTTGTGGGTCCACCGGCGGTGGAAACACCGGCCGCGGCCCCGCGACTGAACGCCGCCGCGACCCCGTTACGTTCAGCGGCGCCGGCCGCGGGCAAACCAGAGCATCACCGGCACGACCGCGAGCGTGAAGAGGCTGCCGGCGCCACAGGCGCCCGGCGCGGCGCGCTCTTGCACCGAAGGGGTTTGCTCATCGCCGCCATTGTCGACCTGGCGGTACAGGAGCTTCCCGGCGGTGGCCAGTTCGATGACCTGGACCGACGTGAAGGCGGTATCGCTGAGACCTCCCGGATCGGTGACTAGGAGCGAGAAATAGTAGGTGCCGGTTTTCACGGGCTTCCACGACGCGATCTTCTCCGTCACCCCGACGAGGGGCTGGAAGCCGTCGATGACTTCGTCGCTTTCCAGGGCCCCGCCGACGGCGTTGGTTTGCCGCCAACGGTAGCTGAGCTTGTCGCCGTCGGGATCGGTGGAACGCTCCGCGCCAAGCCGAATGGTCGTCCCCAACGCGACCGGCGCCGTGGGACCGGTGATGATGGCGCGCGGGCCGCGATTGACCGGCAGCGAGGAGACCACGCTGATGGTCACCTCGTCGGTGGATGGCAGCGGATTGACGCCGTCCTCCACGAGCAGGCGATACACATAGTCCCCCGTCAGGGAGAGTGTGACCTGAGCGGTGGCGTCGTTGCCGTCATCGTTCGCCTCGGGGTCAACCCGCTCCGGCCCCGAAATCCACTCCCAGGCGTACTCCAGCGTGTCCTTCACAAAGACGTTTGGCTCGCTGGGGTCGAACCCGAGGTTCGAGCTGTCAAAAGAGCGGCTTCCATCCAGCACGACGGTGCTGCCCGCCGCGGCGGTCTGGTCGGCGCCGGCGTCGGCAAACGGCGGGGGGTTCGGCGGGGCGAGCAGCGGATTCTCCTTCGCCCGGAGATAGAACGAGAACCGACTCCACTGACCGCTTTCCGGGTCGGGCTTCTCCTCGTTGCTGACACGCACGTCAATCCACCACAGCACGTCATAGTCGATGAGGCCCCGCATACGCAGTTGATTGACACCGAGGATGTCCGGCACGGCCACCCAGATCCACATCACCATGGCGTTCGCCGGCGGGGGATCAATCCGTTGCCAGCCCGCCACTGGGGGCCAGTTACTGGTCGCCCCCTGCAATGGCGGAGCTTCCGGCGGACCGAGAGACGCGTAGCCGCGCAGGCGGTAGTAGAACTTGACGTCGGCTTCCGGATCATCAAGCTCCTCGTCGGTGACGATCAGTTGCAGGAGAATCCAGTCGTACTCGTTCGCGACCTCCGTCTCGGGGTCGAAAGGCACCACACTGCTCATCGGCGGGAACCAGAACCACCCCGCCCGCCACGAGTACCAGTTGACCAAATCCTCGCGGGTCCCCTCGAACCGAGTGATGAAGTAGTCCACGGCGTAGATCTGCGGCGGACTCTCGCCTTGCCCCTGGGCGGTCATGGTCACGGCGAGGGTCAACAGGCAGGCAGCGATCGGGGCGATCTTCTTCATGGTCCTCGCACCTCGCAGCACGCAGCCACGAATCCTGGCGCTGGTAGTTGGGCCTTCCTATCGTCTACGATTGGCCAGCTTCCGTGGTCGTCTGACCGACGGTCACCACACCGCAGTACCCCTCCTGGGGCACAAGGTAGAAGTCCACCGTCACGTTCTCACCTTCGTAGTACTCGTTCGGCTTCCGCGCGCCGCCAAAGCTGAAGAACAACCCGGGCCGCAGAGGCTGGCACTCGTAGACGTCGACCTGGGCCAGCGTCTTGAGCCCCCCGCGGCCGGTGGCACCCGCAAACGGGGCCTCGGCATCGCCCGCCGGTTCGGCC
Source organism: uncultured Planctomycetales bacterium (assembly GCA_964462635.1). GTDB lineage: Bacteria > Planctomycetota > Phycisphaerae > UBA1845 > Fen-1342 > JBFMAI01. The sequence continues at coordinate 6,640 of CAYWYJ010000114.1, forward strand.
GTCAACACACGCCCGTCCTCGCCGGTGAAATAGAACGCGACACTCTCGCACGACACCGGTGGCTCGGAAAAGAGCAGAATCGCGTCCGGCGTCACCAGGGTCATCGACGTCGAGATGGGGGTCACCTGGCCCTGTTGCTGACCAGGCTCCCCTCCGGTCCCCCCGGTCGTGGTGGCCCGGCGCAGAAGAACGCTGCTGGCGCCCGCCGTGCCACCGCCCTCGTAGACCAACGTTCCAATGGGCAACGTGTGGGCCGCCCCGAGTCGGACCTCGCGGGTGAGCTGCACATACCCCCCGCGCAGCAGGGCGTCCTGCTGTTGCGCCGAACGAATGCTGCTCACGTTGACCCAGGCGACCAAAGTGGTGTTGACGTCGGCCTCGGCGGAGTTGTTCCGCAACGTGATCGTCATGTCGCGGCGGAACTGGATCTGTGTCCCGGTGCCGCTGGCCGCGCCCTCATCGGACCGTTGCTGCTGGCCGGCGACGCCGTACTCCTCCGTGTAGCCGAGGAACGGGTTGCGTTCGACGGCGTCGAGGGAACACGCGGCGAGCGTAACCCCCAGGCCAGCCAGACAGGACCACCGCAAACACGCCTTCATAACGGACCTCTTCATTCTATCGCTTCCCAGGCGTCAGTCCCGAACACCGTACAGCAGGTACACCTCGCCCGCGCGGACACGGTTACGGGGAGCCGCCCGGACGGAACCCAGAAGGAGGTCGCCGGCACCGTCTCCGTCAACGTCCCCGGCAGAACCAATTCCGAAACTGCGGTCGCCCTGCTCGCCGAGGCCGGCGCCAAGATAATCGCCACTGTTGCGTCCGATAAACATAACTCCCGGCAGAGCGTCGGTGCCGATGTAGCGGAGTTCGAGAATTCCGGGTTGCCCGCCCGGCGTGCGTCTCGACGCTAAGTCCCGCGCCCCGTAGACCAAGTACACCACGCCACAATTGCGCCGGTCCACGTCGACTTTGCCGTCGAGATCCAGATCAATGCGGACAGACCGCCCGGGGGCCGCGATTAGGATATCGTCATGGCCGTCGCCATCGATGTCCCCCACGCCCGCGACGCGGGCCCCGGCCAAGTCGTTCTCGTTCTCCCCGACGAAGACGACGCCGAGTCCCCGCTGCGGCAGCTCCATGAACGGGATTTCGGTCTCGGTCAGGTTGCCCACATCGCGCGCGCCGAGAAACACGGCGGCCCCACCGCGGCTGTTGTTGAGCTGGGGCGATCCGATGACCACGTCGGCATAGCCATCATGATTGAAATCGCCGGCACTGTCCTGGGATTGGCCCAGCCGCTCGCCGGCGCCACCGATGATCCGAATGCCGTCAAAGATGCGCTGGTTGGGGCGAGTGGGCGCGTTCATCGGCAGTCCGAGCTCTTCGAGTTGAAGTTCGCCGCCGCGAATAAGATCGCGGAGACGGCCGAGAACGATGTAGCAGGCGCCGCCGCCGTCCTCCGCCAACGGGGCCCCGATCACGAGATCCAGCAAGCCGTCACCATTCAGGTCACCGAGCCCCTTGACGTTGCTCAGCCGCGCTCCGGGCACGTTCGACCAAAACCGAACGCTGTTCTCGGGCGTGGCGATTCGCTCGTCGATCACCCGGGCGCACGGCTCGCTGTCGTCGGGATCCACGACGAACCCCGGCGAGTAAAGGAGGTCGTCCATGACGTAGTGATACGGCCCGCCGTGGGGAATCAGCCGGTCGCCGCTGCTCTGCTGCGACCCTGGGTAGTTGAACGTGTCGTTGCTGGGTGGCCCGTTGGTGTTGGTCCATGGATAGAAGCCGGATTTCACGTCGCAGAAGAACGTGCTGATAACACCTGCTCCGGGCACACTGTGGGTCAGCCGCAGGACGCTACTTAGTGGATCGCGGTTCGGGGCGGCCATGACAATGCTGTCGAAGTCCCAGGCGGCGACGGACTCGCCGAATTGGTCGCCGGACTCGCTACTGGCGAAGCGGCAGCCCAGGCGGACGGCGCCGCGATTGAGGACGCCGTTGACGTCCACGATGTGCTGGTGAAACCTGGTGTCGGGGCACCCCGCCAGAGGAAACGGGGCCTTGGGCCCCTCGAACCCCTCGTCGCAGGGGCAGGGGTTCTCGGGATCGGGATCGTTGGGGTCGACCGGCCCGCAGATGTTGCACGTGAGAGGCACGTGGGCGACGGTCCCAAACTCGGCCAGATTGAATACGTTCCGTCCCGGAAACCCCAGGTCCGGTCGCAGCGAGGAGCCGGCCGCCACAACCACCGCGCCACTGCGGAAGTAGCCGTTGGGATCCAGCGGAGCGAAGTTGTTGATCCCCGTTAGTCCGCCAAGGGAGACGGAATCCGTGAAGGGAATGCCGAAGGCCATTTCGCGCACTCCGTCGCCGTCCCAATCGGACAAGAGCGCGAAGCTCGTGATCCCGCGACTGGGGCGGATCGGGTCGGCCACCTCAGGCACGCCAGTGTAGACCTCGCCGCGAAAGAGCGTTCCCGTCGAGTTGAAGTGAATCCGGCCGCTAAAGCGCTTGGCCCGCCCGTAGACGAGATAAGCTTCTCCAACGCCGGTGCGTTGCAGGTTCACGCTGTAGCGCGACTTGCCGAACTGCGCCATCGCCAGAAAGTCGCCGAAGCCGTCGCGGTCGATGTCGCCGATCGTGCTGACGAAGCTGCCGACGTTGTCCCGGGGATTGAAGCCCTCAAAGACGGCGCCGGCGACCTCGCCACGGCCGAGGGCCAGGTCCCGCAAGTCAATCGCCCCCGCCAGCCGCGCTCGCAGCCGGACGCTGCCCGGCGCGTAGAACGGGAACGAGTTGCGGCCGTCCGAGACAACCGCCAGCAGGCGATACAGCCCCGGCTCGAACTCGATCGTGGGCAGGTCGAACGCGAAGCTGTCGCCGGTCTGCGACTGGCTGCGGAACAGGAAGACTTCGTTGCCGTTCGGCGTGTCGTCGGGATCGAGGAATATCTCGACGGTGTTCGTGGAATCCGGGTCGTCCAGCTCCCACGCGACGCTGAAACGGGGGACAATCGCCGCCGCGCGGTCGTACGCGAAGGTGCCGCGCGGAGAGGTGAAAAACAGGTCCGGGGCCTGGTCGATGGTCACGCGGCCCGGGGCATAGTCGTAGGCGACGATCTTGCCCACCTGCTCCATCACGACACCGACGTAGTATGTCCCGCGCTTGAGCCGCGTGGTGTCCACCAGGGCCGTGGACTGCGTGAGGCCGAGATTCGAGAACGCCTCGGTCTCGTTCTTGTTGTCCGGGGTCTGGTCTTCGTCCACGATGACGTTGAGCACGGCGGTGCGCGTGGAGGCGAAGGCCCGCCAGTTGACCTCGACCTGCGTCCCGCCGGTGATCGACAGGTCCGCCACGGGGGTCAGCACCTCGACCAGCGGCGTGGAGCGTAGGACCGTGGTGTCGCCGGTGCCCCCGGCGACGTATTCCACGGGCGAAATCCCGAGGGGACAGCCGCCCAACGCCAAGACCAGGATCAGGCCGGCTCCCGCCGCCGCGCCAATTCGCGTGAATCTACTCATGCCGCACTCCAACGTCCGCGACCGCCGCCCGCGCGGCGTCGCGCTCACGAGCCCGCTCGGCGAATGTAGGCGAACGTCTGATAACCCGACGCGCTGACGCTCGACGCTTGCACGGTGAAGGTCAGTCCGTCGCCGCAATCGAAGTTGGTGCCCTCCAGCAGCAAGACGCCGAAGGGGTCCACCTCGATGAAGGGCGCGCTGTCCAGCAGGGTCGTGTCGCCGGCCACGGTGGCGGTGTCGATGAGGTAGACCAGCGCGCCGGGCTGACTGAGGTTCGAGACGTCGCCGATGGTGATTTCCTTGACCGGGCAGACCAGCATCTGGCCGCTCTTGTCGCCGGGGCCGACGACGGTGGTGTAGTTCTGCACCTTGTCGTCCCCATCGCGGTAGGCGATGACGACGGAGACCCAGCGGTCGGTCCGGTTTTCGACCGCGACCAGCAGGCCGGGGGCGTCGCCGGGAAGACTGGCGACGCGCGTGCCCAGTCCGAGCGCGCCGAGCAGGTTCGGGTTAAGCAGCGACGACGCTTCATTGAGCAGCCCGCAGCCCGCCAGCGCCCCGCACAGGGCCAAGCCCGCCCATCGCATCCGCAGTCGGAACCGTCCTGCCATGCCGTCTTGCTCCTTCCCGATCAGCGACCACGAATGACGCGGACGCTCACGGCGTAGGTGGCCGTGTCGCCGGTGCCGATCGCGGACACGCGAATCTCGATGACATCCCCGCAGAAGAAGCCGTCGCCCGAGATCAGGGGCGGGCCGGCGTATTCGACCTGCGCGGCTTCTCCCGCGGCTTGAACAACCACGGCCAGACCACTGGGCGTGAAGGTGGAATCCAGGCTGCCGGGGGAAATCACGCCGACCGGACACTCCAGTACCTCGTTGCGCACGTTGCCGGACGGCACATCAACGCTGAAATTGCGCGAGTAGCCGGCCAGGTTGTTGGCGTCCCGCGACCAGTACGCGTTGAACGCCGCCGGGTACCGTGTCGAATTGGCGAACGCGACGATCACGGTGCCTTGCTGAGGCTTGATGGTGGCCGGGTCGAGGCCGAGCCGGCCGGCCAGGTCGGGGTCGAAGAAGTCCACCAAGAGGCCACAGCCGCCGGCCGCGATCAGAACCAGCCCGCCAAGGGCCGCCGGCCAGGCTGGGCGCTTCGCTTTACGGAACATGAACGGTCTCCGCTCGGGCACGCGGCCGTTGGGCCGCGACGACGCTTCCCTGCAACGGGGATGTACCCCGAAAACGGGAATCGGGCAAGTCGTCCGGGGCCGGGTCCGCCGGACCCAAGCCAGTAGTATTGTGGGGCGGTCGCCAAGTTCCAGGGTGTCTCAGGTGACGGCCGCGGCCCCCTGCGCCCGGCGCCGGCCAAGGGGCTCACTGCGCTCGCTGTCGGGGCGGCCACCACCCGTCGGGCTCCTCAATACGTAATCACGCTGAACACCGGGTGGTCACCCAAGAGGGCGCGCCCGCCGAGGGCGGCCAACTCGATCAGCACCGCCACGGCCTCGATCCTGGCCCCGGATTCCCGCACCAGGCCGCAGCAGGCCGCCAGCGTGCCGCCGGTGGCCAGCAGGTCGTCCACAACCAGCACGCGCTGCCCCGGTTGGATCGCGTCCACGTGCATTTCGAGGGCATCCGTGCCGTATTCGAGGGCGTATTCGTGCCGCCGGGTCCGGGCCGGCAGCTTGCCGGGTTTTCGGACGGGGACGAACCCGGCCGAGAGCACTTTGGCGACCGCGGTGCCGAAGATGAACCCGCGGGACTCGGCGCCCACGACGAGGTCGATGTGGCTGGCGCGGAACGGCTGGGCCATCAGTTCCACGGCCATCGCCAACCCCGACGGGTCCGCGAGCAGCGGCGTAATGTCGCGAAACAGGACGCCCGGTTTGGGGAAGTCGGGGACGGCGCGAATCAGGCGTTTGAGGTCGGCGGCGTCGGACACCGCGCGCCACGCCTCCGCTTGTGTTGGGCCCATCGCCACCCGCACCTCAGCCACACGAGCCATCCGTCGTCGCCGGAACCGGTCCCCCGCGCGGCACCCCACGCGGGCCGGGCGGCGGGGGGGCCCGCCGCGGCCCCCCCCCGAGAAGGGCGGG
>CAYWYJ010000115.1:0-12195 GCA_964462635.1 uncultured Planctomycetales bacterium
GAGTCCGGCGTCGCGGATGCGGACGGCCCGCGGCCCGGTGGCCTGTCCGCGCCCGACGGCGTGTGCCACTGCTCTTGAGCAGTGGTTCTGCGCTGCACGGCCGGTACGGAGCCCGGCCGCCAAAGGCGACTCGCTGTGGCGAGCCGCTACGGCGGGTGGGATGCCCGCACTCCCCGTAGCGCCGGACCGGAGCTTGCCCGCCGTCGCGGAAGTCCAGCGCCGCGGATGCCCACGGCTGGCGCGCTGCGCGGCCATCGCACTGGCTGGCGGGGCTCGTGCGCGGCGGCGGGTATGGCATCGCGGCGTGACGGGATCGGCACAGCAAACGCCCGTTGGGCGACGTCCGATAACATACAACGCTTTCCTGAATTGGTTTCTGCTTGCAAGGGTGGGGTGGCGGCGGTACGGTAACTTAAGGAGATAGAGAAGAGTCTCGGGTTCGGAGCTCGTGACACATCACTTGAGGAGGAGTCTGATGCGCAAATCTCTGGTTATTGCTCTCGCTCTAGTTGCGGCAGCGTCGGTCGGCTCGGCGCAGACCACGTTGCAGGCCTATCCCCCGCCCGCCAATAACGGCGGATCGGCCGGCTGGGCCATGTTCTTGGACCTGACCGCGACGGCGCCGGACATCGTCGTCAACGAGTTGGTGACGGCGAGCACGGCAGCGGCGGGTGCCCAGTTCAACGTCGAGGTCTTCACCTACCCCGGTTCGGCCCTCGGCCAAGCCGGTCCGGGCAGCTCGCCGACGGGTTGGACATCACTGGGTGTCGCGCTGGCGACGCAGGGTGCGCAGGGATCGACCGGCGTTTCACTGCCGATCAAGATTCCGCCCATTGTGCTGACGCAGGGTCAGGTGACGGGCGTGGCCTTGCTGTTCACGGGTGCCGGCCCCCGTTACTATGGAACCGGTACCCCGCCGTACACGACCTTCCAGGACGCGAACCTGACCCTCGTGACGGGCGACGCGCGCAGCGCGCCGTTCACGACGGGCGGTTCGTTCTTCGCGTCCCGCGCTCTGGTCGGGTCGGTGACGTACGTCCCGGAGCCCGGTGCTCTGGCGCTGCTGGCGGTCGGCCTGCTCTGCGCTCGTCGCGGGCGCTAGGTCCGCTTCCGGATTGACCGGACGATTGAATCGCGCGAGCCGCCGTCGGGAAGCCCCCGGCGGCGGCTCTGTTTGGTTCGGCCGCCGGCGGCTTGACAGTGTGGCGCCGGGGGCGGTACGTTCAACTATTCGCCAAACGGGGCGGCCGCGCGGGGCCATGCGGTCCGGACCGATGCCCGCGGAAGTTGGGCTGCGCCGGCGAGTTGGCCCGTTGAAGGAAACGTCATGCTACCGGTCACGAGAAAGAGCAAGATGCGCAAGCGGACGCGGCGGTCGCACCTGGCCCTGCGGCCGGCCCACCTGATGGCCTGCCCGCAGTGCAGTCAGGCCAAACTGCCGCACGCCGCCTGCGCCAACTGCGGCTACGTCAACAAGCACACGCGGATCGAGATCGCGGAGAAGAAGGACTAGGAGAGGGCGCCATGCGCATCGGCCTGGATGCGATGGGCGGCGACCTGGCGCCGGCGGAGATCGTCCGCGGCGTGCAAGCCGGCTTGCGTTTCCTGGCCCCGGACGACGATCTGGTTCTCTTCGGCCTGCGGGACGTCGTCGAGGCCCAATGCCGCGAAGCGGGGTTGTCCGACCGCCGGGTGAGCGTGGAGCACTGTCCGCAAGTGATCGGGATGGACGAGGCCCCGGTCGAGGCCCTGCGCCAGAAGCGGGACTCGAGCATCTATCGCATGGCGGTGGCGGCCGGCGAAGGCCGCTTGGATGCCGCCATCTCGGCGGGCAACACGGGGGCGATGGCGGCGGCGAGCCAGCTCAAGATCGGGCCGCTGGGCGGGGTCTCGCGGCCGGGCATCGCGGTCGTGATGCCCACGTTTCACGGCCCCGCGCTCATCTGCGACGTGGGGGCCAACCCGTCGCCCAAGCCGCACCACCTGCACGAATACGCCCGGATGTGTCAGTGCTACGCCGGGCTGATCCTGGGTGTGAGGCAGCCGCGGATCGGGCTGGTCTCGATCGGCGAGGAGGAAGGCAAGGGCAACACGCTGGTCAAGGAGGCCCGGGCGCTCCTCAAGGGCGACGCGCAGCTCCGCTACGTCGGGTACGTCGAGGGCCGCGACATCTTCGGCGGCCATTGCGACATCGCCGTCTGCGACGGGTTCGTGGGCAATGTGGTCCTGAAGCTGACCGAGGGACTCGCGGAGGGTTTGTTCAAGACCATCGTCCACGAGATCAAGGAGGAGAGTCAGGAGCTGCTGCCGCGGTTCGAGCCGATTGTGTCACGCATCTGGAAGCGGCACGATTTCGCCGAATACGGCGGCGCCCCGCTCCTCGGCATCCGCAAAGTCACCATCATCTGTCACGGGCGCAGCGACCGCCGGGCGATCGCCAACGCGGTGCGCGTCGCGGTGGAGCAGGTGCGCCAGGGGTTGATCGAGGTCATCGCTCGGGAGCTGGAGCGGCAGCCCGAGGGAGCGGCATGAAGGTCGCGTGGCCGGTCGAGATGAGCGGCACGGGCGTGGCCGTCCCCGAGCGGGTGGTGACCAACGACGAGCTGTCGCAGCGGGTGGACACGTCCGACGAGTGGATCGTGCAGCGCACGGGGATTCACGAGCGGCGCTGGGTCGCGCCGGGCGAATCGACGTTGACGCTGGCAACGCAGGCCAGCCGGGCGGCCCTGGCCGACGCGGGCCTCACGCCGGCCGACATTGACATGATCGTGGTCGGCACAATCACCCCCGATCACCCGTTGCCGTCGACCGCGTGTTTGCTCCAGGCGGCGCTCGGCTGCGGGTGGATTCCGGCGTATGACCTGTCGGCGGCGTGCAGCGGGTTCGTGTGGGCGTTCATTGCCGCGGCGCAGCACATCATCAACGACTTGGCCCGTACCGTGCTGCTGGTCGGCGCCGAGTGTCTCAGCACGATCACCGACATGCGGGACCGGTCCACGTGCGTGCTGTTCGGCGACGCCGCCGGGGCCGTTGTTCTGCGACGGGCCACGTCGGGCGAGCGCGGCATTCTGGCGGTGCGCATGGGGGCGGACGGCGACCGCGGGCGGCTGATTATCATTCCCGCCGGCGGGTCGAAGCACCCGGCGAGCGAGCAGACGCTGGCCGAGCGGATGCACTACATGCGGATGCAGGGCCGCGAGGTGTACAAGTTCGCGGTGACGCAGATGCAGGCGGTCATCGCGGAAACGTGTGCCGATGCCGGCGTGAGCGTGGACGACGTGGCGCTCTTCATCCCGCACCAGTCCAACCTGCGGATCATCGAGTCGGCCGTCGAGAAGGCCGGCGTGCCGCTCGGCAAGGTGGCCATCAACATCGACCGCTACGGGAACACGTCGGCGGCGTCGGTGGCCGTCGCCTTGCACGAGTGCCGGGCGGATGGGCGGATCAAGCCGGGGGACCTGGTGATGCTGGTGGCGTTCGGGGCCGGGTTGACCTGGGGGTCGGTGCTGATGAGGGTGTGACGTGAGCCGCTTCGTGGCGATCTTCCCGGGGCAGGGGGCCCAAGTGGTCGGCATGGGCCGCGATGTGGCCGAAGCGCACCGCGTCGCCGCCGATACGTTCGCCGAGGCCGATGACATTCTCGGCTTCTCGCTGTCGCAGTTGTGCTTCGAGGGGCCGGCCGAGCGGCTGAACGCGACGGACATCCAGCAGCCGGCGATCTTCACCACCAGCGTGGCGCTGTTCCGGGCCGCGCTCGACGCCGGGCGGATCCAACGCGCGTGGTTTACCGCGCTGGGGGGGCTCAGTCTGGGGGAGTACACGGCGCTGCACCTGGCCGAAGCGCTCTCGTTCGCCGACGCACTGCGGCTGGTGGCCCGCCGCGGGCAGCTCATGCAGCAGGCCGCCGAGCGGACGGCCGGGGGCATGGTCTCGCTGATCGGCGCGGACGAGGACAAGGCGTTGGCGCTGTGCGAGAAGGTCGCGCCGCAAGGCCGCGTCCAACCCGCGAATTACAACTGCCCCGGGCAGATCGTCATCTCCGGCGACAAGCCTGCTTGCGACGCCGCCGCGGCGCTGGCCGAGCAGTTCGGCCTGCGGGCGGTCCCGCTGCCGGTGGCGGGGGCGTTTCACAGTGAGCACATGCAGCCGGCGGCGGACGGGCTGCGCGGCGCGCTGGCCGAGTGCGAGTTCAGGACGCCCGCCGTGCGCGTGGTCTCGAACGTCACCGCGGACTACCACCGCGGGCCGGACGCGATCCGGGAGCTGTTGTACCAGCAGGTCGTGAGCCCCGTGCGGTGGCAGGCGTGCGTCGAGCGGCTGATCGCCGACGGCGGCGAGCAGTTCTGGGAGATCGGGCCGAACCGGCACCTCACCGGCATGATGCGGAAGATCAATCGCGGCGCGAAGACGGTGAACGTGAGCACGCTGGCGGACCTGGCGAGTGCGGCGAGCTGACGACGCGAAGGAGTGGAAGTCATGAAGGACTTGCAGGGACAGTCGGCGATCGTCACCGGGGCCGCCCGCGGCATCGGCCGGGCGATCTGCCTGGAGCTGGCGGAGCAGGGGGCCAACATCCTGGCGACCGACATGCTTGTCGAGGAGCTGAACCAGACCGCGCAGGCGGTCCGCGCGAAGGGCGTCGGCTGCGAGACGATGGTGGCCAACGTCACCGATCCCGCCGCCGTCGAGAAGCTCGTCGCCACCGCCGTCGAGAAGTTCGGTAAGCTCGACATCATGGTCAACAACGCGGGCATCACCCGCGACACGCTCGTATTGTCGATGAGCGCGGAGCAGTGGGACGCGGTCATCAATGTGAATCTGCGGGCGGTCTTCCTGGGCACGCAGGCGGCGGCGAAAGTCATGCTGCGGCAGCGCGGCGGGCGGATCATCAACATGGCCAGCTTCTCCGGGCTGTCGGGCAATGCCGGCCAGGCGAACTACGCCGCCAGCAAGGCCGGCGTCATCGGCCTCACCAAGTCGGTGGCCAAGGAGATGGGCAAGCGCGGCGTGCTGTGCAACGCGGTCGCCCCCGGCTTCATCGCCACGGACATGACGGCGGTGCTGCCGGAGAAGGTGAAAGAGGCCGCCAAGCAGATCATCCCGCTCCAGCGCATGGGCCAGCCGGAGGAAGTTGCGAGGGTCGTCGCGTTCCTCGCCGGCCCGGCGTCGAGCTACCTCACCGGCCAGGTCATCTCGGTCGATGGCGGGCTACACATGTAGCGGGAGATGGTCGGCGGTCGCGCGCCTGGCCGCTCCCTAACGGTCGCGGTACGGATCGGAGGGTCCTGGTACGGATCAGGCGGTCGCGGTACGGAAGCGCGCCAACCAGTCGGGGGTAAGTCCGCGTGGACGTGCCTGGGTCCGTACTGCGACCATCCCTGGGGCGTTGATCCGTACGGCGGCTGGCATGGATGCGGTTAGGCTACGCTGCCAGCAGATGATCGCTGCCGTGACCCTTGCCGAGCAGGCGATCCGTACCGCGACCGTCAGGGAGCGGCCCGAGGCCGTGCTGTGCCCCGGGTGCCCGCCTGGCCAGGTGGGCCCGACGCAGCGGGCGGCCGATCTGTACCGCGACCGTCAGGGAGCGGCCGGGATTATGCTGCGCCCAGCGCGTCCGATCGGCAATGTCGTTCCGACGCGCAGGCCGCACGGCGGAGCCTCACATGAGCGAGCCGCTCGCGTACCTCATCACATTCCGCACGTACGGCTCCTGGCTTCCCGGCGATGCCCGCGGCTCGATCGATCGGACGCACAACATTTCCGGCACGCCGCTGTGCCCACCGTGCGTGCGGCGCGAAGACGTAGCGCGCTCGAGATGTGACCAGGCAGCGGTGTGGCTCGACGCGGCGCAACGGCGGGTTGTGGAGGCGGCCGTGCGCCAAGTGTGCCGATACCGGGACTGGACGCTCCACGGCGCGAACGTCCGCACCAATCACGTCCATGTGGTCGTGGCAGCTCCCGACCCGCCTGAGCACGTGATGAACGCGTTCAAGTCGCGGGCCACGCGGGCCCTGCGGGACCGCGGCTTGTTCGCAATGGACCAACGGCCATGGTCACGCCACGGCAGTACCCGCTACCTGTGGACGACCGACCAGCTACGTGCCGCTTGCGAGTATGCCTCGGACGAGCAAGGAGTGGACTTGGCGTAAGGCATGGCCGCTCCCTGACGGTCGCGGTACGGATCGATGGCGCGGCGACGGTCGCGCAACCGATCGAACGGTCGCCGTGGAGGGGTACGGCGGACCGGCACGCTACTGGGCTCTGCCGGCCGGGGCCGGGCTCAGCGGCGTGAGCGTCACGCCGCAGGCGGCGGCCAGGGCCTGGAGCTGAATCTCCCGCAGCGCCTCGCCGAGGAGGTTCTGCATCCGGCCGAGGATGTACGCCCGGCACACGCGGACGTGGTACAACGGCTGGCCGCCGGGTCCGGCCACGCGGACCAGCTCCCGCTGCTGGCGGAGCCAGGAGGGGGAGCGGCGGAACCAGCGGGCGGCCTCGTCGGGGGTCATGAGCTCCTGGGCGATGTCGGTCATGGGGCACCTCCGAGCGTCCGGACGGGGCCCGGGCCGCGCGGGTGTCCGGCCCGCGAAGGCCCGGGCCGTCGGGCGATGGACCACCCGTCGGACAAGGGGAGTGTACCCGCGCCGCGCGGCGTTGTCAAGCAATTCTAGGAATGCTATCCCAGGCCCAGGAGCCGCCACGGCGCCAGCCGGTGCAGCGTCGTCCCGAACCCCGTCAGCGTCTCCCCCACGATCAGCCCGGCGCACAGCGGCAACAGCCGCCGGGCGCTCCACCCCGGGCGCAGCCCCCGCAACCCGCCCGCGGCCAGCGCCCCCACGAACACCGTCAGCGACACACTGGCCGGAAACACGAACGCCAGTCCCAGCCCGGCGCCGCTGGGGACGTAGCGGCGCCACGCCGGCGGGGCCAGCTTCTCCAGCAACGTGAGGGCCACGGCCGCCGCCGCCGCCACGGCCATTGCCGGGCCGGCGCCCGGCGGCAACGCCGACTGCCCTTGAGCAAACAGGTCGGCCACGGCCTTCATCCCCGCCACGGCCGGTGCCGGCAACTCGACCGTGAGCAGTTGCGCCGCCGGGTCGCCCAGCAGCAGCAGACACGCCGCGGTGCCGGCCAGCGCTCCGGCCGCCGCGCCGCACACCTGGGCGATGGCCTGCCGGCGGGGGGCCGCGCCGAGCAGGTGCCCGCACTTGAGATCGTCGAGCAGATCAGCGCATTGGCTGGCGGCGCCCGAGGTGACATTCGACGTCATCAGGTTGGTCGCGGGACTGTGGGGCAGCAGCGCGCCCAAGCTGACCTGCGTGACCTTTGCCGCGGCGGCGACCGGGTTGATGCCGGTTTCGCCGGACACACGCCCCACGACGAGGGCCAGGCCGAACGACAGCAGTACGCCGAGGACCGCGGCCCACCAGACGATCTTGAACAACAGCCCCTGGAGCACGACCGACAGCAGCAACACAGTCAGCAGCGCCGGCAGGAAGCTCGCGCGGCGGACTTCGCCCGGGTCGGCGGCGTCGGCAGGGGGGCTGCGGAAAACCATTCCACGCCACATGGCCGCGACCGAACGCCACGAGAGGGCCAGGGACATCAGGGCCGAGACCACCATCAAGGTGACGCCGGGCCAGACCAGCCATTTCACGGCGACGCTGAAGGTCGGTTGTTCGATGACTTGGCGTTGGAGCAGTTCGGGCACGATGACACCGAACGCGACCGCGGCCCCAATCAGCAATGACACCGCGGCGCGCAGGCCGATGAGCCCGCCCACCGCGATCATGAGGGGCGACGGCGCGAGCGAGAAGCCGAGCGACCGCAGCGTGTGCCCCTGGACCGTCCCGGGGATTCCCAGGGCTCCTATTGCCGGCCCCGCGATCATGCCGAGCGATTGAACGTACTTGTAGAGCTCCAGGACGACGGCCACCCCCGCCGCCGACGACAGGGTCAGGACACTGGCCGCTGCCCCCCGCGCGCGGGAGTGCATCTCCCGCAGCGTTTCGGCCGTCGCCACGCCGCTCGGAAACGCCAGCCGCTCGCCGACGATGAGCTGACGTCGCAGCCCGACGGCGGCGCAGATTCCCACCAGGCAGACCGAGAACACCCACAAGGACAGCGCGAGCCACGGCAGCCGCTGGCCGGTCACGAGCATCCAGGTGGGAATCGCCGCGATCAGTCCCGCCGAGGCCACGCTGGCCGCGGCCGATCCGGCCGTCTGGGCGATGTTGTTCTCAAGCAGTCCCCACGGACGAACGCGCCGGGCGCTCGCCCAGCTCAGCGTGCCCCACACGGTGGTTCCGATCACCGCGGTCACAATGGACATGTTGAACACCAGGCCCATCTTGAGGCCGGCGTAGATGTTGCACACGGACAGCAGCGATCCGAGGGCCATCCCCGTCAGCAAAGCGCGGGCGGTGAGTTGGGGCGACGAGGGATCGGGTGACGTGGGTGGGGGGCTCAGCGGCGGTGCGTCGGCCGCAGCGGGCCACAGCTCAGACCCCGGCGCGGGCCGGTGGCCGTCGTGAGGCTCGCGCGGGGGTGGGGTCTCCATACTCACGCCGGCCGCTCCACAAGCTGCGGGTTGCGCCTCCTGCGGGGGCGATGGTACGGAGACCACGGTCGGTGTCAACCAACTGGGGTTCGGTACCGACGACGCGGTTCGGATCGGCCCGGCGGCCGGGTGGTTTTTCCAAGAACGCCAATCAGAACCCCGCACGCCAGTGCGGGGGCAGGCGACCCACCACGTGCGTGGTGGGTTCGGTTGGCAGTTCTAAGTTATTGCAATATAACGGCTTCTAGTTGACTCGTTCGCGGCGCGGGCGCATCCAGCCGCGGCGGGAAGCCATGCGCGTGGCTGAGGTTCGGCTGGGACGAACCGGGCGGGCGATCCCAACGCACCGGGACTGCCGAGCCGATCGCGGCGCCGTTCCAGCGGCTCGGCCGGAGCCTCGCCCTCCCAGTCGTTGGGGGCTACTTGGCGACAATTTGGGTCGCGCGGCGCCCTTGGCACGCTCCATGACCACTCGTATACTATGGGGCTCCGTCCGATTCCGGGCCGGTTGTCGTGCAGCCGCTCGGAAGGGGCGGCTTTCAGCGGAGTGTGGTATGGCGGTTCGGCTGCGCTTAAAACGGTTGGGGCGTCGGCACCGGTCGTTCTATCGTCTGAGCGCGATGGAAGCCCGCTGCCCGCGCGACGGGCGCGTCCTGGAGGAGCTCGGCACCTACGACCCGCAAAGCAAGGACGCGGAGCAGCAACTGAAGCTGAACCTCGAGCGGATTCAGCATTGGCTCAAGCTCGGCGCCATGCCGACCGAGACGGTAGCCCGGCTGCTGCGCAAGCACGGAATCAAGCCCCGGTGATCGCCCACCGTCGCTTTCATGACTGCCCGGTATGTTGCGGATCGACGTCATTACGCTGTTCCCGGAGATGTTTCAGCCGTTCCTCGCGGCCAGCATCGTCGGCCGCGCGCAACAGGCCGGCCTGACGGCGATTCACACCCATCAGCTCCGCGATTACTCGCAGGATCCCCACAGGAAAGTTGATGATCGGCCGTTCGGCGGCGGCCCGGGCATGATCCTCATGTGTCAGCCCGTCGTCGACGCCGTCCGGGCGGTCGAAGCCCTGGATGCCACCCCGGCCCTGCGGATTCTGCTCACGCCGCAGGGCCGGCCGTTTACCCAGGCGACGGCGGAGCGGCTGGCGGCACAACCACGACTGCTCCTGCTGTGCGGCCACTACGAGGGGTTCGACGAGCGCATCCTCGATATCCTGCAACCCGAAGAGATCAGCCTGGGGGACTTCGTGCTGAGCGGCGGGGAGCCCGCCGCGATCACCGTGATCGACGCGGTGGTGCGGCTGCTGCCCGGCGCGTTGGGCAACGCCTTGGGCCCCAGCGACGAATCCTTCCAGGGCGACCGCCTCGAATACCCCCAATACACCCGCCCGCGCGAGTTCGAAGGCCGCGCGGTCCCCGACGTGCTCCTCTCGGGGCACCACGGCGAGATCGCGTCCTGGCGGCAGCGGCAGGCCGATGAGCGTACCCTTCGGCGGCGTCCCGATCTGCTTCGGGACCACGCCGAGTTCCGTGTCTTCGCACGTGATTCTCAGACCTCTGGCGGCTCACGGGCCACGTCCCGATCGAGCGCTTCAGCCAAGGCAGCGCTTGCGAGTTGAGAAAGTGAGGCGCTCGATGCGTAACCCCCTGTTCAGCGCGGTCCAGAAGAAATACGGTCGCACCGGCGGCCTGGACTTTGAGATCGGTGACACCGTCGTCGTGACCATTCGCATCGTCGAGGGCGGCAAGGAGCGTCTCCAGGACTTCGAGGGGACCGTCATCGCCCGTCGCGGCCACGGCCTGGACGAGATGTTCACCGTCCGCCGCATCGTGGCCAACGAGGGCGTGGAGCGGACGTTCCCGCTCCACTCCCCGCGCGTGGCGGCCATCAAGACGGTCCGCAGCGGCAAGGTCCGCCGTGGCAAGCTGTACTTCCTGCGCGACCGCGTCGGCAAGGCCCGCCGGCTCCGCGAACGCCGGATTTCGGCGGCGGCCCGCGCCGCGGCGGCCCAGGCGCGCGCCGCGAAGGCCCAGGCCCTGCGCGATGCCCAGGAGGCGGTTGCGGCGGCCCAGTCGGCCCAACCCGCCGTCGCGGGTTCCGAAGTCGCCGGCTCGCCGACCTAGATTGGTGTCGCCGCAGGTGTCGCGTTCGGCGTCACGCCGGACCGAGAGTGCGAGTTGACGCTCGCCGGCCTGTGCGGCGTTGGCCGCGCCGGGTGCGTCAGCCGCCACAAGTTTGCCTGTCGGGGCCACGCCGGGCTGACTGGCGGCGCAAACCGGAACCTCGACCGGATATGGTCTCGTGAACGATCCGCGACATGCGCTCGGCCGTGACGGGGAGCGGCTGGCGGAGCGCTTCCTGCGTCGGCAGGGGCTCAAGCTCATTTTGCGGCGTTATTCCACGCCCGTCGGGGAGCTCGACCTGGTGATGCGTGACGGGGAGACGGTGGTCTTTGTAGAGGTGAAGACCCTGCGCTCGCGGGCCCATTCCGAGCCGCAGGACAAGGTCGGCGTGGACAAGCGTCGCCGCATGACACGGGCGGCGGAGTGGGTGATCCGCCAGCGGCGCTGGTCGGACCAACCGTGTCGCTTCGACGTGGTAGCGGTGACGGTGCCGCCGAAGGGGGAGCCCCAGATCGAGCACTTCCCGGACGCTTTCGAGCCGACGAAGTAGCGGTTCGCGCGGATCACGGGCCAATTTGCCGACCGCGCCAGGAGGGTGCCGCAACCCCGGCGCAACTCCCCTGCCTGCCAGGTCGCCGCCGGCGACTCGCTGCGGCGAGGAGGGGTTGGGGGAGGGTGGGAACCCCCGCCGCCATTGGTCGACCGGTTCCCGTTCCCGCGCCAACTCGTGCGCATAAATGCGGCGCCACGCCGATCACGACTGTGACCGGCGTGGCGCCCATACGACTTACCGTGTTGTGAGGTCGGCAACTACCAGCGGCGTCCGCCGCCGCCGCCACCGCCGCCATAGCCGCCGCGACCGCCGGAGCGACCGCCGCCGCCGGCGCCGCCGCCTTCCTTCGGCCGGGCTTCGTTGACGGTCAGAGTGCGACCGTCGTGCTGCTGGCCGTTGAGGGCGCTGATGGCCGCCTGCGCCTCCTCACTGGAGCCCATCTCGACAAAGCCGAAGCCCTTGCTCCGGCCGGTGTCCCGGTCCGTGATGACCTGGGCGGACTGCACGGTCCCGTGCTGTCCGAACAGCCGCTCGAGATCCGCTCCGGTGACTGAGAAGGCCAGGTTTCCGACATACAACTTCTTGCCCATTCACGTTTCTCCTGTTCTGGGCGCTCGGACCCGCGGCTCGCTTTCAGGGTCCGTTGAAAGGGGCCGACACCGGCCCGAAGGTAGGAGCAGCCGAAGCGGGCAAGATGGCAGGGCTTTCTTCAGAGAAACCGCGTCCCTTGACGCCGATCGTCAGATCCAACCACTCGCCGAGTATAGCGACCGGCGGCGAAAAGGCAATGCGATTAGAGGAGTGCCGCAGCGAGCAATCTTGTCCGTCCGGGAGCGGTTTCGGGGCCCGCCCCAGACGTGTCGGGTGGCCGCAGGCCGATACTGCGCGCCAGAAGAAGAAAGACCAGTCCCCCTTGGCCGAGGCAAGACGCCGCGTGTGTCACCGACGGCCGGTGTG